>JAWLEC010000135.1:0-8334 GCA_041686315.1 Ilumatobacteraceae bacterium
GCGGCGGTTGCCGTGCGCGACGGCGAACTCGTTGGCCTGGGGGACACCGATACGGCCCCGGTGGAGGGCATCGGCGACGCCGGGGACGTGATCGGCCGCTGCGGCGAGCCGGGTGATGCGGGCGGCTTCGGCGTTCGAGTAGGAGCAGGTGCCGCGCAGGTAGGCCTTGAGGTTGCGGTGGCCGTCGTCGGCGTAGGAGCGGCGCCGGTCGATCTCGTTCGCGGTGACCGCCAGTTCGGCCTCGACCCGGCGACGTTCGAGTTCCAGGGCACGCAGACGTTGATCGAGGCCGGCGTCGTCGGAGTCCATCAGCTCCTCCACGAGACCGTCGACGCCCAGGCCCTCGGACCCGGTGGCCTCGAGCTCTGCGTCCGGCACATCCAACATGTCGACCATCTTCGTCAGGGGGTGTCACAGAGATGATGTGAAGACCGTTCCGGACGGTGGAGGAGACTCCCGGTGTGGTGGTTCGGTGTTCAGCTCTGACCCTGGGTGTCTCTGACCCGCAAGGTGTCCTGACTGTGACTCGTCGAGCTGTTCACCGGCCACCACGTTCCGGGAGCCTCGATCGAAAAGTGTGACCTGATAGGAGCCTGTTGGCGCAGACCCGTCTCTGTGTTGTCCGCTTCTCGATCGTTGATCCCTCCTCAACCGTTCAACCGAATCGAAGGGATCACACATCATGATGACACCAACACGGCGCCGTGTCACCGGCGGCTTCGACACCCATGTCGACACCAACGTCGCAGCGGTGCTCGACACACTCACGTTCCGCACGCTCGCAAAAGCAACGTTCCCGACCACCGCAGTTGGTCACCAAGCGGCGCTCGAGTGGCTGCGTGATCAAGGAGCTCTCGATGCCGTTGGGGTCGAGTCCACCGGCACCTATGGCGCGGGCCTCGCCCGTCATCTCGCGGCCGCTGGTGTGAAGGTGGTCGAGGTGAACCGCCCGGAGAAGCTCGACCGCTACTTCGACGGCAAGGACGACTTCATCGACGCCGAGGCTGCAGCGCGTGCGGTGTTGTCTGGTCGAGCATCAACGATCCCGAAGTCCGGTGATGGCCCGGTCGAGGCCATCCGCTCGTTGGAGACCGCACACGAGTCGGCTGCTCATGATCGCGTCGAGGCCATCAACCAGTTCAAGTCGATGATGTTCCGTGCTCCGAACAGCTTCCGTGACCGGTTCTCGACCAAGACGTTCCGACACCAACTGAACGCGGCGGTCCGGTTCCGCACCAGCTACGACGACCTCGTCGAGCAGGAACTCCGGGTCGCGTTGAAGCTGCTCGCCCAGCGGATCCGGTTCCTCGAAGCACAGATCGCCGACATCGAAGCCCGGCTGCGGCCGATCATCGCCGAGCACTTCCCAGCACTGTTGGGTCTCCACGGTGTCGGTCCGCACTCGGCAGCACAGTTGTTGATGGCCGCCGGTGACAACGCCGACCGACTGCATTCCGAAGCTGCGTTCGCGAAGCTCTGCGGCGCGTGCCCGCGGCCGGCGTCGTCAGGCAAGACCATCCGGTTCCGGCTCGATCGAGGAGGCAGCCGCAACGCCAACCGGGCGCTCTATCGGATCGTGATCGTGCGCATGCGCTACGACGACGATACGAAACGCTACGTCGCCCGCCGCCTCGCAGAAGGCAAGACCAAAGCCGAGATCATTCGCTGCCTGAAACGCTTCGTCGCCCGTGAAGTCTTCGCCGCGATCATCAACCCACCCGACAAGATCCCCACCGGCGAGGAGCTTCGCAATGCTCGAATCACAGCCGGCGTCACCCTCACCGCCCTCGCCGTCTCACTCAGCGTCACCCCCACCAACATCTCCCGACTCGAACGAGGCATCGACCACCACACCACCCGAGTCCACCAAGCACTCGAAACCATCACCGCAATGACCACTTGACATCTATAGGAGCGTCACAGTTGCGGGCGCAAACGAAATCCGTGGCAAGCAGACCCCTCGTGCCCGCCGGGCGGCTGCTGCGACGTTGCCAACCGTCGATCGGTCACCGCTCAGGTCACGCGGACTCCGTGCCGATGAACATCGGTGCGTCCGAGCGGCTCCTCCCAGCGAGTAGGACGTTGAGTCGTGCAGGACCGATACACCGGCGACCTCGGCGACTTCCTGAAGCTGGGCCTGCTGCGGTGGTTGGTGGCGCCGTCGTCCGACGCCCCGCCGCAGCGGTTGGGCGTCGTCTGGTACCTCACCCCCGACGAGTCGCACAACGGCGACGGCAAGCACGTGGCCTACCTCGACCCGCAGACCCCGGCGGGTCGACAGCTCCGTCCGCTCGACCCCGACCTGTACGACCGGCTGGCAGCGATGGTCGACGGGGGAGAGCGGTCGGTCGCACAGCTCGAAGCGCACGGCGTGCTGCCCACAGGTACCCGGACCTTCGGCGAGGTCCTGCACTTCACCGATCTGGAGCCGGGCGCGAGAACGGACCGGATCAGGCGACGGGGTGCGTGGCTCTGTGCCGCGCACCGGGCAACGGCGGACTGCTCGGTCGTGTTCGTCGATCCCGACAACGGCCTGCGCCGGTCGGACCACTCGATGCCGTCGCACCGCACGAAGTCGGAGAAGCACGCCTACCTCGACGAGCTCGCCGCCTTCGTCGACCGAGGGCAGAGCATCGTGGCCTATCACCACGCCGACCGGTCGGCCACGGTGCCCGTCCAGGCGGAACGGCGGATGGCCGACGCCGCCGAGGAACTCGGAGTCGAGCCGCTCGCTGCGGTCCGCGCCTCCCGCGGGACGACCAGGCTGTTCGTCGTCGTGCCCGCCGCGGCGCATCGGGCAGCGCTCGAGCAGCGGCTGCATGACCTCGAGAGCTCGCCCTGGGCCGAGGAACTCACCATCTACTGGGCGGCTGACCGCTGACGATGCCGTGATGGTGGTGCCGGACCGCTCGTGGCCTCACGCCGTCGCCAGCAGCGCCAGCCCGCCGCCGAGAGCGACGTAGGCCAACGCCACCGGCAGGGTCCGCCGGAGCACCAGGCCCTCCTTGCCCGACAAGCCGACGGTGGCGGCTGCGGCGACGATGTTGTGCGGGCAGATGATGTTGCCGACCGCCGCTCCGAAACCCTGCGCGCCGAGCAGCGGCAGCACCGGCTGTCCCGTCGCCTCTGCGGTGGCGATCTGGAAGTCGGTGAACAAGATGTTGGACGCCGTCGCCGAACCGGTGACGAACGTGCCGAGCGCTCCGACGGCGGGCGACAGCAGCGGCCATGCGCTCCCCACACCGGCGGCGGTCTCGGCGAGCTCGTCGGTCATGCCCGACTGCGACATCGCCCGAGCGATCGTCACCATCGCCAGCAGTGCCAGCACCACCGGGATCAGCCGCCGGTTGGTGGTGGCGATCGCCCGGCGGACGTCATGGCCCGACGCACGCTGCGCCAGCGCGCCGATCGCGAAGGCGATCGGCAGCAGCAGACCCGGGTGGTACAGCGGGCGCACCGAGCCGGTGAAGTCGTCGAAGATCTCCCAGCTCGCCTCCACCCCGAACAGCAGGTCCTTCACCGGCCCGACGAGGCGCGTGATCAGCACGAGCGCCACGATCGCGAGGTAGGGCGCTCCGGCGGTCAGCAGTGCCCGGGCGGGGGTTGCCTCCGGCGCGGTCCCCGAGTCGACGTCGCCGCCGCCGGCCGGACCGACAGCGAGCGACGCCGGACTGCGACGCCGGGTGAGCACGACGACGGCGATGAAGACCATCGCACCGATGAGCGCGCCACCGAGGGTGGGTAGCTCGGGGCCGACGAAGCGCCCGATGAGGAAGTACGGCACGAAGAACGTCACCGCAGCGAGGCCGCCCCAGCGCCACGGCGGCCCGGCGGAGGGGAGGGCTCGGCCGATGAGCACCACCACCACGGCGGTGAGGATCCACCCGAGGATTGTGTGGTACGGCACGGTGGCCCGGGCGAGTTCCGCTGCCGTGAAGTCGCTCGCCGCCACCTGGGCCAGGACCGGCGTGCCGACCGCTCCGAACGACACGCCGACGGCGTGCCCGACCAGCGCTGCGCTGACCGCCTCGATCGGCCGGAATCCGGCGGCGACGAGGAACGGCGCAGCCAGCGCGATCGGGGTGCCGAAGCCCGCTGCACCCTCGAGGAACAGCGAGAAGAACCAGGCGATCAGCAGGGCGGCGACTCGCGGGTCGGGCGTGAGACGCGACAGCCCCTCCTGCAGCACGTCGGTGGCGCTCGTGCGCTGCTGGAGTTCGTACACGGCGAGTGCCGGGCCGATGATGGCGATCACCGTCAGCGTCACCCACGCGGCCTCGGCGAGCACGCCCACCACACCCGCAGCGCGCCCGAACGGGTCGTCACCGCCTCCGAAGTCGAACGTCGTGAGAGCGATCGCCACGGTGCCCACGGCAGCCACCAGTCCGGCCCGTACCGCGGACCAGCCCAGGCCCACCATCAGCACCAGCACGGCGATGATCGGGGCCGCTGCCAGCAGCGCATCGGACGCCATGACGCCGACACTACGCACGCCGTACCGGGATCCGTTCGGACGAGCCCGACGAGACGGGACGCCGCTCAGCCCGAGTAGGCCGACACCACCACGTTGTTGCCGCGCGGGTCGCGGAGGAACACGGTGTCGCCGTCGTTGTTCCACACGGCGCTGTTCGTCGCGCACCAGTAGCGGGCGTCGTCGGTGTCGCTCCCGCAGCCGGTGAACAGGGTGATCGACGCATCGGGTCCGAGCACGGCGTCGTCGAACTCGTAGCGGTGGGTCGCCGACTCGTCGGCCACCTCCCAGCCGTCGAGGTCGACCGGCTCGGGACCGGTGTTCGTGAAGCGCACCCACTCGCCGTTGAGGTTCTCGTTGTCGTCGCCCGGTGCGTCGGCGTTCACCTCCACGTCGATCGACACGCCGGTCGTCGCCACCCCGCACGCATCCGGCGCCCACAGCCCGAGACCCGCCTCCCGGGCCGAGCGCTGCAACTCCGCGTACCGGCCATGGCGAGCGGTGTCGGGCTCGTACCGGCGGGCCAGCGCCAGGCCGTCGGCCACCAACGCCGCACCCACGTCGGTGCCGTCGGCGAGCTCGACGTAGCGGAGGGCACGGCCGAACCGGTCGACGTCGGATTCGTCACGTACGAGCACCAGATCCTCGCCGTCGACGAGTTCGGCGACCGCTTCGGCGGCCTCCTCGTACAGGCACTCGTCGATCTCCGGGGTGTTGATCCCGACGATCCGCACGGTCAGCTCGCCGCCGGGACCGCTGACGTCGAGCGTGTCGCCGTCGACCACGTCCACTGCCCGCCACGCTGCGCTGGAGTCGTCGACGTCGCACCCAGCGGAGATCACGAGCGCGAGGAGCCCCGTGCCGACGACCCGCAACAGGAGCGGGCGCCTGCGGGGACACCCTTTCCTCTCGCCCAATGCGCCGATCGACGTCACCGTCACATCTTGGTGTGTCGTGGCGGGTTCCCGTCGACGACGGTCGATCTCGTCGCTACTGGTCCCGCTCGCGAGGATCCCGCCCTTCCGATCCGGCGACGACCCGTGCGAGACTCGAGTCGTGCAGCTCACGTTCGGTCCCGACGAGCACGAGGCCTTCACCGAGGTCAAGGACAGGCTCGTGGAGGAGTTCGGGCCGTGGGTCCACGCGAACTACGGCGACGACGACGGATCGCTCGTCGCGGACGCAGAGACGTTCCTGTCGTGGCGGTTCGACCACTCGAACGGCGACCTGTCCCACTTCACACCCGACGACGTGGAGGACTTCCTCCTCGACTGGGCGCCGCGCCAGTTCGCCGCCCCGCCCGAGGAGGCGCCGACGCTCTGTCGATCCGTGCAGGCGATGGTGGAGTTCCTCGCAGCCACCGGTCGGCTCCGTGGCGGAGCGGCGTCGGCAGCACGGGTGATGGTGTACGTCGACGATCTCGTCGACGAGGTGGCCGAGGCGCTCGCCGACGAGTCGAAGTTCGGCATCGGCAAGAGCCTCGGTGCCGTGGCCCTCACCGACGCCGGCGGCAACCCGCTGGCCAACATCGAGGAGTTGCTCGCCGACCCGAATCTCGGTTCCGAACAGCTGCAGGCCGCCCTCGAACAGCGCATGGAGGCCTTCAACGCACTGCCGTTCGAGGAGCGTCGAGCCCACACCGACGCGGCACTCGCCGAGCCCCCACCCGAGCTCCCGCCCGAGCCCGTCCAGCTCCCGTTCGCCTACATCCCACCCACTCGCGAGGAGATCGAACGTTCGGCGCGCGAGTCGAGGTTGGTGCAGCTCGTCGACGGGTTCGTCGAGATCGTGGCCACCGAGGGCGTCAAGCTCACCGATGCCGGCCACATCTCCCTCGGCGCCGCCCGCAGGATCGTCGATGCGCTCGACACGGGCGACGTCCTCGACGTGGAATTCACCGGCCGACCCCGCCGCACCACGTCGAGCGCCGACCTGCGGTGGCTCACCCTGATCGACGACGTCGCCACGTACAGCGGGGCCGTCCGCCGGTTGCGCACCAAGCTCGTGGCGAACGACGAGTGGGCCGCACAGGATCTGGCCGATCGGGCGCGCGCCGTGGTCCGCGGCCTTCTGGAGGCAGGGCCACTCCGATCGAGGGTCTCCAGGTGGAGCGACATGCACTACGCCCACCGGATACTGCTCGACGACGGGATCCCGCACTGGTTCTCGACGCTGCTGGTCGACGGAGCGTTCGTCGACTACGACGACATCGAGGAGCTGGCGCTCGAGGTCAGCGCGATGCGGATACCCGGCTCGCAGTCGCTGATGGGAGCCAGCACGCAGATGGGCTTGTCCGAACTGTTCGAGGTGCTCGAGGTCGGTGGCATCATCAGGTGGCACGACCGGGTCGTCGAACCGCAGCGCTTCGCCGTGTCACCCAGGATCGTCAGCGGCGAGGTGGCGCTCACCCCGTTGGGGCGGTTCGCGCTGGCCGAGCCGGTCCGCGACGCCGGGTACGCGTTCGCCGACCTCGACGATCTCGCCGCCGCCGACGGCGCCACGGTGATCGACGCCATTGCCACGGGCAGTCTCACCGAGAAGAGGGCCATGGAGCTGTGGCGGCCCGACAGCTCCATCGCCGAGCGGGCTCGGCTCCTCGCCGACGCCGCGCAGGCGGCCGAGTTCCCCGTGCAACGACTGATCGCTTTCGACCTGCTCGGAGACCTGGAACCACCGAGCGCCGTCGCCCCGGCGGTGCGGGAGCTGCTCGACACCCACTGCTCGGGACATGCGGCGACCTTCCTGCTCGAACACGACCTGGCCACCGAGGACGAGGTGGGCGCATTCGTCGACGTGGGGCCGATGGTCGATCTGCTCCACTCCATGATCGACGATCCCACCGACCTCGACACTGCGTTCGACGGTGTGCGGGGCACGGACGTGCTCACCGTGATCGAGGACATGTGGCGCCACGATCAACCGGAGACCGTGGAGGTCCTCGAGGCGCTCGGGCGTCACCTCACCGACAAACGGCTCGCCAAGGCGGCACGCAAGGCCGTCATCCGGCACCGGAGCTGGATGGCCGACGAAGGACGGTGAGGACGAGCCCGGCGGCGGGCATCGACATCGACACCCACAGCGCCGCCTCGTAGCTGCCGGCGATCGACTCGACGAGCGCGAACAGCGCCGGGCCGATCGCGCTGCCGATCACCAGCGCGCTCATCTGGATGCCGGAGATGGCGCCGAGGTGTCGCCGCCCGAACAGCCGTGGCACCGCCGCTGACGTGAGTGGAGAGAAGCACCCCTGTGCGATGCCCCACGCGGCGACGGTGACGACGATCCACATGGTCTCGTCGATGCGGGCGACGGAGAAGTACATCACGATCTGGGCGGCCGCCATCAGGCCGGCGATCACGAGCGGGGAGATCACGTCGACGAGCCACCCGCCGAGGAACGACATCGGCACGCTGACGATGGCGATCGGCACGAAGATGCGGACGACCTCGTCGTCGGTGAGGCCGAGTTCGGCGCCGAAGTCGACGATGTGGAACGTCAGGGCTGTGCCGGTGGCCGCCAGCGCCGCCACGGGCAGCGTGATCGCCCAGAAGCGGACGTCGCGGACGGCTTCGTCCCGGGTGAGGTCGTCGTCGGTGCCGACGACCGCCGGCGTCCTGTGCTCCGCAGTGCCGGCGGGGTCGGCGGTGCCGTCGGCCGACGCAGGGGTCGTCGCCTCCGGAGTGCCACCGTCGATCACGAGCCCCGAGGTCTCGGGGCTCACGCGGAACAGCACGAGGACGATTGCCGCCACCACGATCAGCGCCACGGCCATCATCCGCCACGCCGTGCGGAAGCCGTTGGCGTCGATCAGCACCAGCAGCAGGGCCGGGCTCGATGCCAGCACGAAGCTCATGCAGGCGCTGGCG
>JAWLEC010000136.1:0-8280 GCA_041686315.1 Ilumatobacteraceae bacterium
CTGGGCGCCATCGAGCAGTACGACGTCCAGGTGGCGGTGGAGTTGGACGGCACCGCGTCCGCCGGTGGCCGACGTGGCCCCGAGCGGATCGACGGTGACCTGGTGCTGACCGAGAGGATCGGGCTCGGCGGAGACGAGGCCGGCGCCGTGGTCGTCACCGTGGCGGCGACCGACGACGTCGGTCTGACCGGCGACAACCTCACGCTCTATCTGTCGCTGCTGGCTCTCGGCACCGTGCTGATGGCTCTTGCCGGGTGGACGTTCCTGCTCGATCGACGATCGCTGGAACGTCGCGCCACCACCGACGAGTTGACCGGCCTGGTCAACCGTCGGGAGTTCGAACGTCTCTCGGAGGAGTCGTTGCTCGCCGCCGACCGGTTCTCGACCGGCGTCTGCGTGATGCTGATCGATCTCAACGGCTTCAAGCAGATCAACGACACGCTCGGCCACCACGTCGGTGACCAGGTGTTGCAGGCTGCGGCGCACCGTCTGCGTGATGCCGTCCGTGGCACCGACACCGTCGGCCGGTGGGGCGGCGACGAGTTCGTGATCCTGTTGCCCGGGCTGCAGGACGGCACGGCGGTGCGCAGCAGCGCCGAGCGCGTCGGCCGGCGGCTGAGTGACACGCCGATCGTCGACGAGGTGCAGGTGACCGCCGCCATCGGTGCCGCGCTCTTCCCGCGGCACGGGGTGACGCTCGACGAGTTGATCCGCGCCGCCGACGTGGCGATGTACGAGGCGAAGACGAGCGGTGTCACCCACCGTCTGGCAGATCTGAGCGGTGCCATGTACCTCGATCAGGCGCTCGCCCACGACCACCGCGGCCCCGACCGCCGCCGTGCCTCCCTTCCCGATTCCTGACCCCACCCGATCCGGCTCGGGCAATGGCCCGCCGCCGAGCCCCCGCCGAGCCCCGCCGAGCCCCCGCCGCCGAGGCCCTCTCCGTTTGCGTGACGTTTTCATAGGGGCGTCCCGACATTTTCGTCACGCAAACATGGTGCCGCCGAGACCTTCTTCGTTTGCGTGACGGTTTGATTGGGGCGTCCCGACATTTTCGTCACGCAAACATGGTGGTGGCGACCGGCTCGGGATGGGGGCGGAGGACGTCACCTACACTCGCGGCCGTGCCGGAGAACGTGTTGACCAGCAAGCTCGCAGGGTTCGGCACCACGATCTTCGCGGAGATGTCGGCCCTGGCGATCGAGACCGGCGCGATCAATCTCGGCCAGGGCTTCCCCGACACCGATGGACCGCCCGCCGTCCTCGACGCGGCGATCGATGCCATCCGTCGGGGCGTCAACCAGTACCCGCCCGGGCCTGGTGACCCCGACCTGCGAGCTGCGGTCGCCGAGCACCAGCGGCACTGGTACGGCCTCGACCTCGACCCCGCTTCCGAGGTGGTGATCACCGCCGGTGCCACCGAGGCGCTCGCCGGCGCACTGCTCGGCATGCTCGACGCCGGCGACGAGGTGGTGGTCTTCGAGCCGATGTACGACAGCTACCAGGCAGCGATCGCACTCGCGGGCGCTCGCGTGGTGCCCGTACTGCTCGCCCCCGACAGCGACGGCCGCTTCGTGTTCGATCCCGACGAACTGCGCCGCGCCGTGTCGCCGCGCACCAAGTTGATCCTGCTCAACACGCCGCACAATCCCACGGGCAAGGTGTTCGACGCCCACGAACTGCAGCTGATCGCCGACATCGCCGTCGACCACGACCTCGTCGTGGTCACCGACGAGGTGTACGAGCACCTGCTGTTCGACGGCCGCCCGCACATTCCCATCGCCACGCTCCCGGGCATGTTCGAGCGCACCCTCACCATCTCCAGCGGCGGCAAGACGTTCCACACCACCGGCTGGAAGATCGGCTGGATGTCGGGCGCCGAGCCACTCGTCACGGCCGCGAAGACTGCCAAGCAGTTCCTCACGTTCGTCAACGGCGCACCGTTCCAGCCGGCGATGGCGGTCGGGCTGCGGCTCCCCGACGGCTACTTCGCGCAGCTCGCCGCCGACCTGCAGACCGGGCGCGACCACCTCGTGCAGGGGCTGGACGCGGCCGGCTTCACCACCCTGGTACCCGAGGCGACGTACTTCGTCACCGTCGACGTCCGTTCGGTCGACCCGGCCGGCGACGGAATGGCCTTCTGCCGCTCCCTGCCGCAACGGTGCGGTGTCGTCGCCGTCCCCGACGAGGTGTTCTACGTACGGCCCGAGCACGGGCGCCACCTCGTGCGGTTCGCCTGCTGCAAGCGGCTCGAGGTGATCGACGCCGCGGCATCCCAGCTGGCGGTTGGATTCGCCGTCCAGAGCACCGGAGCTGCGTCGTGAGCACGCTGCGGGTGGCTGCGGTGCAGCACGACATCGTGTGGCACGACCGAGAGGCCAACTTCGCGCGCCTCGCACCCGTGGTCGCCGGCGCGGCGGCATCGGGCGCCGAGCTGGTGCTGCTCACCGAGACGTTCTCGACCGGCTTCTCGTTCGACACACCGGGCATCGGTGAACCGGAAGGCGGCCCGTCATCGACGTTCCTGGCGTCGATGGCCGCCGAGCACGGCGTGTGGATGGGCGGCTCGTGCCCGGAGATCACGCCCGGTGCTCCACCCGACGATCAGCGACCGTCGAACGTGTTCGTGCTGGTGGGCCCCGACGGCGCCACACACCGCTACCGCAAGATCCACCCGTTCTCGCACGCCGACGAGGAGCGGTACGTACGCGCCGGCACCGACTTCGTCACCGTCGAGGTGCGAGGCGTCCGGCTGAGCCTCTTCGTCTGCTACGACCTGCGTTTCGCCGACGAGTTCTGGGCGCTGGCGCACGACACCGATGCCTACCTGGTGGTGGCCAACTGGCCGGCGAAGCGCCGCCTGCACTGGTCCAGCCTGCTCCGGGCGCGGGCGATCGAGAACCAGGCGTACGTGGTCGGGGTCAACCGCGTCGGCACGGGTGGTGCTCTGGATTACTCGGGCGACAGTGTGATCGTCGATCCGTTGGGCGAGCTGCTCGTCACCGGCGCCGGTGTGGAGACGGTGCTGCTCGCCGACATCGACACCGACCACGTCGCCTCCACACGCAACCACTTCCGCTTCCTCCAGGACCGCCGCTGACGCTGCGGCCGCAGTCGCTCCGACGGACGCGAACTCCCGCAGGACGACCGATCGTCAGGAGAGTCAGGAGAGCGGGCGGGACTGCATCGACACGCGGATGCCGTAGGGCGTGTCCTGCTGGCCGACCTCCACGAACCCCAGCCGGGCGTGGAACGCGAGTGACGGCTCGTTGGGCGGATCCACGTTGACCTCCAGCGCCAGGTGACCCACGCCGTCGAACCCGCGCATCCGGCGCTCGACCTCGTCGTAGAGCGCGGTCCCGAGGCCTCGGCCACGGGCGGCTGCATCCACGGCCACACGGTCGAGGTACATGAAGCCGCCGAAGCGCTCGGTGAACCAGGAGTAGTTCACCGAGTCGTACTCGGCGTCGTCGCCGAGGACCAGGCAGAACCCCGCCACCTCTGCGCCGTCGCCGAGGTCACTCTCCGCCACGAGTGCAATCGGGCTCATCCCGACGATCCAGGCGAGTCGCTCGGCGTCCACCGATCCCACCTCCGGCACGTTGGCCTGGTTGATCTCCAGCACGCGGGGGAGGTCGGCGGGTCGGAGGTCACGGATCACAGCGGCGAACCTACCGGCGCACATGCCGTCGGCTCGTTGGGGAGGCGGGGATCGTCGCGTACCGTGCCACGCCGTGCCGACGTCGTTGATCACCGCCCGCGGGCTCCGCAAGGCGTTCGGTGACTTCGTGGCGGTCGACGGGATCGACTTCGACGTCGCCCCCGGCGAGTCGTTCGGATTCCTCGGGCCGAACGGTGCCGGCAAGACCTCCACCATGCGCATGATCGGGTGTGTCTCGCCGGTCACCGGCGGCGAGCTGCGCATCTTCGGTCTCGACCCGGCCGTCGACGGCAGCCGCATCCGGGCGCGGATGGGCGTGGTGCCCCAGGCCGACCAGCTCGACTCCGAGCTCACGGTGGTCGAGAACCTCGTCATCTACGGCCGGTACTTCGACATCCCCCGGGCCGAGTGCCGGCGGCGCGCCGCGGAGCTGCTCGATTTCGTGCAGCTCACCGAGCGGGCCGACGCCACTGTCGAACCACTGTCGGGCGGCATGAAGCGGCGCCTCACCATCGCCCGGTCGCTGATGAACGAGCCCGATCTGCTGCTGCTCGACGAGCCGACCACGGGCCTCGACCCCCAGGCCCGCCACATCCTGTGGGACCGGCTGTACCGGCTGAAGCAGCGTGGGGTCACGCTCGTGCTGACCACCCACTACATGGACGAGGCCGAGCAGCTCTGCGACCGCCTCGTGGTGATGGACCAGGGCCGCATCGTCGCCGAGGGCGCGCCGCGGGCGTTGATCCAGCAGTACTCCACCCGCGAGGTGCTCGAGTTGCGGTTCGCCACCACCGGTGAGCTCGTCCCGGCGAACGACCGGCCTCCCGGAGACGGCGCCGGCGGCATCGACGGCAGCGGGGACCATGACGGCGTCGATCCGCGCCTGCACGGCCTCGGCGACCGCATCGAGGTGCTGCCCGACCGCATCCTCGTGTACGCCCACGACGGCGAAGCGGCCCTCGCCGAGGCCCATCGCCGCGGGCTCGATCCGGTCGGCAGCCTCGTGCGGCGCAGCTCGCTCGAGGACGTGTTCCTCCGCCTCACCGGCCGCACCCTGATCGACTGATGTCCACGCCCGCGCCGCTGCTCGTCTGGGAAGGTCACCTCGCGGTGTACCGCAAGATCTGGAAGTCGCACGTCTTCGGCGCGTTCGTGCAGCCCGTGCTGTACCTGCTGGGGATGGGCATCGGCGTCGGCGCACTCGTCGACGACGACGCCACCTCGGTCGCATCGCTCGGCGGTGTGTCGTATCTCGCCTTCCTCGCTCCGGCACTGCTGGCCACCACGGCGATGATGAGCGGCGGGCAGACGTCGCTGTGGGAGGTGGCCGACGGGTTCCTGTGGAGCAACCGGTACCGGGCGATGTCGGCCACGCCGGTCGATCCACGCCAGATCGCCACGGGCCTCGCCCTGTGGCACGCCACCCGCACGGCGATCGTCGTCGCTGCGATGGCGCTGGTGCTCACGTTGTTCGACGAGACCCGGTCGTGGGGGCTGCTCGCCGCAGCGCCGGTCGCCGTGCTGACCGGTCTGGCGTTCGCGATGCCGATCTCGGCGTGGTCGTCGACGCGCAGCAGCGGTGCCTCGTTCCCGTCGATCATCCGCTTCGCGCTGATCCCCATGTTCCTGTTCGGCGGAGCGTTCTTCCCGATCGAACAGCTGCCGGGCTGGCTGCAACCGGTGGCCCACGTGACGCCGCTCTACCACGGCATCGAGCTGTGCCGCGGCTTCGTGATCGACGGCGTCGACCCGGGCCCGGTGCCGCTGCACCTCGCCGTGATCGCCGCCTACGTCGCCGTCGGCACCGTCGCGTGCGGGGCGACGTTCACCCGGAGGCTGCGGTCGTGACCGACCAACGTGTGGCGCCGAGCACCACCACGCCCGGCCCCCGCCCGCTCGTGCTGCGGATCCTGCCGGTGGAACTGCTGCTCGCCCGCCGGCCGCACCGGATGGTGGAGCGCAGCATCATGTTCTACCGGCGGGCCTGGATCCTGATCGTGTCGGGGTTCTTCGAGCCGCTGCTGTATCTGCTGTCGGTGCAGGTCGGTTTCGCCACGCTCGTGGGGGAGGTCACCGACGGCGGCCGCACCTTCGACTACGCCGAGTTCGTGGCACCGGCGTTGCTGGCAGCGGCAGCGATGAACGGTGCGATCTTCGACGCCACCGGAAACGTGTACGAGAAGCTCAGCCGCACGAAGCTGTACGACACGGTGCTGGCCACGCCGATGACCGCCGCCGACGTCGCCCTCGGCGAGATCCTCGGCGCCGTCCTGCGCGCCGTGCTGTACTCGACGGCGTTCGTGGTCACGATGTGGGTGCTCGGACTCGTCGGCTCGGCGTGGATCGTGCTGGCGGTGCCGGTGTGCGCCCTCATCGGGTTCTCCTTCGCCGCTGCCGGAATGGCCTACACCACGTACATGCGGTCGTGGGCCGACCTCGAGTACGTCAACTCCGTGACGCTGCCGTTGCTGCTGTTCTCGGCGACCTTCTACCCGCTGTCGAGCTATGGCGACTGGCAGTGGGTGGTGTACCTCAGCCCGCTGTACCACGGGGTCGCGGTGGTGCGGGGGCTGAACCTCGGGGAGTTCGAGTGGAGCATGCTCGCCAACCTGGCGGTGCTGCTCGTGCTCGCCCTCGTCGGCCTGCGCATCACCGCCCACCGCATCACCCGCCGCCTGCTCAGCTGATGTTGCAACCACCCCTGGGCCCCAAGCTGACACCGGATGCAACACGGCGGGCGCGCAGGACCGTGACACGTTTGTTACCTGGCCGACGCAGCGGTGCCCCCGGGATCGCTCGTAGCCTGGAACCATGTTGTTCCGCAAGAACGTCGAGATGGTCGCCGAGGCCGACGCACTGCCCGGTCGTACCGACCAGACCATGCCCGTCCCCGACCACCACTACGTCAACGGGCGCCCGCTCACCGGGCCGTGGCCCGAGGGCATGCAGACCGTGGTGGTCGCCATGGGCTGTTTCTGGGGCGCCGAGCGCAAGTTCTGGCAGACCGAGGGCGTGTACTCCACGTTCGTCGGCTATGCCGGCGGTTACACGCCGAACCCCACCTACGAGGAGGTGTGTTCGGGTCGCACCGGCCACACCGAGGCCGTCGGCGTGGTGTTCGATCCCGAGGTGGTGTCGTTCGAGCGCATCCTGCAGGTGTTCTGGGAGGAGCACGACCCCACCCAGGGCAACCGGCAGGGCAACGACATCGGCAGCCAGTACCGCAGCGCCGTCTACGTCAGCGACGAGTCGCAGCGTGCCGCGGTCGAGGCCTCCCGGGAGATCTTCCAGGAGAATCTGCGCGCCGCCGGGTACGGCGAGATCACCACCGAGATCGGCTCCATCGACATGGATCGTGAGTTCTTCTACGCCGAGCCGTATCACCAGCAGTACCTCGCCAAGAACCCCAACGGCTACTGCGGCATCGGCGGCACCGGCGTGAGCTGCCCCGTCGGCCTCGCCACCTGACCATCACGCTCGGAACCATCACGATCGGGGTCAGACCCCGATCGTGATCGCTGGCCCGCCGGCCCTGACGGGTCCCGACGTCGACAGTGTCGGCACGCCGACGCGGTCGGGCGGCGTTGGGTAGGGTCGTCGAGATGAGCGGAGGGGCCGAGCAGCAACCGGACCCTCCCGCCGTACCCGAGTGGATCAACCATGTCGGCCGCGTGAGCTGGGCCTTCCTCGGCCTCGTCGGCGCGATCGCCGTCGTGGTCTTCGGGCTCGGACTGTTGCGCGAGGTGGTGGTGCCACTCGTGCTGGCCGCCTTCTTCGCCATCGTGTTCGCTCCCTCCGTCGACTGGCTCGAACGCCGAAGGATCCCGCGTGCGTTCGGAGCCGTGATCGTGATCGCCGCGATCACCGCGGCGATCGCCGCCACGTTCACGCTCGTCGTGGTCGGGATCATCGATCGCACCGACGAACTCACCGACGCCTTCGACGATGCTCAGGCCCAGCTCGCCGACATCGCGTCCCAGTGGAACCTCGACGAGGTGCTGGAGGATCTCCGCTCGGGCGAGGGGGCCGGATCGACGCTCCGCGACGGGCTGGGCAGCGGCGTGTCGACGGTGCTCGGATCGGCGGCAGCCTTCGCGTCCGGCCTCGTGCTGGGCGTCGTGCTGCTCTACTACCTCTTGAAAGACGGCGCCTCGTTCGCCCGTGGAGCCATCTCGCAGCGCAGGCCCGAGTCGACGGCGACCACCGAGCGGATCCTGATGCAGGCAGCAGTGAGCATCCGCGGGTACTTCCGGGGCCGGACCATCCTCGCCGTGGTGCAGGGCGTGGTGGTGGCACTGGCACTCTGGGCGCTCGACGTCCCGTTGGCGGGTTCGATCGGCGTGGTCAACTTCGTCGGTGCGTTCGTTCCGTATCTCGGCGCCGTCCTCGGTGGCGCCTTCGCCGTGCTGATGGGTCTCGCCGGCGGCGGCACGACGCAGGCGATCTACGCACTGGCGGTGGTGCTCTTCGTCAACCTCGTCCTCGAGAACCTGCTCGAGCCGCGGGTGATGGGCTCGTCGCTCGACCTGCATCCCGTGCTGGTGCTGCTGGCCACCGTGGCGGGCGGCCTGCTGATCGGGCTCGTCGGCCTGATCCTCGGTGCACCGCTGCTGGCGATC
>JAWLEC010000014.1:0-33995 GCA_041686315.1 Ilumatobacteraceae bacterium
GTGGTACGTCAAGCACGGCGACGCCGAACAACTCCTGAACACCGTCGTGTCGAGCGGCTCCGCGGACGGCTGTTGCGGCTGACCGTCCGCACCGCAGCGGGTCAGCTCGATACGCCGCCGCCCGCGCAGCGTCACTAAGTTCGGGCCAACGCCTCGACCTCGACCCTGGGAGCAGATGATGGCCGGTCTCGAATCCACCCCCGACATGTACGACCTGCGGATGTCCGAAGGTGTCCGCCCGCTGTACGACGCGGTGAAGAAGTTCATCTACACCGAGGTCGAGCCGATCACGGCCGAGTTCTTCCGGCTCGGCGCCGATCGCGAGGATCGCTGGTCGTACGCGCCGGGCCAGCTCGAACTGCTCGAATCGGTGAAGGACAAGGCCAAGGAGCAGGGCCTGTGGAACTTCTTCCTGCCCGACGCCGAGACCGGTGAGGGCCTGAAGAACCTCGACTACGCCTACATCGCGATCGAGCTCGGCAAGAACCCGCTGGCGTCGGAGTCGATGAACTGCGCCGCGCCCGACACCGGCAACATGGAGGTGCTCGAGCGCGTCGGCACGCCCGAGCAGAAGGAGAAGTGGCTGAAGCCGCTCCTCGCCGGTGAGATCCGTTCGGCCTACGCCATGACCGAGCCCGACGTGGCGTCGTCCGACGCGAAGAACGTCGCCTGCAAGGCGGTCCGCGACGGTGACGAGTGGGTGATCTCCGGCGAGAAGTACTACATCTCCGGCGCCGGCGACCCACGCTGCAAGATCATGATCACCATGGTGCAGACGAACCCCGACGCCGCCCCACACCAGCGCCAATCGCAGATCCTCGTGCCGATGGACGCCCCTGGCGTGGAGATCATCGGCCCGATGCACGTGTTCGGCAAGGACGACGCCCCGCACGGGCACATGCATCTGCGGTTCAACGACGTGCGCGTCCCCTACGAGAACGTGCTGCTCGGTGAGGGTCGTGGGTTCGAGATCTCCCAGGTGCGTCTCGGCCCGGGCCGCATCCACCACTGCATGCGCGCCGTCGGCCAGGCCGAGCGGGCGCTCGAGCTGATGGTCAAGCGCGGCCTCACCCGTGAAGCGTTCGGCAAGCGAGTGAGCAACCTCGGCAAGAACGTGGAGATGATCGCCCAGTCGCGTATCGAGATCGAGTCGATGCGTCGCATGGTGCTGACGGCGGCGAAGGCGATGGACGAACTCGGCAACGCCGAAGCCCGGGTGTGGGTGAGCGCCGTCAAGGCGATGGTGCCGATTCGCGTCTGCGAGATCATCGACAACGCGATCCAGATCCACGGCGCCACCGGCGTGTCGCAGTGGACCCCGCTCGCCGACATGTACATGTCGCAGCGCACCCTGCGTCTGGCCGACGGCCCCGACGAGGTGCACTGGTTCGTGGTCGGTCGCTCGGAGCTCACTCGGTGGGAGGAGGAGGGCGGGGCCACCTACGACCCCAAGACCGAGTACTACTCCCGCACCGACGAGATCGAGGACGGCGTCTTCTCCGGTCCCGCCTGACCGCCGCGATCGTCACCGCCGCACTGCGTCCGCGGTTCAGTACATCGAGCCGCAGAAGGGGGCGATCCCGGTCACGAACAATGCGTCCAAGCGGTCGAGCACGTCGGCCGGCGTGTGTCGCGGGATCTCACCGCTGATCGCGAGGTCGTGCCAGCTCACCCCGCCGAGGTAGGCGGCGGAGAGCCCGGCGATGCCGACCTCGACGTCGGCCGGTGCGCTCGATCGTTTCGCTCCGGACTGCGACACCGACCAGGTACCGCAGTTCGTGTCGAACATCGGGTCGTGCACGGCGATCACGACCGCATCGCTGCCGGGGCCGTACGAGCGGGCGGACAGCGCGGCATCCACATCGAGCAGCCGAACCCACTGATCGTCCATGCGGGCGCAGGTCCGGTACGCACGTAGGTCGTGCAGTGCACGCCGGACGGGCTCACCGACAGGCCGAGGCTCGGCGCGCCACGTGGTGATCAGGTCGATGCCGAGCAGGTACCGCCACAGGTCGAGCTCCACCTGCGGTGACGAGCCCCACAGGTCGCTCACGGTGCCGGTGCCGGTCGGGTTGTTGGCGAAGCCGTCCTCCCACTGCACCACGTAGTGGACGTAACCGTCGTCGGTTCCGTCGGCGCCGGTGTGCACGGCCACGAAGGTGCCCTTGTCGTGGAGCCGACTGGTGGGCTCGGTGGCGTCTTCGAGCAGGCGGGGCCAGTACCAGTCGGGGCGGCTGATCGAGCCGACGTGCCACCGTGCGGCCCGCTCGTACACGGCGGGCACCGTCGCCAGGATCTCGTGCTGCTCGAGCAGGCGCATCGAGCCCGGGCCCGGGGCGACCCGCCACGGTGTCGCTTCGCCGGCGGTCAGTGACATCGACACGGCCTCGGTCGCCAGCCCGAATCCGAAGCGGCGATAGATCGGTGTCTCGCTGGCGATCAGCGTGGCCATGGGCGTTCCGTCGGTGTGCGCCTCGTGCAGGAGGCGGTCCATCATGCGGGTCAACAGGCCGCGCCGCGTGTGAGTGGGCAGGACGCCCACCCGGGTGACGGCGGCGATGGGCAGCTTCGCTCCGCCGGGCACGGTGGAGTCGAACGGGAACGCCGCCACGTGCCCCACGCAACGGTCGCCGTCCCATGCGGCGAACGAGGTGGTGCCGTCCCACGACGCCTGCCCGGCCTCGAAGACCTCGTCGGTGGTGGGCCCGCTCAGCAGGGCGGTGCGCACGGTGCCGGTGACCACGCGCCGCTCCTCGACCGCCACCGGCCGGATGTCGATGTCGTCCATGCGAGCCACGTTGTCACACCCTTGCAGGCGCCGGGGCGTCGGATTCCTGCGGTGAGTGTCCGGCCGACCTGTGTGGCCCTTCGCTCATCGCAACGCGAGGTGATCGGCTGTCGATGAGTGTCGGGCCAACCTGTGTGGCCCTTCGCTCATCGCAGCCCGCTGCGGGATGCGATGGCCGGGGGGTCGATGTCAGACGGCGAGGAGGTCGCGGGCGCCCGTGTCGCTGCTCGGGTGACGCAGCTTGCTCATCGCCCGAGCCTCGATCTGGCGGATGCGCTCACGGGTGAGGTTGAAGTGCTCGCCCACCTCTTCGAGGGTGCGCGGTTCACCACGATCGAGGCCGAAGCGCAGCTTGAGGATCTCACGCTCGCGCTCGTCGAGCGGTGCCAGCAGGCGTGCGATCTCCTCGGGTAGCAGTGCGGTGGCGGCGACCTCGAACGGCGATTCGGCCGAACGATCTTCCACCACGTCACCGAGTTCGGCGTCGCCGTCCTCGCGCAGTGGTTCCGACAGCGAGAGGGGTTCGGCGGCGAAGCGGAGCGCCTCGGTGACCTTGTCCTCGGGCATCTCGACTTCCTTGGCCAGCTCGGACAGCGTGGCGGGCCGGCCGTACTTCAGCTCGAGTCGCGAGCGTGCCTTCTGCAGGCGGGCGAGCGTGTCGCCGGCGTGCACCGGGAGGCGGATCGTGCGGCCGGTGTTGGCGATGCCGCGGGTGATCGCCTGGCGGATCCACCAGGTGGCGTAGGTGGAGAACTTGAAGCCCTTGCGCCAGTCGAACTTCTCGACGGCGTGCATCAGGCCCAGGTTGCCCTCTTGGATGAGGTCGAGCAGAGGAAGGCCCGACGCCTGGTACTTCTTGGCGATCGACACCACCAGCCGGAGGTTGGACTGCACGAACTGGCGTTCGGCTTCTTCGCCCTTGCGGGCGGTGCGGCGCAGCTCGCGCTTGCGGGCCGGGGTGAGTTCGCCACCGGCGTCGAGCTCGGCGATCGCCTCGTTGCCCGCTTCGATGGCCTTGGCGAGTCGCACCTCGTCGTCTTTCGTCAGCAGCGTGTACTGCCCGATGTCGGTGAGGTAGAGACGGACGAGGTCTTCGTCGTCGCGGTCGACGCGGTCTTTGGCCACCTGGTGCTCCTACTGTGTCGTTTCGACGCCGGTGTCGAGGTGACTCGGTTCCGGCGTGGAGGATTCGGCGTGCGAGTGTGTCGGACGGCAGTGGTGATGAGGGGTGTGCACGAGGGCTGCCATGAGACGATGGTCACGATACCGACGGCGCCCGATGCGTCAACCAATGGATCGGGCCGGTGACACCGATATCAGCGTTTTCGATACGCCGAAGGGGGTTATCTGAATGAGTGATGGGGGGATCTCACCGCCCGATGGCGTCACGACCAGCGACACCGGCCGCGGGCCCGAGGACGACGCGCACGACGACGGCGCAGTCGACCTCACCGTGGTGACGATGCGGTTCGACGCCGCCGACGACGAGTCGCTCCTGGCCGAACTGTCCAAGTACGTCGTGATGACGCGGATGGCCGACGGGTGCCGCAACGTCGACCTCTGCTCCAGCATCACGCGGCCGGGCCGGCATCTCGTGGTGCAGAAGTGGGAGTCGCCCGAGCACCAGCGCATCCACTTCGACTCGGAGGTGATGGTGGAGATGGCACGCTCGTGCGCCGGGATCCTCTCGGCGCCACCCGACATCGACCTGTGGGAGGGCACCAGCGCCCACGACCTCCGCTGAGCGTCCCGGTGCCGGCAAGAGGGGCGACACGTCGTACCCACGGATACAATCACGGGACCATGTCAAATCCTGTGTTCAACGACGCCACGATCAAGGGTGCGCAACAGGCTGGTTGGGCCGCGCCCGCCGCCGGCAGCCACACCGCCACGCAGCCCGTCAGCGACGGTGCCGTCAGCGGTTGGCAGCGGGCGATGACGGTCAACGGCACCATCTCGGCCTCGGCCGTGTTGCTGGTCCTGCTCATCATCTCCGGTGCCTTCGGTTGGCAGGCCGCCGAGGGTCCCACTGTCGTCGACAGCGACGGCATCGCCCAGGAGACCTACCAGTTCCCGGCCATCGCCATGGTCGGCATCATCGTCGGCTTCATCGCCGTCATCGCCTCCAGCTTCAAGCCGACCCTCGCCAAGTTCCTCGGCCCGGTGTACGCACTCGGCTACGGCTTCGCCGTCGGTGCGATCTCCAAGGGCTACGAGACCTTCTACGACGGCATCGTGGTCCAAGCGGTGCTCGGCACGGCATCGGTGCTGATGGTGATGCTGGTGCTCTACCGCACCCGCATCATCAAGGTCACCGACAAGTTCCGCCGCGCCGTGATCTTCGCCACGCTCGGCGTGATGGTGCTGTACATGTTCTCGTGGATCCTCAGCATGTTCGGCACCACGCTGCCGTTCCTCAACGGCGACAACATGGCCCTCAGCATCGGATTCTCGGTGCTGGTGTGCGGTCTCGCCGCCGCCAACCTGGCCCTCGACTTCGACTTCATCGAACGGGGCGTCAACGCCGGCCTGCCGAAGACCTACGAGTGGGTCGCGGCACTCGGCCTCGTGGTCACGCTCGTGTGGCTGTACCTCGAGCTGCTGCGCCTCATCTCCTACCTGCGCCAGTGATCTCGCCGGCAGCCGGCCCCACGTCCATCGGTTCGTGGGCCAGGCTGTCGGGGTGAACGAACGATCGAACGCCGACGGCGGCAGTCTCCTCGAGGCGGCCGCCGTCGCCGCGCTCGGCGGCCTGTTCGGCTTCGCCGCCGGGTCGCCGTTCGGGCTGGCGCTTCCGGCGGCCGCGATCGCTGCGGCCAACGGTGCACTGTCGGGGTGGCGGCGGACCTACGACTGGGGGTGCTCGAACGGCCTGGTGGCGTTCACGCTCGATTCGACGTGGGCGGCGCCGATGACGTTGGCGTCGCTCGGCTCGCACGTCTTCGGTGCCGTACGCGGGCGGCCCGGCTACGACGCATCACTCAGCAAGCGGCAGAACCGTCACGTGTACCGCCGGGGGTTCGTGCCGCGCCGCGGGTTCGTGATCACGATCGGGAACGTGGTGAGTGGCGCCGGTGACACGTCGGTGGCCCGTCGGCGCCGGCTGGTCGAACATCACGAGAACGTCCATGTCTGGCAGGCCCGGTGGTTCGGCCCGCTCTACCCGCTGCTGTACGGGGGATGGACGATCGTCGGTGGTGCCGTCGGCGCCGTGGTGTGGCTCGTGCGGCCGGCGTCGGCGAGTGTCGCCCGGATGGTGGAGACGTGGGCGTACTACCTCAATCCGTTCGAGTGGTGGGCGTACAGCCGCGACGGTCACTGGCCGCCGCCGGGCAAGGTGGCCGGCGCAGGGTGGCGTCGCCCGATGGTGCGCCCGTTCCGCCGTCCCTGAGCGTCGCCCGTGTCTGCGTTTGTGTGACGGAAATGTCGGGACGCCCCAACGAAAGCGTCACGCAAACGGTGCTGCGTCCGCGGCCTTTCTCGTTTGCGTTGCAGGAATGTTGGGGCGCCCCAACAAGAGCGTCACGCAAACGGTGGTGCGTCACAGGCCGAGGCGTGACATGAGTGCGGGGGTGATGCGCAACGTATGGCGGACGTCGAAGTGGTCGGGGTCCTCGCGCACGAGCACGCCGTCCACGATCGGCCGGCACGTGGGGAAGTGCGGACAGGCGAACGGCGTCATGTCCACCGTGGAGACCCCGTCGCGTTCGGCGGCGAGGGCGCGCAGGACGGGCGTCTCCACGTGCGGCCACTGCTCGACGACGAACGCGCACTCGTCCACGACTGCCGCTGCCGACAGGCAGTTCACCGGGTGGAACGGTGCGTTCGGGAGTGGCTCGAGCAGCACGATCCGCCGGCCCGGTCCGGCGAGCCGGTCGAGCGACCGGGCCGATGCCGATTCGATGAGTTGCACGCCGGACAGGTCCGGATCGGTCCCGCGCTCGGGGCGGGGGACGACGCCGTAGGCCTGCGTGGTCTGATCGTGGTTGGCGATCACCACCACGTCGGGCTCGTAGTCGTCGACGTACCAGTCGTAGAGCGCGTCGCGCTGGTCGCGGCAGAACTGCTTGGCGCCTTCGGCGGGCAGTGCATCGCGGTACAGCAGCCCGTCCTGCCACGGGCAGCCGTTGCCCGACACGGTGGCCATGGTGAGGTCGTTGGCGTCGGCGTGGTCGTTGAAGGCGGCGTTGAGCTTGGTGGCATGGCTGTCGCCGATCAGCAGGATGCGCTCACCCGCTCCGTCGACGCTGACGCAACCGGTGATGTCGCTCGGCACCTCGTTGACGCATCCCGATTTCTCCACGAAGTCGGTGGCGACCGGTCCTCGTCCGAGGTCGTCGGGGACGGGGATCGGCTCGGTCGGCGCCGGTCCGAACGGCAGCGGGATCGGGGGGTCGGACTCGGCGGCGGTCGGTCGAGCGTCTCCGGTCGCCGGTTCCCCGTCGTCGGCCGGTGGGTCGGCGACCAGGGAGGTGTCGGGCGAGTTGGCAGGGTCTGCCGCTGCGGGCGGCCGGGTGGACGGCCCGTCTGCTCCAGGCGGCGGCAGGGCGCCGAGAGAGGGATCGTTCCCCACCGGTGCCGCAGCCGGGGCAGCTCCCTCGCCGGCAACGGCGCCCGGCCGTTCGGCGAGACGCAGCATGCCCACGTCGGAGCGCAGGATCGCCGGCACGACCGCAAGACCGAGCGCAAGGGTCGTCACGAGCGCCACGCCGACGGTGACCAGGTTGCGGCCTCGGTCGGCGCCGACATTCAGCCGGCGAACGGGGCGTTCCACGAGGTCCATGCTCAGTTTGGCGAGTCCGGTACTGACGACGGCGACGATCACGACGGTGCCGCGCGGGCCGATCTCGAACACGCGGCCGAGCAGGATCACCACCGGCCAGTGCCACAGGTACGTGGCGTAGGAGATGTTCCCGAGTGCCACCAGCGGGCGCGAGCCGAGCATCCTGGCGGGCGTGACGGCCGAGCGGGCCGCCGGCGTGCCCGCGGTCGGTCCGATGACCGCCACGATCACCACGAGCGTGGACACTGTGGCCAGGAGACCGCGGTCGACGGGATCGAATCCGAAGGTGGTGGCGAGTACGACGAGCGCGACGACACCGACCACGAGCATCGAGCCCCACGGCACGCCGGTGGGCATCCGCCGGAGCGTGCCGGTGGAGCGGGTGGCGATCAGTGCGAGGGCAGCGCCGGCGAGCAACTGGTACGCACGGGTGTCGGTGCCGTAGTAGGCGCGCACGACGTCGTCTGCTGCGACGACGACGGCCCACGCTGCGCCGGCCAGCGCGGCGGCGATCAGGCTCACCGTGGCTGCCCGCGGGTGTCGGCGCCAGAGCCGCAGGAGTACGACGGCGACCAGCGGCCAGACGATGTAGAACTGTTCCTCCACCGACAGCGACCAGAGGTGGAGGAACGGGCTCGACTCGAGCGACTCGGCGAAGTAGTCCTGCCCCTCCCGGATGAAGTGCCAGTTGGCGATGTAGAGCAGTGCCGACCGCGCATCACCGACGACGGCCGCTCGTTCGAACGGCGTCGCGACACCGAGGTACAGCACGGCCGTGGCCCCGATGGCGATCCAGGCTGCGGGCAGCAGGCGACGGGCGCGACGGGCGTAGAAGCGGGGCAGGTCGATCCGGCCGTGGTGGAGGTGTTCGACCAGGAGCAGCCGCGTGATCAGGAAGCCCGAGAGGACGAAGAACACGTCGACGCCGATGAACCCTCCCTCGAAGCTGGTGAGTCCGCTGTGGAACGCCACCACGAGGTAGACGGCGATCGCCCGGAGCCCGTCGAGGGCGTGGATGCGATCAGGCGTCGGCAGGAGCCCGTCACCACGTCGGGTGATGCCGGGCGGCTCCGGCCGCACGTCCGTCGTGGTCACGGCCGCCGAGGATAAACCACGTTTGCGTGACGGAAATGTTGGAGCGCCCCAAGAAAACCGTCACGCAAACGGGAAACGTCGGGCGGGTGGCGGGTCAGGCGGTGACGGCGCGGAGGAGGTCGAGGAGGGCCGCGTCGAACTCGGCCGGCTTCTCCTGCTGGGTCCAGTGGCCGGCGTCCTCGATCATCCGGGTGCCGCGGTGGTCGGGGAGCAGCGCCTCCATCGCGGCGACGTACTCGGGCCGGCCGGCGATCACGCCGTCCCTGGTGCCGCCGATGAACGCGGTCGGCATCGACGGCGCCGGCAGGCCGTCGGTGATCGCGTGGTCGGCGTCGAGGTTGCGGTACCAGCTCAGCGGGCCGAAGAAGCCGCTCGTGGTGAACTGTTCCACGTATACCCGGAAGTCATCCTCGGAGAGCCACGCCGGCAGGCCGTCGGGCACCGGCTCGCCCCGGGTGATCGAGTCGAGAAAGCCGGTGCCATCCATCGGCGGCAGCGGATCCGGTGCCGGTCCGTACATCTCACCCGATCCACCCCACAGCGTGAGCCGCATCGTCTCGGCCACGTCGGCTTCGAGTTCGGCCTCGGCGGGGCCCACGGGTTGGAAGTAGAGCATGTAGAAGAAGCGGTCGCCGGAGGCCGCACGGAACAGCTCCGTCGGCGGAGCCGGCCACGGCGTGTAGGGCACGCTGACGTTGACGAGGCCGCGGACGCGGTCGGGATGGAGCCGCGCCAGGTCCCACACCACCAACGCCCCCCAGTCGTGCCCCACGAACACGGCCTGTCGGACGTCGACGTCGTCGAGCAGCCCGATCAGGTCGGCGCAGAGATGGTCGGTGCGATAGGCCTCGACCTCGCGAGGTGCCGACGATGCGGCATAACCGCGCTGGTCGGGCGCCAGCACCCGGTAGCCCGCGGCCACCAGCGGGTCGATCTGGTGACGCCACGAGTGCGAGCTCTCGGGGAAGCCGTGCACGAGCACGACGACCGGATCGCCCGGTGTCCCCGCGTCGATCACGTCGAGTTCGACGCCGTTGGTGCTGATCCGTCGCCGGGTCGTGGTCATCGGGTCAATCTATGGCCTGCCCGTCGTGGACGGACCCTGTGCCGTCCCGCCCGAGCGCCGGCGGGTTCGCCCGGCGCCCGGACCGAACGCTGCGATCAGTGGTAGTAGCCGGAGATGTCGACGACGAAGTCGGTGGCGCCGACGCCGGTGGGCCCGCACTGCACCTGGATGATCGCACCGCTCGGGACGGTCTCGACCTGCGAGGCGACCTGCGCCTCGAGTTCAAGGAGGATTGCTCCACCGCACGCGCCTCGAACCGCAATCTTCGGCGGATCGCGACGAGGAGCCGGCGAGGGGTTGCTCAGTCGGCGCCGAGGTCGTGCCAGCCGAGGCCGTCGGCGGCCCAGAGGCGGTCGAAGTCGGCGTCGACGGCGTCGCTGAAACCGAACCGGTTGCGGTAGTTGTACCGCCAGCGCTGCTCCGACATCGGCACACCCGCGCGCGCCAAGCGTCCGACGCAGTATGCATCCCACGCCGCGTTCTGCTGCAGGCTCAGTTCGAGGTCGGCCGGGGCGTCGGCGAAGTCGGCACGCATCCGGTCACGGGCGCGCAGCAGCATCCGTCCGAGCGACTGACGGGCGTTGTCGACCCCGAAGTGGGTGAGGTGCTGGAAGTCGTCGAGCGCCCCGCTCTCGGCGTGGATCGTGATCCGGGCGTCCGCCGACGTGCCGTCGACCTCGGCCGACAGCTTGGCCGCCGGTGTGGTCTCGTCGACGACCACGTGGACAGGGTTGCCCACTCCGAGCAGCCCGGCGAGTTCGGACACCACGTCGACGATCCGGTCCGGCTCGTAGTGGACGAACGTGAAGTGGTCGGGGTCGACCGTGATCTTCGCCGAGGTCTCGGCGGCCGTGACGTCGCTCATGTGCGTGCGGCGGCGTCAGGCAGGCGCCGACCCGACACCGGCCTTGTCGCGGTAGGAGCGGACGACTGCCTTGCGCTCCTCGAGGGCGTCGTGGTCCATCTGGGAGATCTGATCGACCTCGTCGTCGGTGAACCCGGCGAGCTCGCGGAAGCGGCGGGCCAGGCCGATCGGGCTCTCCTCGGTCTCGCCGCGGGCGCCACCGAAGCTGAAGAGCTTGTCGACCACCTGTTGGAACTCGAGCGCCTTGGCCCGGCGGTCGGGGTCGTGCTCGGTCACCTTGCGCAGCCAGTCGGAGCCCATCTTCACGTGGGTGACCTCGTCGGCCAGCATCCAGTCCTCGCAGAACTCGAGGTACGGGTCGCCGGCCAGGTCGCCGAACTCCTTCATCTGCGTGAACACGTCGATGGCGAGGCCCTCGAGTGCCCGGTTGACGCCGGCGAGACGCAGGATCGGATCGTTCGAACACGCCGCTTCGAACAGCACCGTGTTCTCGGCGAACTGGCCGAGCTCGGTGCCCATCCAGTCGGACAGCTTGACGCTGATCTCCACGTGCCGTGCCTCGTCCCAGGCCTGGCGGGCCATGTCGAGCTTCAGTTCGAACGGGATCGTGTCGCCGGTGCCGTCGCCGGCGGCGAAGTCGTGGGCCGTGCGGCCGGCGCCCTCGAGCGCCTGGATCTCGCCGACCATGATGCCGTGCATCAGCGAGCGGGCGCCGTCGGACGCGTCGTGACGGTCGGGGGTGAGCCGCATCGACTTGCCACGGCTCTTGCGGGAGCTGCCGACGTCGTTGACCGTGCGGGCGTCCTTCATCCGCTCGGCCATGTTGGTCTGGACGAATCGCTCGTCACGAGCGAGGTCCTCGACCGGAAAGAACTGGCGCATCAGTGGTCCCCTTCGCTGTTGCCGGTGGTGTCGTCCCCGCCGCCGATGCTACCCGAGCCGGTGATGCCACCCGCCTCGACCATGATCGCCTCCAACTTCTGTTGGTGGTCGGCGGCCCGGCGGACGTGGTCGGGAGTGGTGATCAACGACTGCAGCAGCATCTCGCCGTCACGCCAGTCGTCGTACTCGTCCTGGAGGATGAAGTTGATCGACCGGATCGTGGGAGCGTCGGTGATCTCGCTGGTGTTGTTGCGGTGGTACGTGTACGCAGCGATGAACCGCGGGATCAGCACCCGGTAGACGCCCACGAGCTTCTCGATGGTGAGCTCGGGTGCCTCTGGCTCGGTCATCGCACCGACGAACCGTTCCATCGCCTCGTTGGCGGGCACGGTGAGCCGCTCGGGCTTCATCTCGCGCAGCTCGGGCAGGCGCTTGCGCCACAGGTCGGCATGCCAGGCGTGGTGGTAGCAGTGCGTGCCGAACCGCATCTTCACGTCGAGTTCGGGGACGGTGGCCACCCAGCCACCGAGTGCCTCGAACAGCTTCGTCTCGGTCCACGCGTAGTTGCCGACGCGGCGGGCGGTCTCGGCCACGTCGAAGCGTCCAGGCAGGTCGCGACGGTCCCACGGCGCGAACGGTGCACGGACAGTGGACCCTGTCGCAGTGTTCCCCATCCGCGCGACCGTAGCCACCGGTGGCAGCCCCCGTGCGACCGGAGAGCGCCTCGGTCGTCCGGCCACCGCCACCACCAGCACCGGTCGAGCGATGAGCGAAACACCCGTATCCGGTGGGTTGGCTCATCGCTCGGGCCACTGCTGGGCCGGCGTGGGGATCAGCCGGCGCTGTGAGAGGCGGTCCAGGCGGCCTCGGCGGCGCCGAGGTCGGTGGCCGGTTCTCCGTCGGCGATGTACTCGAGCAGCATCCCGCGCCACGGGCCGTGTGCCTCGAGCTTGCCGAGGATGGCGCTCACCCCCCACACCACCCGGTCGAGGATCACGAAGCTCGGCGGCATGTTCAGCCGCTCGATCACCGGGGCATGCGGGCCCTGCACGTCGAAGATCTTGCCGATCGTGTCGCGCATCCACTCGCGCGTGAACGTGAACTCGTCGGAGAGGTACGGCACGTACGGGCTCGACACGTAGTCGTAGACCAGCTCGGCGTCGAGGCCGTGATCGGCGGGCAGGAAGTTCGACGCCACCATCTTCGCCACGAGCTTGTCGGGGTCGCGGTCGACGATGATCGCGTCCATCGTGGGCTTCAGGTTCTCCCATTCGCCGGGTGACCAGCGCTTGACGAGGCCGTAGTCGAGGAAGGTGACGCTGCCGTCGTGGTGGAACTTGTAGTTGCCGGGATGCGGGTCGCCGTTGAAGATGCCGTAGCGCATGATGGCGTTCTGGGCGAAGCGCCAGATCACCTCGGCGGCGCGCTGCTGAGTGGCGTAGGACTCGGTGGTGCGGAACTGGTCGAAGGTCATCCCGTCGACCCACTCGGTGGTGAGTACGCGGGCGCTGCACAGATCGGGCACCAGCTTGGGGATCCGCACCCACGGGTGGCCCTGGAAACGTGCCTCGAACTCGGCGAGGTTGCCGGCCTCGATGGAGTAGTCGAGCTCCTCACGCATGCGGTCGCGCAGCTCGTCGACGAGGCCCTTGGCATCGAGGCCCTTGAGCATCATCGACGAGAACATGGCGTACATCACCTCGGCGGCGTCGAGGTCGCTCTCGATCGCCTCGTGCACGCCCGGATACTGCACCTTCACGGCGACGTCACGCCCGTCATGGGTGATGGCGCGGTGCACCTGGCCGATCGATGCGGCGGCGACCGGCATGTCGGTCCAGTCGAGGAACACCCTCTCGGGCGGCTTGCCGAAGTCGTCGCGCACCACATTGGCGGCGAGAGTGGGTGCCATCGGTGCGGCGTCGGCCTGCAGGGTGGCGAGCGCGTCCTGGGCCTCGTCGGGCAGTGCCTCGAAGATGAACGAGATCAACTGGCCCGCCTTCATCAGCACGCCCTTCATCTCGCCGAGCTCCTTGGCGACGTCCGCGGCGGTGCGGATGGCGAACTGTTCGTCGAGTTCGGCGCGCCGCTGCTCGGCGGTGCCGAAGCCGCGGACACGGGAGACGGCGAAGCGGGTGGAGTTGCGTGCCGACAGCTTCCAGACCTTGGCCGACCTGGTGAAGCGGCTGGTGAGCGGCGAGGACTTCGCCCGTTGTGCGGCTGCGGCGAGCCCGGCCGCGAGTGCGGCGATCGAGGCGACGGAGGCGACGGCCTTCTTCTGCATCAGGCCCGCCGTGCCGTGGGGTCGTCGGCGAGCACCCGATCGGGGATCGGCTCGCCGGTGATCTCGTCGGTGCGGTAGGTGCCGTCGGCCAGCCGGGCGAGTGCCGCCTCGATGGCGTCGAGGTCACGCTCGAATGCAGCCAGATCGACGTCGGGGGTCTGCTCGGCAGGGAGGGCGGGGGTGCGATCGTGCGGGTCGGTCACGCCGTCGACGGTAGTCGCGTCCGCGCCGGTGTGGACCCCCTGGGTGAACACTCGGTGCGGAGCGCGGCGCACGCATGCAGCGCGCAATAGGGTTCGCGTCGTGGCCGACGACGAGCGACAGCGATCGCGTTGGGTGGACTTCCCGCTCGCCATGGCGATGCTGGCCCCGTCGGCCGTCGTGCTCGGGCTGTTCGTGCTCTACCCGCTCGGGCGGGCGGTGTGGCTGGGACAGCAGCGGTGCAACAACTTCGGTGGCAACTGCCGGTCGCAGGGGTTCGGCCAGTACGCCGACATCTTCCGGTCCACCGAGTTCCAGAACGCGCTCGTGGTCACAGCGAAGTTCGCCCTGCTCACGGTGCCGCTCGGGCTGGTGTTGGGCGTGGGGCTGGCGGTGCTCGCCGACAAGCACCTGCGCGGCATCGGTGTCTTCCGGGCGATCTTCTCGTCCACCGTCGCCACGTCGGTGGCGGTGGCCAGCCTGATGTGGCTGTTCCTGCTGCAGCCCTCGGTGGGCGTGCTCGCCAACGTCGAATGGTTCAACTCGCTGTTCCCGTCGGTGAAGGATCCCGGCTGGCTCCAGGACCCCGGCACCGCCCTCACTGCCGTGGCGATGTCGAGCGTGTGGGGTGGCCTCGGGTTCACGTTCATCCTCGTCACTGCGGGCCTGCAGGGGATCCCGGCCGAGTACCACGAGGCGGCGGCGGTCGACGGTGCCGGTGGCGTCCGCCGGTTCTGGTCGGTGACGCTGCCGATGCTGGGCCCCACCCTGCTGTTCGTGGTGATCGTGCTCACCACCCGCGCCTTCCAGGCGTTCGGGGAGGTCGACCTGCTCACCGACGGCGGGCCGCGCCCGCAGGACTCCACCACCACGCTGACGTACTTCATCTACGGCCAGAGCTCACCGATCAAGGGTGACGTGGGCCTGCAGGCCGGCTCGGCGGTGCTGCTGTTCGTGCTGCTGCTGGCGCTGTCGCTGCTGCAGCTGCGCATGATCGGACGACGGGTGCACTATGCCTGACGACCGCACCACGGCCGTGCTCGACGACGATGCCGCTCCGGGGGCGCCCACCGACGCACTCGTCGACGACCAGCTGGTCGAGAACCCGGTCCCCGACTCGTTCGACGATCCGCGGGGATGGCGACGGGTGGGCCGCTACACGCTGCTCGGCATCGTGGCGTTCGTGGTGCTGTTCCCCGTGTACACCACGGTGATCGCGTCCTTGAAGCCGGGCAACAAGGTGCTCCAGAACCCGCTGGTGCCCGACGCGTTCACGCTCGACGTACTCGCCGACGCCTGGTCGACCGGCCGGCTCGGCCGCTACCTGTTCAACTCGATCGTGGTCGCCATCGTGATCACGTTGTTCCAGGTGGTCACGTCGGTACTGTCGGCGTACGCGTTCGCGATCCTCGACTTCCCGGGCAAGAACGTGCTGTTCCTGGCGTTCATCGCCACGTTGCTGGTGCCGATCGAAGCGACGTTGGTGGTCAACTTCGACACGGTCGACGGACTCGGCTGGGTGAACACGTACCAGGGGCTCGCCGTTCCGTTCCTCGCCACGGCGTTCGGCACGTTCCTGATCCGCCAGGTGTTCCTCACCCTGCCGCGCGACCTCCGCGACGCCGCAGCGATCGACGGCGTCGGCCATCTCGGATTCCTGCGCCACGTGGCGATCCCGCTGGTGCGGCCCACTCTCGGAGCGCTCGCCCTCTTTGCGTTCCTCGGCTCGTGGAACCAGTACCTGTGGCCGAACCTGGTGGTGAACGAGGCCGACATGAACACCGTGCAGAGCGGGCTGCGCGTGCTGAGCAAGGGCAACGTCGACGAGCCGAACCTCGTGATGGCGGGCACGGTGATCGCCGCGATCCCGGTGGCCGTCGTGCTGCTGGTCTTCCAACGACAACTCGTGCGGGGCCTCACCGCCGGCGCCGTGAAAGGATGACGACGATGTTCCACACTTCGGATTCGACAGGTCACACGAGCCGGCAGACCGCCCGGCGGACCGATCGACGAGGGCGTCGTCGCAGCGTGCTCGCTGCCGGTGTCGCCGCGTCGTTGTTCGTCGCCGCCTGCTCGTCGGGCGAGTCGGCGCTCGACTCGGGTGCCGACGACGGCCCCGACCCCACCGTCACCGATACCGAGGCCACCGTCGCCGATACCGGCACCCCCGGCACCGACGCCGCCGACGGGGGAGACACGCTGGCGCCCACCACCACCGTGGCGCCGTTGGCCGACTTCCCCGACTGTCCCACCGAGGCACTCGCCGACGCCGACGGACCCGTCGACATCGTCTTCTGGCACGGTATGGCGAACGAACTCGAGCCCGTGCTGATCGAGCTCACCGAGACCTACAACGCCAGCCAGGACCGTGTGCGGGTGGAGCTGCAGAACCAGACGAGCTACGACTCGGCGATCGAGCGCTACATCGCCGCCGGCCAGGGCAGCCGTCCCACGATGGTGCAGTTGCCCGAGTACGCCCTGGTGGAGTTCGCCGATTCGGGCACCGTGGTGCCGGCCGGAGCGTGCATCGAGTCGAGCGGGTTCGACACCGATCCGTTCCTGCCCCGCGCTCTCGGCGCCTATCGACTGGAAGGCATCCAGTGGGCGATGCCGTTCAACGTGTCCAACCCGGTGCTCTACTACAACCGCCAGATGTTCGAGGCGGCCGGGCTCGACCCCGACGATCCGCCGATCACGCTCGACGAGTTGCGTGCGACGTCGCAGACGCTGGTCGACTCGGGTGTGGCCACGTACGGCATGGTGCTCGACACGGGAGCGGACTCGGGCGGTAGCTGGTTCCTCGAGCAGTGGTTCGGCCGGGCCGGCGAGCTCTACGCCGACAACGGCAACGGCCGGCTGGCGCCCGCCACCGAGGTGCTCTACGACAACGAACTGGGCGTCGAGCTGCTCACGTTCATGCAGGACCTGATCGGCGACGGGCTCGCCGTGAACGTGGGCGACAATGCGTCGGGCCAGGACGCCCTGCTGAAGCTCGCCGACGCCAACGAGCCCGGAGCGATGGTGATGTACACCTCTGCTGCCCTCGGCACGGTGATCAGCGCACTCGGCAGCGGCCTGGTGGCCGGCCTGGGCCCGGAGGACATCGGCGTCGGCCCGATGCCCGGACCGAGCCCCGAACCGGCGGTGCAGGTGGGCGGCGCCTCGCTGTGGATCGTGGCGGAGAAGTCGCCCGAGCAGACGGCGGCGGCGTGGGACTACATCACCTACCTCACCGACGCGGCGTCACAATCGACGTGGTCGGCGGGGACGGGATACGTGCCGGTGCGTGCCGATGCGCTCGACCTCGAGCCGCTGCAGACGCTGTACGCCGACGATCCCCGCTACCGGGTGGCGTACGACCAGCTGGTGTCGGGGGTGAACGACGTGGTCGCCAACTCGCCGGCACTGGGGCCGATGCGGGCCGTGCGCGCCCAGACCGCCGGCGCCGTGGCCCGCGTGTTCGCCGGCGAAGATCCCCAGGCCGCACTCTCCGCCGCCGCCGAGGCCAGCAACGCCCTCATCGAGAGCTACAACCAACGCAACTGACGTTGCATCCGGTGTCAGACACCGGATGCGACATCGGGGCCGCCAGACTGTCGTGATGCGTCGGCTCGCCACGTCCATCGTCCTGGTCGTTGCTGGTGCCGCCGTTTTGGCCGGCTGCGCCTCGTCCGGGAACGACGAGCAGTCGGCAGGCTCCGCCACCACGGATGCGTCGACCACGGATGCGTCGACCATCGGCACGGCCGCCACTCCGGCCGGTGACGGGCTGTACCCGGACGTGGTCGACGCGACGGTCGAGCGCAACGGCGACACGTTCACCTTCGACGTCACGATCTCGTCGCCGTACGACACGCCCGACCGCTACGCCGACGCCTGGCGGGTGGTCGGTCCCGACGGCACCGTCCTCGGCGTCCGTGAACTCCTCCACGACCATCAGAACGAGCAGCCCTTCACCCGCTCGCTGTCGGGTGTGGAGATCCCCGACGACGTCGACACGGTCACGATCGAGGGGCGTGACCAGGTCAACGGCTGGGGTGGAGCGACCGTCGAGGTCGAACTCCCCTGATCATCTCCCCGCCGTTGCATCCGGGGTCAGACACCAGATGCAACACGGGTAGGGTCGGGCGTCATGGCAACCGACTTCCCCCCGTTCGACGGATCCGCACCCAAGCGCCAGGAATTCCCCGAGCCGCCCGAGATGGGCATCGACCCCTCGAAGCGCTACACCGCCAAGCTCGACACCTCCCTGGGTGAGATCGTGATCGCGCTCGACGCGGTCAAGGCTCCGAAGACGGTCAACAACTTCGTGTTCCTCGCCCTCAACCACTACTACGACGGCGTCATCTTCCACCGCATCATCAACGGCTTCATGTGTCAGGGCGGCGACCCCACCGGCACGGGACGCGGTGGCCCCGGTTACCGGTTCGAGGACGAGCTGCCCAAGCCCCGCGAGTACCAGATCGGCTCCGTGGCGATGGCCAACGCCGGCCCGAACACCAACGGCAGCCAGTTCTTCATCGTGTCGGGACCGTCGGGCGTCGGCCTCCCGCCGCAGTACAGCCTGTTCGGTCAGGTCGTGAAGGGCCTCGACGTCGTCGACCAGATGCAGAACGTGCCCACCGGCGGCGGCGACCGCCCGAAGACCGACGTGGTGATCGACTCCGTCACCATCGACGTCGCCGACTGACCCGCGGCCACCGAGACCCACCGGCCGGGGCCCATCGGAAGTCGCAGGCAGTGGCACGCTCGGGTGAGCTGTCTCTCGCCCAGGCCCGGCGGCTGGCGCTGGGCGCGCAGGGGTTCACCGATCCGCGCCCGACCGGCCGCGTCGACCGGCGGCACCTCCGCCGGGTGCTCGCCCGGATGGGCCTGATCCAGATCGACTCGGTCAACGTGCTGGTGCGCAGCCAGGAGCTGCCGCTGTTCGCCCGGCTCGGCGCCCATCCACGCACGCTGATCGACGATGCCACACGTGACGGCGAGCTGTTCGAGTACTGGGTGCACGAGGCCTGCCACGTGCCGGTGGACCAGTACCACCTGCACCGGTGGGCGATGGTCGGCCATCCACGTTGGAAGGCGATGCGAGCCTGGGCGTCGGCGCACGCCGACCTCGTGACCGGGGTGCTCGACCGCGTCCGCGTCGAGGGCCCGCTCGTGGCGAGCGATCTCGAGATGCGGCGCGGGCCGAAGGGTGCCTGGTGGGACTGGGACGACGGCAAGCGGGCGCTCGAGCACCTGTTCCGTGCCGGCCACGTGGCCGCCCGGCGTCGGCCGAACGACTTCGCCCGCGTCTACGACCTCGCCGAGCGGGTCATCCCGGCTGGCGCGCTCGACCGGCCGGCGCCCGGCGAACACGACGCCAAGAAGGAGTTGCTCGTGCTGGCGGCGAAGGCCCACGGGGTGGGTGCGGCGAGCGATCTCGCCGACTACCACCGCCTCACCCACACGCGGCCGATGTTCGCCGAACTGGTGGAGGAGGGCCGGTTGATCCGCACGTCGGTCGACGGTTGGACACAGCCGGCGTACCTCCATCCCGACGCCGTCGTTCCCCGACGGGTGGCTTGCCGAGCGCTGCTCAGCCCCTTCGATCCGGTGGTGTGGAACCGCGACCGCGCCGAGCGCCTGTTCGGGTTCCGCTACCGCATCGAGATCTACACGCCGTTGCCGGAGCGGGTGTTCGGCTACTACGTGCTGCCGTTCCTGCTCGGTGACGAGCTGGTCGCCCGCGTCGACCTGAAGGCCGACCGGGCGAACGCGAGGCTGCTGGTGCAGGGAGCCTTCGGTGAACCGGGCATCGACTGCGGCGACGTCGCCGTCGAGCTCGCGGAGGAACTGCAGCTGATGGCGCAGTGGCTCGGCCTCACCGACGGCGTGGTCGTCCGTGACCGTGGCGACCTGGCGCCCGCCCTCACCGCTGCCGTCACGGCGAACGCACCGGCGACGTGATCGCCGTGCGTTCGCGGCTGTTCGCCGGACCGGTCAGACAGCGCAGCCGGCGACGGTGAAGGTGACGCCGCCGTCGATGTCGGGGAAGGTGACGTCGTACTCCTCGGCGTCGAGGGTCATCTGGCTGGCGCCGATGGCATAGCTGGTGCCACTCGACTGCACCGACACGTCGACACCGGTGGACGGTTCGAAGGCACCGGTGTAGGTGCCGGCGGGGAGTTCGGAGGCCACGGCGGTGACCTCGGCCGTCGTGCCCTCGATGCACTGCACGGCGACGACCATGTCGCTGCTGTCCGACAGGAGCAGCTCGTCGTGCGAGTCGGACTCGATGATCGCCTGCGTGTACGGGTTGCCGGTCCCGCCCTCGGGCACGTCGACCTGGCCGTCGTCGTCGCTGCCGCAGGCACCGAGGACCAACACGCCGGCGGCGAGTGCGAGTACGAACGGGGAGCGACGGGCGCGTGGCGATGTCATCGGATTTCCTCCAGCAGTGGGTGTACCCCGCACGGTATCGACAACCGGCTCGTCGCGAGAGGGCCCATCGACCCTTTCAGGCGGAAGTGGGGATTGCCCAGCGGATGGTGCGGGTGACCACGTCACCGGCGGCGCGCAGCGTCGTCGCCTCGGTCACGGGCAGCCAGGGGAGGCGCAGCGGCAGCCTCGTCCACGCCGGCATCAGCGCCACCGACGCCCCGGCGATCATGGCGTAGGCGGGCCGGGCAGCCAGCGGCAGGGGAGGCTGCAGCAGGAGGTACCGGGCGGCATCGCGCGCCTCGGGCGTTCCCCGCAGTTCCGGACGGAACTCGGCGAGCTGGTCGCGCAGCGCTCTCTCCGACTCGGGAGGATTCTCCGCGCCGAGGGAGCGGGCCACCACGGCAGCCTCCGCCACGTACCGGTCGCGGTCGCCGCCGGTCAGCGGCTCGACGCCGTACCGGTCGTGGGCGGTCAGGAAGCTGTCGAGTTCGGCAAGGTGGACCCAGCCCAGCAGATGGGGATCGTTCGCCGCGTACGGTTCGCCGTCGCGGGTGGTGCCGACGACGCGCTCGTGCACCCGGTGCACCGTGTCGACGGCGCGTTGCGCCTGCGACGCCGGGCCGAACGTGGTCGCCGCCAGGAAGTCGGCGGTGCGTTGCAGTCGGCCCCACGGGTCGTGGCGATAGTCGGAGTGCTGGGCCACGCCGGCCATCGCCCGGGGATGCAGCGACTGCAGCAGCAGCGCCCGCAGGCCGCCGACGAACATCGAGGCGTCGCCGTGCACCCGCCGGATCGGGGCGTCGTCGGCGAACCAGCCGGGTTCGTCGTTGTCGAACAGCTCGCCGTGGCGCACGGGCGCATCCGGCCCCACCACCCGATCACGGATCTGGCCACCGAGCCAGGTGCGCACGTCCATGTGCCCATCGTGCCACGGGCCCGTGAGTACCATCCGGACGTGCCCGACGATTCTCGCCCCGACGCGGCAGCGGACGCGGCCGCCGACGGCGACACGGGTCGAGGCCCCGATTCCGGGACCGTCGGCGCCGCCGACACGTCGGGGCGGCGCTTCGAGCGTCGTGCGACCGATCGCACTCTGCCGCGGTGGGCGATCCCGGCGATCATCATCTTCTGGTTCGGCTACCTGCTCACGTTCGCCGCTCTCCACGTGTTCCACCGGCTGTCGGGTCTGCTGATCCTGCTGCTCGTGTCGGTGTTCCTGGCGCTGGCGATCGAACCGGGCGTCAACCGGCTGGCCGCACGGGGGTGGCGGCGTGGCCGCGCCACCATCACCATCCTGCTCGGCGTGCTCCTCGCCTTCCTGGTGTTCGCCGTCGCCGTCGGCACGCTCGTGGGCACCCAGATCGCCGATCTCCTGCAGGAGTCCGACGCCTACATCACCGACACCGTCGACTTCGTCAACGACTCCTTCGGCACCGACATCGATCCGCAGGACGTGATCGACGAGGTGAACGATCCCGAAGGGCGCGTCCAGCAGTTCATCCAGTCGCAGGGCGACGAGGCGGTGCGGCTGTCGGTGACCGCGGTGGGTGTGATCTTCCAGGCCCTGTCGGTGCTGCTGTTCACCTACTACCTCGTGGCCGACGGCCCGCGCCTGCGACGGGCGGTGTGCTCGCGGCTCACCCCGGTGCGACAGGAGCGCGTGCTCAACGGCTGGGAACTGGCGATCACCAAGACCGGCGGCTACCTCTACTCGCGGGCCCTGCTGGCGTTGCTCTCGGCGTTCTTCCACTGGATGGTGTTCCAGGCGCTCGGCACGCAGGCGCCGATCGCACTGGCCCTGTGGGTGGGCCTCGTGTCGCAGTTCCTGCCGGTGGTGGGCACCTACCTGGCGGGCATCCTGCCCGTACTGGTGACGTTCCTCGACTCGCCGCTGAAGGCGGCGATCGTGATCGGTTTCATCGTGATCTACCAGCAGATCGAGAACTACTTCTTCGCGCCCCGCATCACCGCCCGCACGATGGAGCTGCATCCCGCAGTCGCGTTCGGTGCAGCTCTGGGTGGGGCCTCGCTGCTGGGGTTCGTCGGTGCGCTGCTCGCGCTCCCGGCGGCGGCGATGGTGCAGGCGTTGGCGAGCGAGTGGGGCCGCCGCTACGACGTGGTCGACAACCACCTCACCACCATCCCCGAGCCGCGGCGGCCTCGTCGGGCGAGAACCGATCCGCCCGAACCGGCGTCGTGAGCCGCTTCGTCGGCGCAGTCGCGCCGATCGCCGTCGCCGACCGCACGCGCCTCGACGAGTCGATCCACCACGGTGCCGGGGTGGCGCTCCACGGCGTCGACGTGGTGGCGACGGTCGGTGATCCCGACCTGGTGGTGTATCCCCGCTCGTCGCTCAAGCCGTTGCAAGCGGATGCGATGGTCGCCCTCGGGCTCGACGTCCCCGACGACCAGCTCGCCGTGGCGTGCGCCAGTCACGACGGCGCCGACGTCCATCTCCGCACGGTTCGCCGGCTGCTGGCCGATCACGGGCTGAGCGAGGCCGATCTCGACAACACGCCCTCACGTCCGTTCGGTGCCGGCGCCCGGTCGGCGGCCCGCCGCGCCGGGGTGGAGCCGTCGTCGCTGCAGCAGAACTGCTCGGGCAAGCACGCCGCCATGCTGGCGACGTGTGTGGTCAACGGGTGGCCGACCGCCGGCTACGTCGACCCGGGGCACCCGCTGCAGCAGTCGATCACCGCCCACCTCGAAACGCTCGGTTGCGCCGTGACCCACATCGGCGTCGACGGCTGCGGTGCGCCGACGCATGCATTCGCGCTGCGAAATCTCGCGAGTGCATTCGCCCACGTGGCGCGGTCGGACTCGCAGGTCGCCCGTGCGATGCGCGCCCATCCCGTCCTGGTGGCGGGGGAGGATCGCGACGTCACTGCGTGGATACGTTCGCTGCCGGGTCTGATCGCCAAGGAAGGCGCCGCCGGTGTGATGGCCGCGGGGCTGCCCGACGGCCGTGGCGTCGCGTTCAAGATCGCCGACGGGTCCGACGCGGCACGGCGTGCCGTCACCCCGGAGGCGCTGCGGGCGGTCGGCATCGACGTCGACACGCTCGCAGCCGATGCGGTGCGTGCTGCCAGAGTGCCCGTTCTGGGCCACGGTCGTGAGGTCGGGGTGGTCCGTGCGCTGAACTGGTCGACATGCAGTTCCTGACGCTGTCGTCCGACTCGTTCCGGTACGGCGTCGCCGAGCCCGTGCTCCCGCTGGTGCGTCGGGTGATGGCGCGGAACCCGTCGAAGTTCACCTATCACGGCACGGGCACCTACATCGTCGGTGTGGGTGACGTGGCGGTGATCGACCCCGGACCTCGTCTCGACGCCCACCGTGACGCACTCGCCGCTGCGCTGCTGGGCAGCACGGTTCGAGCGATCCTCGTCACGCACTGCCACGCCGACCACTCACCGCTGGCGGCGTGGCTGGCGGAGGAGACCGGCGCACCGACGATCGCCTTCGGCCCGCACGGCGACGATGCGTGGGACATCGGTGAGGATCCGGCCGACGACGAGCCGGCGACCGGCGACGCCGACGATGCAGCCGAGGCGCGAGCCCCCGGCGACGGGGAACCGGTGATGGAGGAAACGACCGATCGCGATTTCGTCCCCGACGAGGAGGCGGCGACCGGCGACGTGGTGGCCGGCAGCGACGGCTGGCAGATCACGGCGCTCCACACGCCCGGGCACACCTCGAACCACATGTGCTTCGCCCTCGACGACGGCTCGCGACGCACGCTGTTCACCGGCGATCACGTGATGGGGTGGAGCACCACGGTGGTCGGCCCGCCCGACGGTGACATGGCGGCATACCTCGAGTCGCTGCGGGTCGTGGCGGGACGCCACGACCACGTCGCCGTTCCCACGCACGGCCCGCCGATCCCCGACCCCGCATCGTTCGTCGGTGCACTCGTCGACCATCGCCTGGCACGGGAGCAGCAGGTGCTCGACGCCGCCCGTCGCGGTCTCCACACGATCCCGGCGATGGTCGAGGAGCTCTACGCCGACGTGCGGCGCGAGCTGCACAAGCCGGCACGGCGCAGCGTGCTGGCCCATCTCGTGAAGCTCGTCGACGACGGCACGGTGGCACTCGCCGACCCGACGACCCGTCCCCGTCTCGACAGCACCTACGTTCCGGTCTGACCGCGACGCCCACCGACGCCGAGAGCCGCCCGGCCGACACCTTCGTTGCGTGATCGACCTGCCGGATTCGCCGGCCCCGACGTGGACGGGAGATGATGCGGAGATGAATCGACGATGGATCGTGGTGGCGGCTGCGGCGACCCTGGTGGTCGCTGCCTGCGGTGGATCCGACGACGACACGGCCGACGTCACCGAGCCCTCGGCCGACTCGCCGACCACACAGCCGGCCGAGACCCAGCCGCCCGCCACCGAGCCGCCCGTGACCGAGCCGCCCTCGACCGAGCCGCCCGCGACCGAGCCGCCCGAGACGGCGACACCGACCACGCAAGCCACGGCAGCGGGTGAATGGACGTCGATCGCCGCACCCGACTGCGAGTGTGCCGACGGCAGCGACTACGAGCTGTGGCAGCGCCCCGCGGACCCCACCAAGGTGGTGCTGTACTTCGAGGGCGGCGGCGCCTGCTTCAGCGCCGAGTCGTGTTCGTTCACCGACGGCACCTACACCTCGAGCATCGAGATCGGCCGCTCGCCCGAGGGCCGTGGCGGCATCTTCGACCCGACCAATCCCGAGAACCCTCTCGCCGACCACTCGTTCGTCTACGTGCCGTACTGCACCGGCGACGTCTTCCTCGGCGACAACCAGCAGCAGTACGCCGACGACCTCACCGTGAGCCACACCGGTTTCGCCAACGCCACCAAGGGCCTCGACACGGTGCTCGCCGACTTTCCCGACGTGGCGCAGCTCGTGGTGACAGGCGCCAGCGCCGGGTCGATCCCCACCCCGCTGTTCGCCGGCCTGGCCTCCGACGAACTGCCCGACACCGAGATCGTCACGTTCGGCGACAGCTCCGCCGCCTACCCCGACGCCGGCCCGATCAACGCGCTGATCGGCAACCTGTGGGGCACCGCGAACAACATCCCCGACTGGCCCGTCAACGAGGGTCTCACCGCCGAGGAGTGGTCGCTGCCGGGCCTCTACGTGCAGGCCGGCCGGCACGCCCCCGACATCACGTTCGCCCGCTTCGACTACGCCTACGACGAGGTGCAGTCGAACTTCGCCGCGCTCGCCGGCATCCCCGCCGACGACCTGCTCTCGTTCATCGACCAGACCGAAGCCGAGATCGAGGCCGAGGGCGTGCCGATCGCCTCCTACGTCGCACCGGGCACGGAGCACACGATCATCGGCGGTGACGAGTTCTACGAGATGGAGGTGGAGGGCGTCCGCCTCGTCGACTTCCTCGCCACCCTCGTCGACGGCGACGTGCCCGACGACGTGAGCTGCGTCGACTGCGGTCGCCCCTGACAGCGGCGCCCGACGGGCGGCAGGTCAGCGGAAGCTGAAGGCGCCGTCGGTGATCGTGTAGGGCAGGCCGAACCCGAACGTGTCGCGGGCGAACCAGGAGAACAGCAGCACCGCACCGCCGAGCAGTGCGAGGTTCTTCGTGAACATCGCCATCTCGGTCTGCCGCTCGATCGGGTCGCGCTCGGCCCAGAACCGATGCATCAGGAACGTCACCGGGAGCAGGGTCAGCATCAGGACCAGGGCGCCGAGGTCACCCCACAGCCCGAGGATCACCGACATCCCGCCCACGGCGAACCCGACGCCCGACAGCACCACGCCGACCGTGGCGTCGTCGTGGCCCTTGCGCGATGCGTACTGCAGCGATGACTGCATGTCGGCGATCTGGCCGATGCCCGAGCCGACGAAGACCATCCCGAACAGGATGCGACCGATCAGCCAGAGCTCGTCCATGGCGGTCGATCATGGCACGTCGGACGAGGCCGCAGAGCGACGCATGCGCCGCACGCCGCGAGTGGGGCGGCCGACGGGAGCGCAGCCCGATTCGGCGAGCCGGTCAGATCCCGTCGGCGGCAGCGGCGCCGGCTGCGTCCTCGGTGGTCACGCCGGCGGCGGTGGCACGCAGCGTCGCGAAGATCTGCGGCGGTTCCCGCCACGGATCCGCGAGCGTCCCGGCGCGGGCGTCACGGATCGCCGTCCACACGCGCTCGGGCGTGCAGGGCAGGTCGATGTGGCGCACGCCGAGGTCGGCGAGGGCGTCGACCACGGCGTTCTGCACCGCCGGTGTGGCGCCGATGGTGGCCGCCTCGCCGATGCCCTTCGCTCCGAGCGGGTTGAGCGGTGTCGGCGTCTCGGTGGAGTGCGCCTCGAACGACGGCAACTCGGCGGCCGACGGGACGGCGTACTCGGCGAAGTTCGAGGTGACCGGGTTGCCGTCGGCGTCGAAGTGCACCTCCTCGTAGAGGGCCTGACCGACCCCGGCGGCGATGCCGCCGTGCTGCTGGCCCTCCACCAGCAGCGGCGCCAGCACGGTGCCGCAGTCGTCGACGGCCACGTGGCGCACGAGCCGGGTACGGCCGGTTTCGGTGTCGACCTCGACCACGGCGATGTGGGCGCCGAACGGGAACGTGGCGCCGTCCTGGTGGAAGTCGAAGTCGCCGTCGAGCCGGTCGCCGCCGTCGCCGGCGCGCGTCGCGACGTCGGCCCACGTGAGCGCCTGCGCCGGCACCCCGGCGACCCCGATCGTGCCCGCACCCACGTCGACGACGATGTCGGCAGGGTCGGCCTCCAGCATCGCGGCGGCGAGCTCGCGGGCCTTGGCGATCATCGCCTCGGTGGCGCCGCGCACCGCCGATCCGCCGAGCTGCAGCGATCGGGAGCCCCCGGTGCCGCCGCCGGTGCGGACGCGGTCGGTGTCGCCGTCGACGAGCGTGATGCGATCGACGGGGATCCCGGTGAGGTCGGACACGACCATCGCGTAGGCCGTCTGGTGGCCCTGGCCGTGCGACTGTGTGCCGGCGAAGATCGTGGCCGAGCCGTCGTCGTGCACCTCGACGGCGCCGAACTCGTCCGCCCCGCCGCCGGCGGTGATCTCCACGTAGGCGGCCACGCCGATCCCCAGTTGCGCCACGTCGCCGCGCTCGCGCCGCTCGGCCTGTTCGGCCCGGAGGGCGTCGTAGCCGACGGCTTCGGCGGCGCGTTCGAGGGGCAGGAGGTAGCGGCCCGAGTCGTAGGTGTTGCCGGTGAGCGTGGTGAACGGGAACACGTCGTCGCCGAGGAAGTTGCGCCGCCGGATCTCGATCGGGTCGATGCCGGTCTCGAGCGCCGCCTGGTCGACGAGCCGTTCGAGCAGTGCCGTTGCCTCGGGCCGTCCGGCGCCGCGGTAGGCGCCCATCGGGGTGGTGTTGGTGACGGCGACGGCGACGTCGAACTCGATCGACGGGAACGCGTACGTGCCCTGCGCCATGCGCCGGGTGCCGCCGGGCAGCATTGCCCCGACGCCGGGGTAGGCGCCCGCATCACCGACCAGCCTGACCCGCAGGCCGGTGAAGTCGCCGTCGCGGGTGCAGCCGAGTTCGGCGTACTGCACCTGCCCGCGCGAGTGGGGGAGCGCCTTCATGTCGTCGCTGCGCGGCGGCACCCACACCACCGGCCGTCCGGTGCGGCGCGCCGCGGCGGCCACCACCGTGTACTCGGCGTGGATGCCGGCCTTGCCGCCGAACCCGCCGCCCACCTGCGGGGTGATCACGCGCACGTCGCCACGGTCCATGTCGAGCGCCCGGGCGAGCTGGGCGTGCAGCCCGTGGGGCATCTGGGTGGATGCCCACAGGGTGAGGCGTCCGTCGTCGCCGACGGCGGCGGCACAGCAGTCGGGTTCCATCGGCGCCACTGCCATGCGCTGGTTGACGTAGCGGCCGCGCACGACCACATCGGCTCCGGAGAGGTCGGTGCGCCCCTCGCCGACGATCACCGTCGCCTCGTTGGATCCGTGGTCGGGGAAGATCAGCTCGGCGCGGTCGTCGAAGGCGCGTTCGGCGTCGACGATCGCCGGGAGCGGGTCGATGTCGGCCCACACCGTCTCGGCGGCGTCCTCGCCCTGTTCGAACGTCTCGGCGAGCACCACGGCGATCGGTTCGCCGACGAAGCGGACGCGGTCGACGGCGAGCGGCGGGCGTTTGAAGTCGTCGTGGACCTTGGCGAAGCCGTGATGGGGTGCGACGGCCAGTTCGGTGGCGGTGAGCACGTCGACGACACCGGGCATCGTTCGGGCGTCGTCGACGTGGATGTCGCCGAGCACGCCGTGGGCGACGTCGGAGCGCACGAACACGGCGTGCAGCCCGTCGGGCAGCTCGAGGTCGGCGAGGTAGCGGCGGCTGCCGGTGAGGAGCCCCGGGTCCTCGGTGCGCAGCACCCGGGTGCCGAGGATGGATCCGGCGGTGTCCGCAGTCATGCGGCGAACCTACCGGTGCGTGCTGCCGGACGTCGCCGTCCCGACACCGACTGCGGGTGATCTTGGGGCTGGCCGGAGCTGCGGGTATGCGCCGGCCGCGGCTGTAGCGCTACTGTCGGAAGCGTCCGGGTCAGGGGGACCCGGTGATCGATGGAAGGGGGGACCGACGGATGACGCTTGCGGCGGGGCTCATCGAGCGTCTGGCATCGTCGTCGCAGTCACGAGTCCTCGCCGACGGTGAGGTGCTGGTCCGTGAGGGTGACGAGGCGGACCATGTCTACTTCATCATCTCCGGTGAGCTCGAGGCCACGAACGCCAGGGCGCACGGCGACATCGTCGTCGGGCTGATCCAGGCGGGCCAGATCATCGGTGAGGTCACGGTGATCGCCGGCGGGAAGCGCACGGCCACGTTGCGCGCGAAGGGTCCGGCCGAGGTGCTCGTCATCGAACGCAGCGACTTCGAGAAGTGGTTGAACGACAACGTGGAGGTGGCCGACTCGGTCTCCGACCAGGCTCGTGAACGCATCGACCGCACGAACGTGGCGAACATGGTCACCGACATGGTCGGCACCACCGACCCGCACCTGGTGCAGGACGTGGTCGACCGGGTCGAGTGGCGCCGCCTCGAGGCGGGCGAGACCCTCTTCCGCGAGGGCGACCTGTCCGATGCCGCCTACTTCGTCGTCGGGGGCCGCGTCGCCGTGTTGGGCGAGGACGCCGAGGGCAACGAGCAGCTGATCAGCGAGCTGGGCCGTGGTGAGGTGGTGGGCGAACTCGGTCTGCTCGACCGGGCGCCGCGCTCGGCGACGGTGCGCGCCGTGCGCGACACCACGCTGGCCTCGTTCTCCACGAACACGTTCGAGGAACTCGTCTCGAAGTCGCCGACCATGATGCTCAACGTGACGCGGGGGATCCTCACGCGTCTGCGCCGACCCACGCGCCGCAAGTTCGACCGGGCGGCGGCGCTCACCGTCGCCGTCACCGCGCCGTGTGACGCCGACGCACTGGTGTCGGCGATGGCCACCGAGATCGCCCGGTTCGGGACGGCCAAGCACCTCTCCAGCGATCTCGTCGACCGGATCCTCAACCGTGAGGCGATCTCGCAGGTCAGTGCCGACAACGTCGGTGTGCCGCGGCTGGCCGAGTTCATGCACGAGGCCGACGTCGGCAACGACCACGTCGTGCTGCAGGCCGATCGGGAGATGACGGCGTGGACCCGCCGGGCGATCCGTCAGGCCGATCGTCTTCTGGTGGTGTGCTCGCCGACGCCCGATGCGGCCGAGCGCGCCTGCATCGACGAGATCTTCGCCACGCTCGGCGACGTCGGTCACGTGGCGACGATGCTCGCCGTGCTCCATCCCGTGTCGGCCGAGCGACCTCGGAACACGGCCCGCCTGCTCGCCGGCATCGAGGCGGACGACGTGGTGCACGTGCGCGAGGGCGCCGCCGCCGACATCGCGCGGGTGGCGAGGCTGGCGAGCGGCCACGGTTACGGCCTGGTGCTCAGCGGGGGTGGAGCTCGCGGCTTCGCCCACCTCGGCGCACTGCGAGCGCTGCGCGAGAGCGGCGTGCCCGTCGACCAGGTGGCCGGGTGCTCGATGGGGGCGCCGATGGCCGCCGCCATCGCGCTCGGGCTCGAGGGTGAGGAACTGATGGCGCTCGTCGAGCGGCAGTTCCACCGCTTGCTCGATTACACGGTGCCGGTGGTGTCGCTGATCAAGGGCGAGCGCATCACCGCCAACATCGAAGAGACGCTCGGCGAGTGGGACATCGAGGATCTGTGGCTGCCCTACTACTGCGTGTCGACGAACCTCACCCGGTCGCGGCTCGAGGTGCACCGGCGCGGCAGCGCGGCCCGGGCAGTGCGGGCGAGCGTGGCGATCCCCGGCGTGCTGCCGCCCGTGCCGCACGACGGCGACCTGCTGGTGGACGGCGGTGTGCTCAACAACCTGCCCTTCGAGCCGATGCGTGACGACAGCACGATCGAGACGATCGTGGCGGTCGACGTGGCGCCCGACCAGGGCCCGCGGGCACGCGCCGATTACGGGCTGTCGGTGTCGGGATTCCGGGCACTCGGTGCGTCGGTGCGTCGCGGGAAGTCCGACTATCCGAGCGTGACGTCGGTGCTGTTGCGCAGCATGCTCACCGGCTCGGTTCGCAACCAGCGCACGTCGATGCAGGACGGCGCGGTCGACCTCGTGGTCACGATGCACCTGCCGGGAGTGGGGTTGCTCGATTTCGAACGGGCCAGGGAGGTCGCTGCAATGGGGTACACGTCGTCGTCGGCGGAGATCGCTGCGTGGGCCGGGGGCCGCGCCGACCTGGGCGTCGGCGTCATCGGCGCCAACGGCTCCGTCGGTTCGGCAGCGGTGGGAGGGCAACGGTGATCCTGCTCACCTTGCGCGATCTGGTCTTCCGGCGCACCCGGTTCATCGTGGTCAGCCTGCTCGGTGCGGTGGTGTTCGCGCTGCTGTTCGTGATGACCGGGCTGGTCGAACAGTTCAATCTCGAACCCGTCGACAGCGTCGATGCGATCGGCGTGGAGGCCTGGGTGCTTCCTGAGACTGCCAAGGGGCCGTTCACCTCGGCGCCGACGATGCCCACCTCGACGGTCGACGCCGTGGATGCCGCTCAGGCGTCGCCGGTGGTGACGTCACGGTCGAGCCTCGTCGAGGAGCCGGGCACGAGAGGCGAGGAGGTGATCGTGATCGGTCACGTGATCGACGGGCTCGGCAGCCCCGACGTCTCCGATGGTCGTGCGGCGGCGGCGCCCGGCGAGCTGACGGCCGACGAGTCCATGGGCCTCGAACTCGGCCAGGTGGTCACCCTCGGCGACGAGTCGTTCACCGTGGTCGGCTTCACGAAGGACACCACGCTGCTCGCCGGTATCCCGCTGGTGTTCATGCCGGTGGAGGAGGCGCAGCAGATCGTGTTCCGCACCACCGAGGTGATCAGCGCGGTGCTGGTCGACGGCGACGTGGGCGAACTTCCCCCTGGGTTCAAGTTGATGACGAGCGAGGAGGTGGCCGACGACGTGCTGGAACCGTTGGAGGGGGCGATCGCCTCGGTCGACCTCGTGCGTGTGCTGCTGTGGATCGTGGCGGCGATCATCATCGGCGCCGTGGTGTACCTGTCGGCGTTGGAGCGTCAGCGCGACTTCGCCGTGTTGAAGGCCATCGGGGCGTCCGACCGGTCGTTGCTGGCGAGTCTGGCGATCCAGGCGGTGCTGGTGGCCCTCGTCGCTGTGGGGGTGGCGGCGGTGATCCAGCTGTTCCTGGCGCCGGCGTTCCCGTTGCGGGTGCGGGTGCCGGCCCGTGCGTTCTGGCAGCTACCGCTGCTGGCCGTGGTGATGTCGTTGATCGCCGGTGGCGTCGGGATGCGCAAGGTGATGCGCGCCGATCCGTCCCAAGCCTTTGCAGGAGCAGCCTGATGACCGTCGGACCACTGATCGTCGACCACCTGGTCGTCGAGTTCGTCCACGACGGGTACGCCATCCGGCCCCTCGACGGGCTGTCGTTCGAGGCGAAGGCCGGCGAGTTGGTGGTGCTGCTCGGCCCATCGGGGTGCGGCAAGACCACGCTGCTGTCGTGTCTCGGCGGGATCCTCACGCCGACGTCGGGAACGATCAACGTCGGTGCCACCGACGTCACCGCGCTGAAGGGCAAGGACCTCGACCGGTACCGCCGGGAGGAGATCGGGTTCGTCTTCCAGGCGTTCAACCTGATCCCGTCGTTGACCGCACGTGAGAACGTCGCCGTGCCGCTCACGCTCACCGGTACGCCGCGCGCGGATGCGTTCGCCCGGGCCGACGACCTGCTCGAGCAGGTGGGTCTGGCCGAGCGGGGCGGTCATCTGCCGAGCAAGCTGTCGGGCGGCCAGATGCAGCGCGTCGCTGTCGCCCGCGGGCTGGGCCACGATCCGAAGTTGCTGCTCGCCGACGAGCCGACGGCCAACCTCGACCACATCCAGGCCGAGGCGATCATCCGGCTGCTGCAGGGCCTGCGCGACGACGGCCGCATGATCGTGGTGTCGACGCACGACGCGCGGCTGGTGCCGATCGCCGACCGGATCGTGCAGATGGTGCCGCCGCACGGCGAGCCCGAGCAGCCGATGAAGGAGGTCACGTACTCCGCCGGCGAGTCGATCTTCGAGCAGGGCGACGCCAGCGATCTCGTGTACGTGATCGACTCGGGTGAGGTGGACGTGATCCGGGTGCTGGCCGACGGCAGCGAGGAGCACCTCAACCGCCTCGGTGCCGGCGACTACTTCGGCGAGCTCGGCCCGTTCCTCGGGTTCCCGCGCTCGGCGTCGGTGCGTGCCCACAGCGACGTCGACCTCACCGCCTACAGCGCCCGGCTGTTCCGCGAACGCGTCCTCCACGGCGCCTGACGGGTCTCGGCGGCCGCGGTTCGCGAGTTTCCAATCGGGCTGCAGCGTGGGGAATGGCCCGGTGCCGATGACGCGAGAATCCTCAGGACGGCGTCAGGGCCGATCGCGGATCAGACACAGAAAGCGGCGATAGCACTACAGAGAGTGTGGATTCCCGAAGTTTCCGCCACATCGGGTGGGTATTTCTTGGACGCATCGCCCGGATGGGTGATTAGATCACGGAATACCTATTCGTGGCCAAATGGCTATGGGGGAATGGCGAGCCATGGAAGCGACCGGCATCAGCAAGTTCACGGTATTTCGGAAGCGTCCCAATGCGCGCCGATCACTGGGGTTGACCGCCCTTCTGTCGCTCGTGGTCTCCGCCGTCGTGGTGGCTGCGCCGGCGACGGTCCCGGTCGCCGCACAGACGTCGACGACGCCGATCCAGAACGGCGATGCGCTGCGCGCTGCCGTAGAGGCAGGTGACACGGATATCGTCTTGGCCGCAGGCACCTTTCAGCTGAGCGAACCGCTCGTGATCGGGAAAGAGGGGACGAAGATCTCCGGCGCGGCCCAGCCGGTTTCCTACGATGCTTCGACCGGCGTGGTCACACCCGGTGGGGCGACTCTGATCGATGCAGCCGAATCTGGCCAGGCGATCGTCGTGGAGGCAGACGGTGTAGAGGTCTCCGGCGTGGCGATCACCGGAGGCGAAGCGGGCAGCAAGGGATCGGGCGGCGCCATCGAGGTCGCCCGGAACACCACAGGTTTCCGGCTGACCGACAGCACCATCGTCGCCAACACGGCGGGCGAGGGCGCCGGCGTCTTCGTCGAACGGAACGCGACCG
>JAWLEC010000015.1:0-33479 GCA_041686315.1 Ilumatobacteraceae bacterium
CACTCCACCACGTCGACCGGCAAGTCACGCATCGTGCCGCAGCTGGCGCCGGGCGACGTGGTCACCACGCCGAAGAACACGATCGACAAGGTGGTCACGGAGTACGGCGTGGCCGAGATGCGGGGCCGGTCGATCAAGGAGCGCACCGAGGCACTCATCGCGATCGCCCATCCCGACCACCGTGACGACCTCACCCGTCAGGCCCACGAGGTCGGCTACCGCTGACCCCCGGACACCAGCGTCACCACACCAGCCCGGAAATTCCGTTTGCGTGACGTTCTCATTGGCCCGTCCCCACATTTTCGTCACGCAAACGGTGGTTGTTGGGGCGTGACCAGGCGTAGACCATGGCGCCGCCGACGACGGCGACCATCACGATGCCCACCACCTGCCAGTGGTCGCTGAGGAACGCCGTGGCCTGCGCCTGACGGGCGAGCGCCCAGTCGGTGACGGGGTCACCCACTTCGCGGATGTCGACCCAGTAGAAGTACCAGAGCAGGTACATGCCCGACAGCACCACGAACCCGGCGGCGATGCGGTCGACGTACTGCAGGCTGCCGCGCAGGAACTTGAGCAGGCTGGTGTTGGCCGAGGCCAGGGCGATGGTGAGGGCGCTCACCAGCAGCGCCATGCCGGCGCCGTAGGCGAGCATGTTGCCCACACCCGACACGATGCCCTCGCGCTCGGTGGTGCTGAACACCGTGGCGATGAACAGCCCGATCGTGCAGCCGATCGACGCCACGGCGTACGCGATCCCGTACACGAACATCGCACTCACGGTCTGCTTCGGGCCCTCGCCACCGGTGTCGAGCTTCGGGGTCATGAACGGCAGCTTGTAGCCGAACAGCATCGCCACCCCCAGCACGAGCAACGCCACACCGATGGCGCCGGTGGCGTACTTGGCGTTCTCGTTGATCCAGTTCGTGAAGTTGTAGGAGACGACGCCGGCGACGAGGAACACCGAGAGGAAGCCGGCCGACACGGCCCCGCTGACGATCACGGCGCGGCGCATGGTGGTGCGCTGGGTACCCGGCATCGTGCCCTGCAACCCGAGGAAGTACATCAGGTACGTCGGCAGCAGGATGAACCCGCACGGATTGACCGCGGCGACCATGCCCCGGATGAACGACAGGCTCATCAGCTGCTCACGTCCAGCTCGAGCAGGTTGGCGATCCGTTCACGGAGCCCGTCGGCGTCGAGCACTCCGGTCTGGTCGACAATCATGCCGTCGGAGGTGACGAACAGCGTGAGCGGGAACGCCACCGCTCCGACGGCGTCGGTGAACTCCGCGAACTCGTCGCGGAACTGGTCGTAGGTGACGCCGCGTTCGCCGGCGAAGCGCTCCATCACCTCGACCGAGTCGATCGTGTTCACGCCGACGAAGCGCACATCGTCGTTCTCGGCGTCGACCTCGGCGAACTCGGGGAGTTCCTGTGCACACGGCGGGCAGCTGCTGAACCAGAGGTTCACCACCAGGGGCTCGCCGACCAGCTCGGACGAGGGGATCTCGTTGTCGTCGCGGTCGACCAGCACCACGTCGGGGAACGGCTCGCCTTCGACGGCGTCGTTGCCCAGACCGCCGGCGGGGAAGGTCTCCACCGACCCCTGGCCGTCGAGGCGCGCGTCCACCGGCGGGTCGTCGTCCTGCCCGCTCCACACCACGGCGACGACGGCGATGAACGCCACCGCGGCCACGAGTGAACCGACGAGCAGTCGGGGACGGATCTTCACGGCGTCGAGGCTACTGAGCACGTCCGTCCAGGTCGCTGCGGCGACGAGAAACGTTCCCGAACAACGCCGCCGTCTCGACGGGCCCCGGTCCGCCTGCGTGACGCTGTCCGGGGGGGGCGACAGCGTCACGCAGACGACGGTGGCCGTCCGACACACCCCTCAGGCGACGACGGCCACGGGACCGAGTTCGTCGATGACGACCTCGGGGCGCGGGTGCTTGGGCGGCCGGCCGCAGGCTCGCTTGTCGGCGATGATGCGGCCGCCCGACAGCAGTTCGCCACCCCAGACTCCCCACGGCTCCTTGCGCTCGAGGGCGCCGGCCAGGCAGGCGGCCCGGAGCGGGCAGAGGCCGCACATCGCCTTGGCGCGGGCGATGTCGACGATGTTGTCGGAGAAGAACAGGCCGGTCATGGTGCCGTGCCCGTCGGCGCACCGGGCGACCGGCGTACGGGTGGGCGCCGCGCCCGGTGGCGCCGGACTGTCGGGTTCTCGGGGTTCGACGGCGGCGCCGCGAGCTGCGTCGATGCGCAGGTTGGAGGTGGTGTCCATGCTGTGGTCCTTGGTGTGGTCCTCGGAGTCGGTGGTCGGTGGAGTCGGCCCGGAGGGGTTCCGGGTGGCTGTCGGTGCCGATGGTGGATGGATGGTGTCGACGAGGGTCATGAGGTACTCCCGGGTGATGGGTGATGGGTGGACGGGGCCGGAAAAAGCGAAGAGGCCGCCGGGTCGTGAACCCGGCGGCCTCGTGAGAGGTGATCTGACGTCGGTGTTACGTCAGCCCTCCGACGAGGTGGCCGGGGTGCGGGCGCTTGGATCCGTTGGAACCGGTGGTGCCGAGATGCATGGATCCACACACGTCCGACACGGTGGATGCGCCCGTGGCGTACCAGCGCGGCATCGGCATGGTCGTCGTGGTCGCCGGCCGCCCGGCGACGGGGCGCGCCACAGCGATGGCCGGGTCGATCGTCGGCGTGGTGATCATCGCTGGGTCCTTTCCGGTCGTCGGTGCGTTCGGTGCCGCGCGGCGCGCAGCGGTGGTACACAACCACGTCCGGCGCGTCCGGGTCAAGGAGGTTTCTCGCTGCTCCGTCTCGTGGCGGCGCACTCCGTACTGGCACCGGCCGGCACGAACGGCAAGAGTGGCGCCGTGGTCGACCTGCTGCTCTACGCCCTCGGCTGGTGCTGTGGTTGGCTGCTGCTCTGGCGCCCACGCCCCCTGCCGGCCACCGGCACCGCCACGCGGCCGTCGGTGACCGTGGTGATCCCGGCCCGCAACGAGGCCGCAGCACTGCCCCATCTGCTGCCCTCGCTGGTCGGCCAACTCCGTACGGGCGACGAGCTGGTGGTGGTCGACGACCACTCCGACGACGGCACCGCCGAGGTCGCCGCCTCGCTCGGTGCCACGGTGGTCCGCCCGCCCGCACTCCCCGGCGGATGGCTCGGCAAACCGCACGCCTGCTGGCACGGGGCATCGGCGACCACGGCATCGACGCTGGTGTTCCTCGACGCCGACGTCCGGCCCTCCGACGACCTGCTCGACCGGCTCACCGCCGCCACCGACGCCGCCCCCCACTCGTTGGTGTCGGTGCAGCCGTGGCACGTCACCGAGCGGCCCGTCGAGCAGGCGAGCCTGCTCTGCAACGTGACGGCACTGATGGGTTCGGGTGCGTTCACGGTCGCCGGGCGGCATCTGTCGCCCACGGTGGCGTTCGGGCCGGTGCTGGCACTGCGCCGCGACCTGTACGACCGCGTCGGCGGCCACGCCGATCCCACCGTCCGGACCATGCACACCGAGGACATCGGCCTCGCTCGCGCCGTCGGGCGGGCCCGGTTGTTCACCGGCCGCCCCGACGTGGCGTTCCGGATGTACCCCGAGGGGCTGCGCCAGCTGGTGGGCGGATGGACCCGGTCGATCGCCACGGGCGCCCGGTTCACGCCGTGGTGGCTGGCGCTCGGTGTGGCGGCATGGGTGACGTCGCTGGCCGGTGGCTGGCTGGTGGAGCCGCTCGTCTACCCGTTGAGCGCCGTCCAGGTCTGGGTGCTGGGCCGGCGCGCGGGCTCGATCCACCCGATCACGGCCGTGCTGTACCCGCTGGCGGTCGTCGTGTTCGTCGGAATCTTCCTCCGCAGCATGACCGCACTGCTGCTGCGGCGCCAGGTGACCTGGAAGGGTCGCGGCGTCGACGCGCGTCAGGAGTGAGGCGGCGCGCGCCGGGACCGCACCGGCCGGCTGATTGAATGGTGCCGTGATGTCATTGCAGGGTCGGGCCGTCCGGGTGGTCAGCGCACTGGCGGCAGTCGTCGTCGTGCTCGCAGGTGCAGCCACGGCGTCGGCGCACGAGGCCGACGCGGTGTCCGACCCGCCGTCGGGCTCGGTGATCGACGAGTCCATCAGCGAGGTCACGCTCGAGTTCGGCGTCGACATCAGCGACGACGTCGAGCTGGCCCTCTTCGGGCCCGGCGACGACAACCTCATCGAGCCCACGACCACCACCAAGACCGCCCCGAACGCGGCGATGATCGAGTTCGATCCGATCGAGCAGCAGGGCACCTACATCGTCCGCTACCTCACGGTGGCGCCGGCCGACGGGCACACCATCGTGGGTGCCGTGTCGTTCACCTACGGATCCGAGGGCGGCGGCAACGACCTGGGCTCGTGGATCTGGTTCCTCGTGGCGATGATCCCGATCCTCGCGATCGGCACGGCCTGGAGTTACCGGCTGCACGTCCGTCAGCGTGCCGCCGGTTCCGGCGACCTCGCCGACGGCAACCCAGGATCAGACGTCGACGAGGATCTTCCCGACGTTCGCGTTTGACTCGATGTGCCGGTGAGCGTCGGCGATCTGCTCGAAGGGGTAGCGCGAGTCGATCACCGGGCGCAGTGCACCCGACTCGAACAGCGGGATCATCTCGGCGATGAAGCGCTGGCACAGCGCCAGCTTGCGTTCGACCGGGCGTGACCGCAACGTGGTGCCGATCCAGGTGACGCGCTTGGTGAGCAGCAGCCCGAGGTTCACCGAAGCGTTCCCGCCGCCCATCAGGCCCACCTGGATGACGCTGCCGTCGGTGCGGACCGCATGCAGGTTGCGGTCGGCTTCCTCGCCGCCGATCACGTCGAGCACCACGTCGACGCCTCCGGGCAGGGCCGTGCGCAGCGCCCCCCGCCAGTCGGCCGGGCTGCGTTCGAGCACCAGGTCGGCGCCGAGTTCACGGCAGGCGTCGGCCTTGCCGGCCGAACAGGTCACGGCGATGCGTGCGCCGATGGCCTTGGCGATCTGGATGGCGGCCGTGCCGACACCGGATGCGCCGGCGTGCACCAGTGCCCACCGGCCGCTGGTGAGGCCGCCCTGCACCACGAGTGCGTCCCACGCCGTGAGGAACACCTCGGCGATCGCAGCGGCATCGGCGGAGGCGACCGTCGACGGCACGGGCAGTGCCTGGCGGGCGTGGGTGACGACCTGTTCGGCGTAGCAGCCACCGGCTTCGATTCCCATCACCCGGTCGCCGGCGGCCCATGCGGTGACGTCGTCGCCGACGGCGGCGACGGTGCCGGCGTACTCGAGGCCGGGGATCTCGAGCTCGCGGTTGCGGGGGTCGGGGTACATACCCATGCGCTGCAGTACGTCGGCCCGGTTGATGGCGGTGTGCTCCACCTGGACGAGGATCTCGTCGCGTCCGGGTTCGAGGTCGGGAACCTCCTCGATGGTCAGGACCTCGGGGCCACCATGGGAACGCAGGACGACAGCACGCATGGACGGCAACCTACCGGCCGGTGATGTCGCGTGGTGACGCCGCCGTGTCGGTCACGCCGTCTGCCGCGACCTCGGTGGCCGTGTCGGTGGCGGCGCCAGCCGGTGCATCGGTGGGCTCGCCCGCGACACCGTCGGCGGCGTCGGCGACGACCTCGGCGACGACCTCCGCGACCGTCGCCGGATCGACGAACACATGCTGCCGGTAGTACTGCATCTCGCGGATCGACTCCCGGATGTCGTCGAGCGCACGGTGCGAGCCGTGCCCACGGGGCCGGCTGGCGTCGATGCCCGGGTACCACCGCTTCACGAGCTCCTTCACGCTGGAGACGTCGATCGAGCGGTAGTGCAGATGGTTCTCGATGTCGGGAAGGTAGGCGGCGAGGAACCGGCGGTCGGTGCCGATCGAGTTTCCGCACAGTGGCACGGAGGACGGCTCGGGGACGTGCTGCTTGATGAACTCGAGGGTCGCGGTCCCGGCGTCCTGGAGGGTGATCCCGGATGCCTTGATCTGCTCGAGCAGCCCCGACCGGGTGTGCATGTCGACGACGAAGGGGTCCATCCGCGCCAACACCTCGTCGGGCTGGTGCACCACGAGGTCCGGGCCCTCGGCCACGATCTGCAGTTCGTCGTCGGTGATGATCGTGGCGATCTCCACGATCACGTCGGAGGTGTGATCGAGCCCGGTCATCTCCAGGTCCATCCAAACGAGCATCACCGCCACTGTAGAGGCATCATGGTGCGGTGACGGCGTTCGCCAACCTCCTCTCCCAGCCCGGCGTGACCGAGGTGTCGGAGCTGCGCGGGCGGATCGGCTTCATGGCGTACCACGGCGGAGCGCTGGAGGCGATGACCGACGTGATCGCCTCGCAGGCGGCGGAACGGGCCGGCGCGTCGTACTACGGCGTCGTGCAGCCGCCCGGGATGCGCGACCACCTCTCGTCCACCAAGGTGCGGCCGGCCGAGTCGGCCACGCTGGCCGAGTACCTCGACCACGTCGACATCGTCGTCACGGTGCACGGATTCGGCAGGCGCGGGATGCTCGGTTCACTGCTGCTCGGCGGCCGCAACCGGCCGTTCGCCGAACACGTCGGCCACTCGCTGCGCAGGGCGTTGCCCGCCTACGACATCTGCACCGATCTCGACGTGATCCCGACACAGCTCCGCGGCCTCCATCGCGACAATCCGGTCAATCTGCCGCGTCAGGGCGGGGTGCAGATCGAGCTGCCGCCACGGGTACGCGGGTCGAGCCCGCTGTGGTGGGACTGGGAGGGCCCCGGCCTCACACCACACACCATGTCGCTCGTCGACGGGCTCGTCGACGCCGCCTGTTCGTGGCGGCTCGACGACCGGTCCCGGTCGGACGTGGCGATCCGACCCTGATCGGGCTCCGCTCGAACCCGACCCGGCCGGTGCCGATCAGGCGGGCAGCTCGATCTCCACGGCGCCGCCCTCGTGGCCGTCGGCCAGGCCGATCGAGCCGCCGTGGGCAGCCACGATGCCGCGAGCGATCGACAGGCCCAGCCCGGCGGTGCCGGTCCGCGTGTCACGGGCCGGATCGGCGCGCGTGAACGGCTCGAAGGCCCGGTCGCGGAAGTCGTGGGGGAACCCGCCACCCTGGTCGATCACGCGCAGCACGGCGCGATCGTTGCGCCGGTCGACCTGCACCAGCACCACGGAGCCGTCGGGCGCGTGCCGGATGGCGTTGTCGAGCAGGTTGCGGATCACGCGGGCCAGCTGCGAACCGTCGGCCTCGATCGTCACCCGCTGACGGGCTTCGAGCAGCAACTTCACGCTGCGGGGCTCGGCCAGCGGACGTACCGTCTCCATCGCCTCGTCGGCGAGTTCGGTGAGGTCGATGGCCATCGGCTGCAGGTCGATCGTGCCGCTCACCAGCCGGCTGTGGAGCTGGAGGTCGTCGACCAACGACGACAGCGCCCGCACCTGTCGCTCCATGCCGGTGAGGTACATGTCGGGATCGGCGGCCACGCCGTCGCGGATGGCTTCCACGGCGGCGCGCAACGCGGCGAGCGGGGTGCGGAGGTCGTGGGAGATCGACGACAGCATCAGCACCCGCTCCTGCTCCACGGCGCCGAGCCGGTCGACCATCATGTCGAACATCGCTGCAGCCTCGCCGAGCTCGTCGTTGCGGACCACACCCGTGCGCGCCGAGAGGTCGCCGTCGGCGACGCGCATCGCCGCATCGCAGATCCGGTTGGAGTCACGGGCGACCGGCCGCGCCATGAGCACCGCCACCATCGCCGCCCCGAGCACTGCCGGCACCAGGAACCACATCAGCAGTTCGAGGTCGTGCTCGTTGATGAACATCGTCTGGGCGGCGATGGCGATCATCAGGATCGCCACGCCGAGCACCACCAACATGGCGGCGAGGAACCGCCGCCCCAGGCGGTTCATCCCGTGGGCCCGGCGCAGTTCCGGCTGCACCCGCACGGACCGGACGGGCACGGCAGGGCGGATCGGGGCCGCACCCTGGGCGATCGTCGGATCGGCGGCCTGACGGGGTCCGTCGGCGGTGCTGGTCATGGCTCGAACCTGTAGCCCACACCCCAGACGGTGGTGATCCAGCGCGGGTGCTCCGGGTCGGCTTCGATCTTGTTGCGGATCCGCCGGACGTGCACCGTGACGGTGGCGGGATCCTGCCAGTCGGGCGACGACTGCCAGACCGACTCGAGCAGTTGCGCCCGGGAGAACACCTGGCGAGGCGACGAGGCGAGGAAGGCGAGCACGTCGAACTCCTTGGGCGTCATCTCGACGTTGTCGCCCGCCAGCGTGACCTGTCGGCTCAACGGCTCGATCACGAGATCGTCGAAGGTCAACGGGCTCGGCGATCCGGCGTTGCGGCCGTTGGTACGCCGCAGCACGCCGTTGACCCGGGCCGCCAGTTCGCGTGGGGAGAACGGTTTGACCACGTAGTCGTCGGCGCCCAGCTCGAGACCGGCCACGCGGTCGGTCTCCTCGGCGCGGGCGGTGAGCATGATCACGGGGACGTCGCTGCTGGTGCGCACCCGGCGCAGCACGTCGAGGCCGTTGACCCCCGGCAGCATCATGTCGAGGACGACGAGGTCGGGCGGATCGGCATCGAGCAGGTCGAGGGCGGTGTGGCCGTCGGCGGCCTCGGCCACCTCGTGGCCGTCACGACGGAGATAGCCGGCGACGACCTCGCGGACGGTGGGTTCGTCGTCGACCACCAGGACCTTCGCTGTCATGCCGACAGCCTCGCCCCTTCCCGGGGCGCGTTCAACCCTCACCCCCGCTGTTTCCGGATCGTTCCCGGCCCGGCGTCAGGGTGCGAGGCGTTCGATGATCCAGTCAGCCGACGCATCGGCAGCTTCGGGGCGTCGGTAGCGGAGACGGTCGTGGAGACGGCTGGGGCGGCCCTGCCAGAACTCCCACTCGAAGGGCACCAGACGCCATCCGCCCCAGAAGCCGGGGCGTGGCACGTCTCGGTCGGCGAACTCCTCGTCGAACGCGATCATCCGTGCCTCCAGCACGGAACGGTCGGCGATCGCCTCGCTCTGTGGCGACGCCCAGGCCCCGAGCTGGCTGCTGCGGGGACGTGACGCGAAGTACTCGTCGCTCTCGCCGTCGCTGATCCGTTCGACCTGCGCCCGCAGCCGCACCTGACGGTGCAGATCGAGCCACGAGAACACCGCCGAGGCGGCCGGCGTCGCGTCGAGCTGACGGCTCTTGGCGCCGTGGTAGTTGGTGAAGAACACGAGGCCGCCGGCGTCGGCTGCACGCACCAGCACGAGACGGGCGTCGGGCACCCCGTCGAGCCCCACGGTGGCGACGGTCATCGCATTGGGCTCGGTGACGCCCGCCTGCAGTGCGTCGACGTGCCAGCGTTCCCACTGCACGACCGGATCGGGGTCGACGTCGCCGACGTCGAGGCCGGCGGTCTCGTACTGCACCCGGCGGTCACGGAGCAGGGCCGCCCGCTCCTCGGGCGCCGCCCAGTCGGTCACGACGTCACCCCACCCGCCACGACATCACCGGTCCGGTCACGGCGCCACCCGGCCGGATGCGGCCTCGATGCGTTCGAGCCCGCGCATGTACGGGCGCAGCACCGTGGGCACCGTGACCGAGCCGTCGGGGTTGCGGTAGTGCTCCACGATCGCCGCCCACACGCGGGGCACGGCCAGCGCCGATCCGTTCAGCGTGTGGACGTGCTCGGTGCCCTTCACGGGCTTGCCGTCGGCGTCGTGACGGCGGAAGCGGATGTTGCCGCGCCGGGCCTGGTAGTCGCCGAACCAGCTGACGGAACTCACCTCGAGCCAGGAGTCGGTACCCGGCGACCAGACCTCGATGTCGAAGCTGCGGTGGTGCGACTGTCCCATGTCGCCGGTGCAGATCTCGATGATCCGGTACGGCAGCTCGAGGCCGGCGATCGCCCGCTCCGCCCGGGCCACCATGTCGTCGAGCAGTCCCGGCGCCTGCTCGGGCGTGGCGAAGGCCAGGATCTCGACCTTGTCGAACTCGTGGGCACGCAGCATGCCGCGAGTGTCCCGGCCGGCCGATCCCGCTTCACGGCGGTACGACGCCGAATGGGCCATCACCCGGATCGGGAGCCGGCTGTCGTCGAGGGTCTCGCCTGCGTAGATCGACGTGAGCGGCACCTCGGCGGTGGGGATGCACCACAGGTCGTCGCGTTCGATCGCATAGGCGTCGTCGGCGAACTTGGGGAGCTGCCCCGTGGCGGTGAGCGTGGCCGAGGTCACCAGCGACGGCGGACGCACCTCTTCGTGGTCGTCGGCGTTGAGGTCGAGCCCGTACTGGCACAGTGCCCGCACGAGGGTGGCCCCGGCGCCGCGCTGCATGGTGAACATCGCCCCGGAGATCTTCACGGCGCGTTCGTTGTCGAGGATGCCGAGTTCGGTCGCCGTCTCCCAGTGGGGCACCCGCCGGTGGTCGGGGATCGCGTCGATGTCGCCGACCGGGCCCGTGACGACCGGGTTGTCGGCGTCCGACGTGCCGTCGGGGGCGTCGGGATGCGGAAGGTTGGGGATGCCGAGCAACAGCTCGCGCAGACGGCCCGCCACCTCGTCGTGCTCGTCGGCGAGGCGCTTCTCCTCGGAGCCGAGCACCCTGCTCTCGGCCTGCAGTTCCTCGGCGCCGGCGACGTCGCCGTCACGCCGGAGGCGGCCGACGTCCTTGGAGATCGAGTTCACCCGGGCACGGATCGTGTCGCGTTCGTCGGTGATCTCACGCAGACGTGTGTCGAGCCGGGCAGCCTCGGCGACCTCGTCGAGCAGCTCGGGACGGCCACGACGGGCGAGAGCGGTCCGCACCCGCTCGAGGTCGTTGCGGAGCAGTCGCTGGTCGATCACGTGACGGGAGGCTACTGCAGCGTCAGAGCGGCCCCCATCACGATCGGCGTCGGACCCCGATCGTGATGGCGGTGGCGTTCGGTCAGTCGACGTGGTCGGCGCCGGGTGCGGGCACCTTGGCGAAGGCACGCTCGACGTCTTCGGTGGTGAGCACCGTGTCGGTCCGGTCGGCGGTGAGTTCGGCGGCCGGCATCGAACGGCGGCGCTGGTAGGCCAGGCGCTGCTCCTCGTGGTAGCCGGCGGCGAACCGCTTGAAGAACAAGAACACGATGATCGCCCACAGGAAGATGCCGCCGCCGGTCTTCATGATCGCCCCGGCCAACTGTTGGTCGGCGGCCACCGAGAGGCCCCACACCCGGATCGGCTGATCGTAGGTGCTGTAGACCGCCCCGTCGGCGAACGTGAGCCATGCCGCCGGGATGGTGGGCACGAGCGACTGCATGAAGAGGTAGATGCACTTGCCGAGCGGCGTGATCTGCAGTTCGGGCAACGGGCCCACCACCGGCATCCACATCAGCAGCGAGAACAGCACCACCGCGAAGTGCAGCGAGTAGTGCAGCGGGCCGTTGTCGACAGAGGCGTTCACCACGCCGGGGATGTGGGTGATGATGATCACGGCGTTGAACGCCACGGCGGCGATCACCGGCTTGCACATGAACGCCACGACCCGGTAGAGCTTGCCGTCGCCGACGAGCACCCGCATCAGCCACTGGGGGGTCGCCATCAGCACCAGCGGCGGCAGGAAGTAGCTCAGCATCATGTGCTGCACCATGTGAGCGGAGTACAGGTACTCCTCACCGATGTCGTGCACCGGCCAGTCGCTGGCCACCCAGAGCATCACCATGGCGCCGACGAAGCAGGCGATGTTGAAGCGGGTGACGACGGGCGTGCCGGCGGGCACTGCCTTCGGGCCGATGACGCGCACCATGTAGACGTAGGCGGCGGTCAGGAACGCGACGAGCACCCACACCTCCGGGTGCCACTGGAACTGCCAGGGGTCGATCTGTTCGAGTTGGGCGATCATGGGGGGCGCCCTTTCGGGGACGTCAGCCGGTGAAGAAGTGGAAGGTGGCGAGCATCACGCCGTACAGCGCGACGGCGAACACCAGCCCGATGTAGAACATCAGGCTGAACAGGCGACTGTCGAACTTGAGGTGCATGAAGTACAGCACCACGACGAAGAACTTCACCGTCATCATGATGAGCAGCGACGGGATCAGCAGTGCGTCGGGGACGAAGTCGACCTCGGTGGCGGCCACCTCGAGGGCCGTGAGCACGGCCAGGAACAGCGCGATGAAGATGAGGTTCTTGTCGGTGATCGTGTGGTCGTGTTCCTCGGGTCGGCTGTGGTCGACGGAGGCGGGGACGGATTCGGTGAGTGCGGTGTCGGAGTCCATGGTCATGCCGGGATGAGGTAGACGAGGGTGAAGATGACGATCCAGACGACGTCGACGAAGTGCCAGTAGAGGCCGACCATCTCGATCGTCTCCGCCTTGTCGCCGACGATGCGATTCTTGGCGAGCATCGCCACGAGCGACAGCAGCATGATGATGCCGACCGCCACGTGGACGCCGTGGAATCCGGTGAGGGTGTAGAAGCTCGAGGCGAACAGGCTGGTGGTGTAGCCCAGGCCCTCTCGGTAGAACACCGTGAACTCGTACACCTGGCCCGACAGGAACAGGCCACCGAGCAGGGCGGTCACCACGAGCCACAGGCGGGCCCGGCGCTCGTCCCTGCGCTGGGCGGAGGTGACCGCCAGCACCATCGTGAGCGACGACATCAACAGCACGAAGCTGGTGGCCGACGTGAACGGGATGTCCCACAGCTGGTCGGGCCCGACGGCGTCGCCCTGCCGGTTGCGGTACAGCATGTAGGTGGAGATCAGGCCGCCGAAGAGCAGGCACTCGGAGCCGAGGAACATCCACATCGCCAACTTGGTGTTGGACAGGCCGGTGGAGGTGTCGTGAGCACCGTGGCTGTCCTGGATCGTGTCGTCGTGGATGGGCTCGGCCGTGGCCGGCGGGTTGACCGTGGCGTCAGACACTGGTGACCAGCTCCTTGCTCGGCTCGCCGCCGTCGTTGGGCGACGGCGGGTCGAAGTCGTCCTCCGGCGCCGTGGGCGGCTCGAGCGCCCAGCCGAACAGCGCCAGGATGGCGATGGCCGCACCGACGATGATCAGCAGCGTGCTGTAGATGATGCCGTAGGCCAGCACCGGCATGGAGAACGCCAGCACGATCGGCCAGTACGACGGTGACGGCAGGTGGATGTGGGCGTCGGCGTTGGCCTCCTCCTCGGCGAGCAGCTCGTCGGCGGTGGCGACCTTCTTGAAGTCGTGCTGGCCGTTCTCTCCGACGTCTTCGTACTTGCGGTGGAAGAACTCGTCGAGGGCATGCACCGTCGGGGTGCGGTCGAAGTTGTGCTCCTTGGGCGGGCTGGTGGTGAGCCACTCGAGGCTGCGGGCGTCCCACGGGTCTTCCGGGGCGGGCGGGTTCTTGCGGCTCACCCACACGTTCACGAGGAACAGCAGAGCGCCGATGGCCAGGATCACGGTGCCGACGGTGGACACCAGGTTCCAGAAGCCGAGGTTGAAGAAGCCCTCACCGGCACGGTTCTCGGTCCAGACGTACATGCGCCGGGGCTGGCCCTGCAGGCCGATGATGTGCATCGGGCCGAAGGTGAGGTTCATGCCGATGATCATGAACCAGAAGTTGGCGCGGCCCCAGTTCTCGTTGAGCATCTTGCCGAAGATCTTCGGCCACCAGTAGTAGATGCCGGCGAACAGGCCGAGCACGGCGCCGCCGAAGATCACGTAGTGGAAGTGGGCGACGATGTAGTAGGTGTCGGTCTGCTGCGTGTCGGACGGTGCCACGGCGTGGGTGACGCCCGAGAGGCCGCCGATCGTGAACTGCACGATCAGGCCGATGGCGAACAGCATGGCCGTGGTGAACCACAACTTGCCGCCCCACAGCGTGAGCGTCCAGTTGATGATCTTCACGCCGGTCGGCACGGCGATGGCCATGGTGGCCACCGAGAACACGGCGACGGAGATCGGGCCGAGGCCGGCGGCGAACATGTGGTGCGCCCACACGCCGAAGCCGACGAAGCCGATCGCCGCACCCGAGAACACCACGAACGGGTAGCCGAACAGCGGCTTGCGGGCGAACGTCGGGAGCACTTCGGAGATGATGCCGAAGGCCGGCAGCACGATGATGTACACCTCGGGGTGACCGAAGATCCAGAACAGGTGCTGCCACAGCAGGGGGTCGGCGCCCTCTTCCACGGAGAAGAACGTGGCGTCGAAGTTGCGCTGGAACATCAGCAGGAACAGCGCCACGGTGATCACCGGGATGGCGAAGAGCAGCAGGAACTGCACGACCATGGCCATCCACGTGAAGATCGGCATGCGCATCAGCGACATGCCGGGCGCACGCATGTTGAGACACGTCACGATCAGGTTGATCGCACCGACCTGCGAGGCGATGCCCGTGATCAGGAGGCCGAGCACCCAGAAGTCGACGCCGTTGGTGGGCGAGAACGGCACCGAACTGTTGGGGGCGTACATGAACCAGCCGCCGTCGGCCGCTCCGCCGAGCACCCAGGAGGTGTTGAGGAAGATGCCGCCGAACACGAAGGTCCACAGGCTGAGTGCGTTGAGCCGCGGGAAGGCGACGTCACGGGCGCCGATCTGCAGCGGGATCATGTAGTTCGCGAACGCCGCCGCCATCGGCATGACGAAGAGGAAGATCATCGTCGTGGCGTGCATCGTGAACATCTGGTTGTACTTGTCGGCCGACAGGATCGTGCCGTCGGCCTGCGCCAGCTGGGCGCGGATCAGCACCGCTTCGAGGCCACCCACGAAGAAGAACAGCATGGCGACGACGCCGTACATGATGCCGATCTTCTTGTGATCGACGGTGAAGGCCCAGGACTTCCAGCCGCTGGACTCGACGGGACGACGCAGGAACCCCATCGACGCGGACGGCGTGACGTACTCCGTCGTGGTGGGGCTGGAACTGGGGCGTTCGATGATGGCCATGGCTTATCGGGCTCCCATCACTGGCGATCGAGCAGGTAGGCGACGAGCTCGTCGATCTGGTCCTCGCTGAGGGCCAGGTTCGGCATGCCGCGGACGAGGCCGTCGGTCTCTTCGAGCTGTTCGGGGTCGGCATACATGGGCTTCTTGGCAGGGGCGTTGCGCAGCCACTCGCGGAGGTCGACCGAGTTGAGACAGTCCTCGGGCACACCTTCGAGGTAGCGCTCACCGAACTCGCCGGGCGGGGCTTCCCACACGGCTTGGCGGCACTCGGGGATCAGCAGGTCCCAGGTGGCGCCGGCGAAGGTGTTGCGGGTCATGAACCAGCTGAGGTTGGGGGCGGCTCCGGAGTAGACCTGCAGGTCGGGGCGGGCGATGACGGGATCACCCTCGGCGTCCTCGAGCCCGTCGACCTGGTGGCAGCGCGAGCACTGGGCGATGTAGGTGGCTTCGCCGGCGGCGGCCAGCGTGTCGGGCTCGGGTGCCTGGTACTCGGAGAGCTGCTTGGCCTTCCACGCCTCGAAGTCGGCGGGGTCGAGCGCCACCACTTCCATGCGCATGTTCGCGTGGGAGAGGCCGCAGAACTCGGTGCACTGACCGGCGTAGATGCCGGGTTCGTCGGCCTGCAGGCGCACGGTGTGCACACGGCCGGGCACCATGTCGCGCTTGCCGTTGAGGCGCGGGATCCACCACGAGTGGATCACGTCGCGGCTGGTGCCCCGCACGAGCACGTTGGTGTCGGTGGGGATGATCATCTGGCCGGAGGTGACGATGGGGGCGGAGATGCCCTCGCCGCAACCGTCCTGGGCCGGGTAGTCGATCTCCCACCACCACTGCTGGCCGGTGACGTTGACGACACACTCGGTGTCGTCGGTTTCGTTGAGGGCCATCAGCGTGCCCACGGTGGGGATCGCCACGCCGATCAGGATGAGCGCGGGGAGGATGGTGAGAGCGATCTCGAGGGCAGGCTTGCCGTGGGTCTGCTCGGGCATCGCCTGGCCGCGGTCGCGGAACTTGACGATGACGTAGGCCACCACCGACAGCACGATGACGCCGACGACGCCGGCGATCGCGAAGACCGGCCACTGCAGATCGTGGATCATCTGGGCGTTCCGGCCGGCAGGATCCCAGGTGTCCTGCGGGGCGTCCTGGGCGCAGCCCGCGACCACTGCCGCAAGACCGACGGCCAGTCCGATACGCACTCGACGACTCATGTTCTTGAACGTACTCGCGGATTGCACTGCTTGCCTTTTCGACGGGGGGTTACTCACGGCACAACAAGATTCAGGCGGGCCGACTCGACACCGGGCACGAAGAAGAAGTATCCGTCTTCTGCGGTGATGCTGGGGGCGCCGATGGTGAGCGTGATGTTCTGCTCGCCATCCTCTTCCACCAGCGTGGTGCAGACGAGGTGCGGCACCTCCTGCTCGCCTTCGTCGAGTTCCTCGGTTCGGGTGCCGAGATCGACCGACAGGCGCCGTTGCTCGTTCGACTCGTTGACGAAGATGATGTTGTTGGGGTTCGATCGGGGCAGGGTGAGCACACCCTCGGCACCGGCCTCGATGGGGCCGGGGACGTCGTAGCTGAGCTCGCCGTCGTCGCCGAGGGTGATCGTGGCGGCCACGTTGGCCGACGCCGCCACCGATTGGGATGCCTTCTCGTCGGCTTCGAACACCTCGGGGCTGGTGCAGATCTCCGCACCCTCCTCCTGCAGGCCCTCGGTCGTCTCGTATACGTGGATGTCGCGTTCGCCGTCGAAGCCGGCCGCCGCACCGCCGGCGATCAGCGCGAGCACGCCGACGGCGACGATGCCGCCGGTGGTCTTCGACCGCAGCGACGGCTTGTAGGCGACCACGAAGGCGAAGGCCAGGATGACCGTGCCGAGCACCGAGAAGGCGATGACGGTGTTCGTCTTCGACAGCCACAGCATGATGCGGCTGAACGCATAGACCACGATGCCGATGCCGACGGCGGCGCCGACGGGGAACTCGAGCGGGTTGGCGATGCGCGAGCGCACGGCGGAGTTGTACGACGCTTCGGCCGAAGCTCGTTCGGCCCAGGCCTGCGCCGTCCACTCGGCGCCACCGATGAGCAGCACGACGAGGCCGATCACGAACACGGCCTGGTAGGTGACGAGACCGATCGTGAGCACCACTGCGCCGAGCGCGAACACCATCGACCAGATGCTGTCGGCCGGTGCCGGGGCGGCGGCGGGAGCCGACTCGACGCTGGAGATCTCCTCGGCCCACACGTTGGCGTCGCGCGTGAAGAGGTTGACGCCGGCGAGGAACGACAGGGCGACGGCCGCCGACACGAGGCCGACGGTGCCCATCACGCCGTCCTGGGTGACGCCGTAGGCAATGGCCGCCAGGGTGGCCAGGACGGCCGATCCGATGAGGAGTTTGGAACCGGTGGTGAACATTCAGTGGCTCACTTGGTGACGTAGACGACGAACCAGACCGCGGAGTAGACCGCAGCCATGGCGTACCAGTAGATGGCGTGGGCGATGAGGAGTTCCTCGTCGCCCACCCGGCCGCCGACGTAGCGGAAGGCGGCGACGGTGGTGAACAGCAGACCGACGATCATCAGTGCGACGAACATGCCGGTGACCGCGTAGAACATCGGCCCGTACGGGCCCTCGGCGATGGCGACGCCCATCTCGTGCCAGGTGAAGGCCTGGGCGTTGATGACGAGCAGTGCCACCAGGAAGAGGGCGCCGAGTGCGAGGGCGGTGTGACCGCGGTCTCGCCGGTGGGCGGCGTAGACGGCCCACTGGGCGAACACGCAGATCCCGATGAACGAGATCAGCATCACGTTGGTGGGCACCTCGGCGATGGTGACGCCGTCGGGCACCCAGGTGCCGGTGTCGTCGATGGCACGGGTGCGCTGCAGCAGCCAGACGGCGAGCATGCCGCCGGTGAGCATGAACATCGCCACGACGGCCAGCGAGGAACCCACCAGCAGTTGGCGCTGGGGCGCCGGTGGTGCGGCGGCGGGAAGGGCGTGCATCAGGCGTTGCTCCCGTCGTTCGTGGCGGGCGCGGAGGCCGCCTGCTTCAGGTCGAGGAGTGGTTCGGCCGAGTTGACCACGGGCACGTCGGCGAAGTTGTCGCGCGGCGCGGGTGAAGTGGTGGCCCACTCGAGCGTCTGGCCGTCCCACGGGTCGTCGACGGCATCTTCGCCGTCTCGCTGGCGGTGACGGATGCTGGTTGCCAGCAGGCCGACGAAGGCGAGGACGGCGAACAGCATCACGACGTGGCCGATGGTGGACACGATGTTCCAGATCGACAGGTCACCGTCGTCGTAGACGGCGCCGGCGGGCTGGTCGAGGAAGCCGGCGATGTACAGGGGGAAGGCGGCGAGCACCGTGCCGGCCACGGCGACGAACGCCAACGGGGCCGACTTGGCGGTCGAGAGTTCGACGCCCCACAGCTTGGGTGCCCAGTGGGCGACGGCGCCCATGGCGCCGATGGCGGCGCCGTAGACGACGTAGACGAGCGTCGCTTCTTCGAACACGGTGCCCTGGAGGCCGAGGTCGTCGATGGCGTAGAGCAGGTTGCCGACCATGCCGACGAGAATCATCCCGAACCCGAAGAACCCGAACACGAACGCCGGGTTGAGGTGCACCTTGATCTCACCGTCGGGGCGAGCCGTGAGCAGGGCCACGAGTGCGACGATCACCACGCCGAGCACCGGTAGGACGTTGAAGAGGAAGTACGGAACGAGATCTCGCGTCTTGTCGGCGAGGTCGGTGGTGTCGAGCCCGCTGCCCTCCCACGGCAGCCCCTGCAGGTTCTGCTGGGTGACGGCGGCGAGGGCGGCGACGCCGACGAGTGCGAGACCGGCGAACATCAGGCCACGGCCGGGGAGGCGGCGGCCGAACGTGATCGGCAGCGCCTCGGCGAGCAGGCCGATGGCGGGGACGGCGAAGAGGAACGTGGCGGGCTGGGTGACCATCCAGCCGGCCCAGTCGAAGATGCCCTCGTTGCCACCGAAGCCACTGCGGCCGTTGCGGTGGTCGAGGAAGACGTAGGTGAGTGTTCCGACGAACACCGGCACGACCAGGATCACACCGAGCGAGAACACCAGCGCCGACCACGAGAACGGCGGGATGCGCCGCAGGGTCATGCCGGGGGCCCGGGTGGTGAGGATGCTGGTGGCGACGGAGCCGGCCGTCGCCGCGAGCCCGACGGCCATGAGGCCCATCGAGGCGATGAACAGCCCGACCATGTCGGCGTCTCCGCCGAGGGTGCCGCCGTTGTTGACGAGGGCGACGATGTTCAGCACGAGACCACCGAGCCACATCCAGAACCCGGACGCGGCGAGACGGGGGAAGGCGATGGAACGGGCGCCGAGCTGCAGCGGCACGGCGTAGACGCAGGCGGCCATCGCCAGCGGCAGCAGGGCGCCGAACACGAGGCCGATGCGCTGGGCGTCGAACAGCTGCGGCAGGGCCCCTTCGTCGAGCAGCGCCTCGGCGCCGTCGATGCGTTCGACGGCGAGCAACACGTTCACCACCACCACGGCGAGCAGGCCGAGCAGCCCTCCACCGAGGTGGAAGCGGCCGATCACCTTGTGGTCGGTGGAGCCGAGGGTGTCCGCGATCGGGGCGAGGAACGACTCGATCTCCGTGTCGGACTCGGTGGCCGAGACGGTGCCGCGCGCGTCGGGATCGCTCTCGACGGCCGCGGCGGGCTCAGGACTGGATTCGATGGTGGTCATACGAGGTGTGCGCTCACTTGTCTGACTTCGGGGCGTGGCAGGGCACGACGGCGCTGAGACTACTTGGAAGGTGCCATCGTGCCGGAAATCCCCGCCGGAGAACGATCCATGCTCGCGGGCTCACCAGCGGTCCTCACCAGCCGTTGCGGACGAGCACGTCGACGGTCATCGCACCGAACAGGGCGGTGACGTAGGTGATCGAGTAGCCGAACAGCCGCATGCTGTTGGCAGCGGTGGGGTTGCGGCCGAGGGCGACCGTGCCGCCGAGGAAGACCGCGCCGAGCACGGCGGCGGAGATGCCGTAGATCCAGCCGAGCTCGGCGACGGGGATCAACACGATGGTGGTGACGACGAGGGCCGCCGTGTACCAGATCATCTGCCGCACGGCGCTCTCGAGGGGCACGACGGCGGGGAGCATGGGCACGTCGGCGGCGCGGTAGTCGTCGGCGTACTTCACGGCGAGCGCCCAGAAGTGCGGGGGCGTCCACAGGAACATGGCCAGGAACAGCACGATCGGCGCCCAGCTCAACGAGTCCTGCACGGCGGCCCAGCCGACGAGCACCGGCACGGCGCCGGCAGCGCCACCGATCACGATGTTCTGGCGGCTCGTGCGCTTGAGCCAGAGGGTGTAGACGCCCACGTAGAAGGCGGCGGCACCGAAGGCGAGCACCGCCGACAGCAGGTTGGCGCCCCACCAGAGCACGGCGAACGCGGCGATCTGGAGGAGGACGGCGAAGACGAGGGCGTTGCGCGGCGGGATGATCCCGGTGACCAGCGGGCGACCCTGGGTGCGGGCCATGAGGGCGTCGATGTCGCGGTCGACGTACATGTTGGTGGCGTTGGCGCTGCCGGCCGACAGGGTGCCGCCGATGAGGGTGATGATCACGAGCGACGTGGCGGGCCAGCCGCCTTCGGCGAGCACCATCGTGGGCACGGTGGTGATCAGCAGCAGTTCGATGATGCGCGGCTTGGTGAGCGCGACGTAGGCCCCGACGACGCTGGTGGGGGTACGGCGGCTGCCGTGGGCGACTCCGCCGGGCGCCAGCCGGGACGGGACGAGGGGACGACTGCCGACGGCCATGACCGCCCCAGCGTACCGGGGCCGCTCGGTGCCGGCCCAGTGGCGACGCCCGATCGCGCGATCACCATCGCACAATCGCGCCGGCTTCCATCTCCCCTTCGACTCCCTTCCGAGCGATGAGCGAACAGCCAAGCGTCGTGGCCCGTCGCTCATCGCAGATTCAGTCACCCACCTCAGCGATGAGCGAACGGCCACACTGCCTGGCCGGTGGCTCATCGACCGGCAATCGCCCACCTCAGCGATGAGCGAACGGCCACACTGCCTGGCCGGTGGCTCATCGCAGCATGGGAAGGGGGACGGGCTGGGTGCCGGGTCAGGACGGGGACAGGCTGCGGACGGTCCACTCGAGCAGCCAGCTCAGGAAGTCGTAGAGGTGATGCTCGGGGCTGTCGCCCGACGAGCCGTCGTCGCCCTCGTGCTGGGTCGCGAGGTCACCGTCGGGGTCGTCGTCGCTGATGTCGAGCATCGTGCCCAACACGATGCGCACGGCGTTGAGCGACTGCATGAACGCCAGCGTCTCCTCCTCGTCGAGGAGGTCGGTGCGCTCGGGAGCGATGGCCGACTCCACCCGTTCGATCGCCTCGAGCCGGCTGGCGACGAGCTCCTCGCGCATCAGGCGCTGGTACTCGGCTTCTTTCTCCTCGTCGTCGGTGTAGGCCTGCGGAAACAGCCGGGCCAGCAGTTCGTGGTCGCCCGGCCCGGTGAGCAGTGCCCGCAACTCGCCCATCAACCGCACCAGCAGGTGGCGTTCCTCCACGTCGAGGTTCACCTGCCAGCCGCCCTCGACGGCTTCGATCGGTCCGACGAACTCGCGCCGCCGCCGTCCGATCACGACTCCTGCTCCATCGTGGCCCAGAGGCTGTGCTCGTGGAGGCGGAACACGTGCATCTCGGCCTCCTCCCGGCCACCCGAGGCGACGACGGCGCGGCCCTTCTCGTGGACGTCGAGCATCAGCGCCGTGGCCTTCTCGAGGGAGTAGCCGAACAGCTTCTGGAACACGAACGTGACGTAGCTCATCAGATTGACCGGGTCGTTCCACACGATCACGATCCACGGCCGGTCGACGGACACGTCGTCGGAGAGATCGGGATCGATCACCTCGGTCGGCTCCAGCGTGGTCGGCACGACTCCAGTGTGCCGCGGTGACGCCGGGTGTCAGACACCTCGTTCCCGTCGACGGTCGGTACCACCCACCGTCGGCACGTGAAGGGCTCAGGCAGCGTTCGCGCTCGGATCGGTGCGGCGGTCAGGGGCCTTCGGCGGATGGGCTACCCTCGGGCGCTCCTGAGCCGCCGGGGAGCGGCACACGGTGAGGGGCGGTGCATGGGGGATCCAGCAACGTTGGTGACGGACAGTGCGGCGGTGAGGGCCGCACCGATGGTCGCGGCCGGCCTCGCCGGCTCGGTGGCCGCCGGAGTACCGATCGGCGCCGCCGCGGCGACTGCCCTGCTGCTGCCCGCCGCGGCGATCGACATCCGCGAGCGACGCCTGCCCGACCCGATCCTGTCGGCAGCGGCCTCCGTGCTCGTCGTCGCGGTCGTCGCCGGTGTGGCCACGGGCGGCGGCGCCGACCCGCTGGGCATGCTCACCGGGGCGGCCGCCATGAGCGTCCCGCTGCTCGTGGTGCACCTCGTGTCGCCGGCGGCGATGGGCTTCGGCGACGTGAAGCTCGCCGTGGTGCTCGGCGCAGCCACGGGGTCACCGGTGCTCGCACTCGTGGCCCTGGCGCTCGGCTCGGGATGCACCGCCGTCGTCGGGATCGCCGTCCACCGCCGCACCGTCCCGTTCGGTCCGGGCCTGGTGGGAGCCACGATGCTCACGCTCGTCGTCACCGCCCTCACCGGCTGGAACGCGGCCGGCCCGGCCGCATTCGACGTCGCCCGGGGGTTGCTGCCATGACGGCGTCCACCTCGGCGACGCCCGGTTTCCGACCCGGTGCCCGCCGCCGGAACCGCATCGCCGTCGGCGTCGCGCTGGCCGCCGTCGCCGTGGGCGGAAACGCTGTCGTGTACAGCACCTTGGATTCGGCGTCGCCCGCCGTCCAGGTGGTGCGTGACGTGCCGGCAGGGACGCAGCTCACGTCCGACATGGTGCGCACCGTCGACGTCGACGTCGATGCGTCGGTGAACGTGATCGAGCGGATCGATGCGGTCGTCGGCTCCTACGCCAAGGTCCGGCTGGTGTCGGGGTCGCTGGTCACCGGCGAGGCGCTGCAGGGAGGCCCTCTCGTCACGGAGGGGCATGCCGTGGTCGCGCTCCTCGTGGCCGAGGGGTCGCTGCCCGTCGGTGTGCGCGAGCGGGTGCCCGTCGATCTCGTCATGCCCGCCGCCGTCGTTGCCGGCCAGCCGCCGGCGCCGCCGGTGGTGGTCGCCGGCCGGGTGGTCGGCCTGCCGACCGAGAGCTCCTCGGTGCTCGGTGAGCGGTCGCTGTCGGTGGAGGTGACGGTGGCCGACTCGGCGCTGGTGGCGTCGGCCGACGATGTCCGGATCGTACTGTCCGCACCGTCCGCCGACCCGGCAGCCGACCTGGCGGGCGAGTCGCCGGCCGCCACGACCGACGGCGGAGGCGAGAGTGACGCCGACGGTGACGACGGGGCGGGTGGCGTCACCGACGAGGCGGGGCCATGAGCATCGTGGCCCTGATCGGTGACGGCACCACCACCACGTCGCTGGCCGTGGCCTCCGGCTGGCCGGACACCGAGCCGCCACTCGTGATGGAGGCCGACCCGAGCGGCGGCTCGCTCGCCGCCTGGCTCGACACGCCGGCCCTCCCGTCACTCGCCACCGTGGTGACCCAGTTCACCCGCCCCGACGACGCCGAGGCAGCAGCGCAGACGGGTCGGCGCACCGACGTGCTCGCAGCGCTGGAGCCCTCGGTCCACCGCCCATCGGCCGGCGTCGCCTTCGTCGCCGCGCCCACCCGGTCGATCGCCGCCTCGCGTGCCGTCGAGGAGGCGGCGACCGTCGTCTTCCCGGCGCTCGCCGCGACCGACGAGTTCACGGCGATCGTCGACACCGGCCGGCACGGCGGCCACCTCCCGCTCCCGCCGGTGCTCCGTCACAGCGACGTGATCGTGGCCTGCCACCGGCAGTCGGCGGCCTCGGCGCGGGCCGGCGCCGTGCGCCTGGAGCGGTTCGCCGAGCAGATCGTGCACTGGTCCACCGGGGGACGGGCGCTGATCCCGATGGTGATCGGCGACGAGCCGTTCGACCCGGACGAGATCGGCCGCTTCCTCGTCGCTCGGAGCGACGGCGCACCGATCCACGCTCTCCACGTACTGGCCGACGATCCGCTGGCGGCCGCAGTACTGGCGGGTCGGGAAGGGGTGTCGGCCCGGCGTCTCCAGCGGCTCCCGCTGATGCGCAGCGCCGCCGACCTCGCCCGGCGGGTCTGCGACACGGTCCACGAGCAACGGTTCGGTACACCCCTGGCACCACGTGCCCATGCCGGCGGGGTCCGACCGTGACGATCACCTCGCGGATCGACGGCGCCTCCGCCGAGCCGTCACTCGACGAACGCGCCATCGTGTCGATGGTCACCGATCGGGTGACCAATCGCCTCGTCGAGGCGATCGAGCACGACGACGGTCGACCGGCCGGGCCGGGCGTCGCACCGCCGCTCGCCGCCGACGAGCGACGGCAGCAACTGCTGGTCGGCGCGTGGATCGGCGAGGAGATCGAGCTCCTGAACGAGGCGCGCATCCAGCAGGGGCTCCGACCGCTCGACCGGGCGACCGAGCAGCGGGTGCGATCGAGGGTGGTGGCCGAGCTCACGGGCGCCGGCCCGATCGAGCCCTACCTCTCCGATCCGGAGGTCGAGGAGATCGACGTCAACGGTCCGGAGTCGACGTGGGTGACCTACACCGACGGCCGCAAGGTGGACGTCGGCCGGCTGTGGGCCACGGCTGCCGATCTCACCGCGTTCCAGAAGCGGCTGGCGTTGCGGATGACCGGAGCGGGCGAGGGCCGGCTCGACACGTCGTCGCCGATGCTCACGCTGCAGACCAACGACGGCGCACGCGTCGTGATGGTGCTCGGCGGGGCCGACGAACACGGCGTGTCCACCCATCCCCGGCTGGCGATCCGTCGCTTCGTGGTCCGGCACGTGGGCCTCGACGGGCTGGCCGAACTGGGCCTGTTCCCCCGCCGGCTGGTCGCCCAGCTGGAGGCGCTCGTCCGGACGGGATTCACGATCCTCGTGTCGGGCCCGCCGGGCGCCGGCAAGACCACCCTGCTCACCGAGCTGCTGGGTGCCGTGTCGCCGTTCGAGCGGATCATCACCGTGGAGAAGGGCCTGCTCGAACTGCGCCTCGAGGACGACCCGCGGCATCCCGATGCGCCGGCACTCTTCACCCGCCAGTCGAACGCCGAGGGCGAGGGCGAGATCACCACGCGTCAGCTGGTGGAGCTCACGCGGCGGCTCAACCCCGACCGGGTGGTGGTGGGCGAGCTGGTGGAGGACGAGGCGCTCGACATGTTGGACGTGGCGTCGATGTGCAAACGGGGGTCGCTCGCCACGATCCACGCCCACACCGCCGACATCGTGCTGCAGCGGTTGGCCTACTACGTGTCGAAGTCGAACACCACGCTGCCGGAGTTCGCCGTGTATTCGCTGATCGCCCAGACGGTGGACTTTGTTCTGCACGTCGACCTCGTCCGCAACGCCGCCGCCGACCGGCCACCGGTGCGGCAGGTGACGTCGATCATCGAGGTCGGTGGGCTCGGCGAAGCCGGCGGCGTGTCGAGCACGGAGGTGTTCGCACTCGACGACCACGGCGACCTGCACCAGCGGGCCCCGCTGTCGCAGCGCCACCTCCGACGCCTCCGGCTGGCGGGCTACCCGACCGACATCTTCGCCACCGACCACGATCACGTTGACGACCCGGCTCGAGACGGTGCCCGGTGAGCGGGCCCACCGCCCTCCTGGTGCTGTCCACCCTGGCTGGGGTCGCGGCAGTGCTCGTCCTCGTGCCGCTCGTGGGAGCGGGGTCGAGTCGGGAACTGCCCGACGTGCCGCACCGGTCGACCGCCGGACCGCCGGCGGAACGGGCGGTCCGGGCCGTGGCCGCAGCGGCCGCTGCAGCCGTCGTCGTGACCACCTCCGGTTGGCTCGTGCCGGCGCTGGTCGTGGGCGTCGGCGCCTGGTGGGCGGTGTCGGCGTGGCAGCGCCGGAGCGCCGGCCGCGTCGACGACGTGGCACGGACCGATGCGCTGGCATCGTGGATCGAGCACCTGCGCGACGTCCTGGTGGCCGGCGATCAGCCGGTGGGAGCGATCCAGGCAACCGTGGCCACGTGCCCGCCGGCGATCCGGCCGCAGGTGCGCCGGCTGGCCGCCGGGCTCGGCAGGCAGGAACCCGACGTGGTGTTCCGCCGCTTCGCGGACGAACTCGACGATCCGCTCGGCGATCTCGTGTCGGCGGGGCTGCTGATCGCCGTGCAGCGCGGCGCCCGGACGGCCGCCGTGCTGAGCACGCTCGCCGAGCAGGCACGCCGCCAGGCCGACCGGCGCCGGCTGGTCGCCGCCGAGCGGGCACCCGTGCAGCGCGAGGTCACGCTCGTCACCGTGATCATGGGCTCGCTGGTGGCGGGCCTGCTGCTGTTCGGCCGAGCGGAGTATCTCGAGCCCTACGACTCGCCCGGCGGTCAGCTGTTTCTCGGCGTGGTGCTCGCCCTGTACGCGCTGCTGCTCGTGCGGGTGCAGCGCCTGGGTCGGGCACCCCGGCCGAGCCGCTTCCTCACCGCCGGCGATCCGGCGACGGCCCCGTTCCCGGGAACGGCCGCCGTGGAGGATGCAGCGGCCGACACCACCACCGTCGGAGGCGGCAGCCGATGAGCGCCACCGGGCTGTTGACGATCTGCAGCCTCGCGTTCGTGGGCGGCGTGTGGTTGGCGACCACCGGCTGGCGGCAGCGACGTCCGAGCCTCGAGCGGGCCGTCCACCATCTCCGTCGTCCCGCCGAACGCGGCACACCACCGTCGGGCACAGCGGGTGGCGTCACCCGCCGAGTGGGCGCGGCCACGCTGGCCACTCGTGCCGGTGCCCGCACCGGAGCCTGGACGCAACCACTGCGTCTGATCGGCCGCTCGGTGGACGAACACGTCGGCATCCTCGTGCTGTCGTCGCTGACCGCGCTCGTCGTTCCACCGGTGCTGCTGGTCGTGCTCCAGCAGCTCGGGGTCGTCTCGATCGGGGTGTGGGTGCCCGCCGGCGTGTCGTTGCTGGCGGCGGTGCTCGTCCCGATGGCCGTCCACTCCGATGCGTTGTCTCGGAGTGCGGCCGTCCGAACCGATCTCCGCCACCAGCTGGGCGCCTATCTCGACATGGTGACGATGCTGTTGGCCGGCAACAGCGGCTACGAGGGTGCGCTCGAGCAGGCGGCCCGGGCCGGCGACGGCCTGCTGTTCCGCCAGCTGCGCCGTCGGATGCGCGAGGTGAGCGCCACGGGCCGCAGCCTCGTCGACGCACTCGCCCTGGTGGCCGCCGACTTCGGCCTCGTGGAACTCGAGCAGGTGGCGGCGACGGCATCGCTCTCGGCCGCGGAGGGGGCGCCGGTGGCGCGCAGCTTGTCGGCGAAGTGCGCCACGTTGCGGTCCACGCTCGCCGCCGACGAGGAGGCCCAGGCCCGCATCCGCAACGACAAGGTCACGCCGCCGCTGGTGGGCATGGCGCTGCTCTTCATGGCCCTGATCATCTACCCGGCGCTCGGCCTCGGCTGACCACCCCTGCTGCGCTCGCATCCGCTCGCAACCCATCACATCCACTCACGACCGCATCCACTCAAGGAGGAACCACCCATGCAGGATCCGTTGCTCGTCGTCCAGGCGGTGCGCGCCGTCGTCGCGTCCGCGCTCGGCATCGGGCCACCACGCCACGAGCCACCACACCATGGTCCGCCGTCACAGGACCGCGGTGCGGTCTCCATCGAGCAGGTGCTCTGGTACGCGGCTGCGGCGGTCAGCGTGGCCGTGGTCGCCGCCATCATCTGGAGCCAGATCCGCACCACGGCCAGCACCCCGGTGCAGTCGCCGTCGGCGCCGTAGCACCACGCTGCTCGATGCCCGACCGTCCCGACCGTGCGGTGTCTGCGCACACGGCGGGGCCGCGCCTGCGGGGAGACACGGGCGCGGCGACATCGCTGTCGGTCGCCCTGCTCACCCCGGTGTTCGTGCTGCTGGCGATGGCCGCGTTCCAGGCGGCGTTGTGGAGCCACGCCCGGACCGAGGCCCGCGTGATCGCCCGCGACACGGCGGCACTGGTGGCGCGGGCCCAGGTGACGGCCGACGACGCCCGATCGTCGGCCGCGGCGGTGTTGGCCGCCGACACCGACCTGCGCAGCGTGGCGGTGCGCGTCGACGCCGGCGCCGACATCGTGACCGTCACGGTCACCGCCGATGCGCCGGGCATCATCCGGGGCACGTCGGTATCGGTGTCGGTGACCTCGGCGATCCCGCGCGAAGGGCTCACGCCGCCATGAGCCCCACGTGCGTTCGGCGCTGCCGTGGCGAGCGGGGGACGAGCGATGCGCTGGGGCTGGCGCTGCTGGCGCCGGCGATGATCGGGTTGGCCGTGGTGATCGTGTTCCTCGGCCGAGGCGTCGACAGCCGGGCGACGGTGCAGTCCGCCGCCGAGTCGGCGGCACAGGCGGCAGCTCAGCAGCGGACGCCCGCCCAGGCCACGGCTGCGGCACGCGCCGTGGGGGCGGCGATGCTGGTCGACGCCGCCACGTGTGCGTCGCCGTCGGTGGATGTCGACACGTCGCTGTTCGGACCCGGCGGGCAGGTGGCAGTGACGGTGTGGTGCACCGTGTCGGGGGACGGTCTGGAGTTGATCGATCCGGTCATCGACGGCCCGACGTCGGCCACGGCGTTCGCCGTGGTCGACACCTTCCGGGCCACGAGGGGCGTTCCATGAGGTCCCGTTCGGATCGACGTTGCGACGGCGACCGAGGCACGGGCCTCGTGGCCGCGCTGGCGCTGATCTTCGCGTTCACGTTCCTCGGGTTGGTGTGGCTGGCCCGCGACGTCGACCGTGGCGTGTCGAACCGGTCGGCGGCCCAGTCGATCGCCTTCCAGGCCGCCCGGTCGGGCGCCCAGGCCGCGTCGGTGCCCGATCTCCGTCGCACCACCGATGGCGGCGTGCGGCTCGATCCGACCGCCGCCGAGGCGGGGGCACGGCAGGCCGCGGCGCGACTCTTCTCCAGCTACGGGGTGGACGGCACCACGACGTCGGTGACGGTGGATGACGACCGCGTGTCGGTGTCGGTGTCGATCGTGGACGGCTCCGTCACGGTCACCGGGTCGGGCACCGTGCGAGCGGAGCGCGCGCCGTGACCCGGCGGCGGATGTCCTTCCGGTCGGGGCGGTTCGGCGCCCACCGTGGCGGAAGCACCACCGGGACAGGGCGGGACCACACCGGAGGCTTCGGAATGAAGGGAACAGCGAGATGAGCCGAGCACCAGACGGCCGGTCGATCGGCCGGTTCGTGCTGTCACTCGCCACGTTCGCGGGCATCGCCGTAGGCCTGCCACTGGTGTTGGCGGCCGTGGCGCGGCAGCGCTTCGGGTCGGCCAACCCGCTGGCCGGCGCCACCGCGCCGTGGGACTGGAGCGGCGATCAGGTGGGTGACGGTCTGAGTGGACCGCTCGACGACGACACGGTGCTCGACCTGCTGATCCGCGTCAGCCTCGTGACGGTGTGGACGGCGGTGGCCGTGATCGTGGCGGTCACGGTGGCCGAGACCGTCCACGTCGTACGACACCGTGGTATTCCCCGGCCGTCGATCCGTGGGCTCGGCTGGGCGCAGCACGTCGGCCGGTTCGTGGCGGTGGGGCTGGTGGTCGTGCTCCCGCTCACCGCGTCGAGAGCCACGATCGCGCTCGACTCGCCCGGTGCCGTGGCGGCGTGGACCGGCGAGTCGGGTCACTTCGGCGTGTCACTGGCCTCCGCCACGTCACTGCCGCCCCATGTCGGCACGTCGGGGGTGGCCGACGTGTCGGGGCATGCGCCGTCGCAGGTCGATGACGCATCGATGCGCGAGCACGTGGTGGAGGCGGGCGAGAGCGTGTACTCGATCGCCGCCGGCATTGCCGGAGGTGACGAGCAACAGATCATGGCGGTGGCCGATGCGATCGTCGACGCCAACCTCGATGCGGAGATGGGTGGCGGCCAGCGGTTCACGAACGCGGCCTACATCGAGGTCGGCTGGGTCCTGCGGGTGCCCGGACCTGCGGACACCGGCAGGTCGGCGACGGGTCGCGCCACACCACCAGCCGGGCAGGCCTCGCCTGCGGGAGGGGCCATTTCGGCGCCCGCCGACGCGGCGAGCCACGTGGTGGAGGCCGGCGACACGCTCTGGGACATCGCCGCCGCCCGGCTCGGTGACGCGGCGGCCTGGCCGACCATCTGGGAGCTCAACGCCGGCCGCGACATGGGCGACGGCCGCACGTTCGACGATCCGCACCTCATCGTGGCCGGGTGGACGCTCGACCTGCCCGACCAGGCAGCCGCACAGCCCGGGCCTCCGCAGGCTGATCGGGACGCCGGGCGCGATGCACCTGCCGACGACGGGCCGACCGTGGACGTCACCGTCGAGCCCGACCGTGCCGACCATCCGACGGAGGACACCCCGGACCGACCGGTGGACGAGCCGGTGGACGACCCGGCGGGCGGTCCGGTCGTGGCGTCGCCCCGAGTGCCGGCCGTCACGGTGGCGCCGACGCCGCCGTCCACCGTCGTGGCAGGCACACCGCCCGTGTCGCCGGCGGCCACGGTGCCTCCTGCCACGTCCGGCACCGGCTCTCCGGCCGCTTCCACTCCGTCGACCAGCACGACTCCGTCCACGACGTCCACCACGACGGTGGTGCCCGGCGGTGGTGGGATCGACGGCGACGTCGGAATCGGTGGGGAAGCACCCGAGGCGCCGAGGCCGATCCGGTTGGAGCATGCCGCCCTGGTGGCTGCGGGCATCCTCGCGCTGGTGGGGGTGCGTCGACGCCAGCGGCTGCGGGCCGCCCGTCCCCGCAGCCGGGTGCCCGAGCCGCTCGACCGTCACGTGGTCACCGAGCGCCGGCTGCGCACGGTGGATGCCGGCGAGCGAGCGGCGCGCATCGACGTGGCCTGCCGGGCGATCGCCCATGCGCTGGTGGACACCTCGGCGCAGATCGGCTGGGTGACCGCATCGGCGGACGGGGACCTGTCGGTGCGGCTCACCGCAGCGGCGACGCTGCCGCGGCCCTGGACGACAGCTCCCGTGGAGCCATCGGCAGACGGAGGCACCGAATCGCCGCTCGGCCCGGCATCGCTACACCCGGCGCCGCTCGGAACGGCACCGTTCGGACGGGAATGGTCGCTGGGCGCCGAGGTGCCGATCGAGCTGCTCAGCGACGACGCCCGCCAGGTGGGTGATCCGTGCCTGGCGCTCGTGCAGATCGGGATCGACGACGCCGGCGCCGACGTCCTCGTCGACCTCGAAGCCGCCGGGACGCTGGCGGTCGATGCAGGGCCGGCCGAGACCGACGACGTGATCACGGCGATCGCCTCGGCGTTGGCGTCGTCGCTGCACGCGGAGACGGCGCATCTGGTCGGCGCCTCGCTGGTACCGGCGGCGACGCTCGACCACCGCAACGCCCACCGCGTCGACAGTGCCGACGCAGCACTCGAGCTGGCCGGGGCGCTCGTCGGTACGACCGCCGTGCAGGAGCGGACGTCGTTCGAGCTGCGATCGCTGCGTACGGGCGGCGAGGCGTGGGAGCCGGCGATCGTGCTGCTCACCACCGGCGACGACGCCGTCAGCGACGACGTGGCGGCCACCCTTCCCGGTCCCGGCCACGGCGTGGCCCTGGTGGCGCCGGCGGCGAGTGCACGTGTCGACGGCCCGCCGGTCGCTCTGCTCGCCGTCCGTCCGTCCGGATGGACGCTCGAGGCGTTCGGGGCGACGCTGGCCCTCACGCCGCTGGGTGTCTCGCCGGGCGAGCTCACCGAACTGGTGGAGGTGGTGGGCGCCGCCTCCGAGCCGCTGCTGTCACTGGACGACCTGCACTGGAGCGACGACGCCGGTGACCACGACGAGCCCGACGGTGCCGAGCAGGGCGGTGCGACGCTGTTCGAGCCGATGCCGTACGAGATCGTGGTGGGGCTGCTGGGGTCGGTGACGGTCACCGATCGCAACGGCGCGCCGGGGTCGTTCGAGCGGTCGAAGACGGTGGAGCTGATCGCCTGGCTGGCCACCCATCGCGAGCGGGCCACCCGCACCGGTGCCCGCACCGCGCTGTGGGAACTCGACGTGCGCGACGCCACGTTCGCCAACGTGGTGTCGGAGGCGCGACGGGCCCTCGGCCGGCTGGTGCCGCCGCCGCAGGGCGACGAGTGGGTGGGGCGCACGCTCAGCGAGAGCCTGCCGCTGCACGAGGCCGTGGTGACCGATGCCCAGCTGGTGCAGCAGCGCGTCGACCACGCCCGGCTGCAGCCGCCGGGGCAGGCGGTCGACACGTTGCGCCCCGCGGTGGAGATGGTGCGCGACCTCCCGTTCTCGGGCACGAGCTACCTGTGGCCGGATGCAGAGGGGATCACGTCGAATCTCGTGCTGCTGGCGATCACGGCGTGCACCGAGTTCGCCGGCCATGCACTGTCGCTCGGTGACACCGACGGCGTGTTCTGGGCGACCGGGCAGGGCCTGCGGGTGCTGCCGGGCCACGAGGAGCTGATCGGTTTGCGGATGCGGGCCCATGCCCGCTCCGGTGATCTCGCCGGCGTGCGCCAGGAGTGGGAGGCCTACGAGCGGGTGATCGTGGCCGACACCTGGTCCGACGGCGAGCCCGCCCCCAAGCTGCTCGACCTCCGCCACGCCCTCCTCTCCCCCGGCACCGCGACTTCCGACTGATCACCGATCCAGCAGGCGATGAGCCAAGCGCCACGGGCCTTGGCCACTCGCTCATCGATGTTGCTGCTCCCACCCGAACGATGAGCCAAGCGCCACGGGCCTTGGCCGCTCGCTCATCGACGTGGCTGCTGTCCTCCTACCGATGAGGGAGGGGACACCGGGGTTGGCCGGTCGCTCATCGACGTGGCTGCTGTCCTCCTACCGATGAGGGAGGGGACACGGGGGTTGGCCGGTGGCTCATCGGTGGGTGCGAAACGTTCGGGGAACGGGCGGGGTTCGGGCGACGGGGCGGGCAGACTGGGGTGATGCGTTCGAGACGGGTGATGGCGGCTGCGTTGGCGGCGACGTTGCTGTTGGCGGCTTGCGGTGGCGGCGGGGACGATGCCGGTGACGCAGGCGAGGCAGGCGAGGCGGGCAGCGCCGAGATGCCGGTGGCCGAGGATCGGCTGGAGGTGGATCCGGCGTCCGACATCGCCACCAACGTGCTGCCCGACGTGGTGGTCGACCACGTCCAGGCCGGCAACAAGGTGAACCTGCGCAACGTGGTGCCGGCCGACACCGCCGTGCTGGTGTGGATGTGGTCACCGCATTGACCGGTGTGTCGTCGGGAAGCTCCCGATGTCGAGCAGTTCGCTCGAGCACACGAGGACGAGATCGAGGTCGTGGGCCTGGGAGCTCAGGACAGCCTGGGCGAGGCCGTGGACTTCGTGGACGAGTACGGCACCACGTTCCCGATGCTGTGGGACGAGAGCTTCGAGTCGTGGATCACGCTCGGCGTGACGTCGACGCCGACGGCACTGCTGCTCGCCCCCGACGGCACCGCCATCGCCGGCTGGATCGGCGCCTTCCCCGAAGACGAAGTCCTGCGCCTCGCCGCCGAGTCGGCCCGCTGACCGTTCGTCAGGGGTCAGACCCCACACGAACGGCCGCGGCCCGCCC
>JAWLEC010000137.1:0-8098 GCA_041686315.1 Ilumatobacteraceae bacterium
TGCGACCCGAGGTGCGTACCGGGTCAGGCCGACTTGGCGTCGGCGTCGGCCTGCTCGGCGGCCGGGTGCCGTCCCCGCGCCTGCTTGGCGGCGGCGACACTGGCCTCCAGCGCGGCCATGATGTCGACCACTTTCGGCTTCTCGGCCGCCACCTCGGGCATCTCGAACTCCTCGCCCTCGGCCTTGGCGTGGATGAGCTCCATGACCTCCTCCCGGTACTGGTCGTGGTACTTCTCGGGTTCGAAGTCCGACGCCAGGGAGTCGACCAACGACTCGGCCATGGCCACCTCCTTGTCGCTCACGTCGACGGCATCGAGCCCCTGCAGCTCCTCGATGTCGGCGGGATCGACCACCTCGTCGGCGTAGGCGAGGGTCGACATCACGAGCCGGCCGTCCTCGGCCCGGATCGCCGCCGTGTACTGCTTGTTGCGCATCACGAAGCGCCCGATGGCGACCTTGCCGCTCTCCTGCATCGCCCGCGCCAGCAGCACGTAGGGCTTCGGCGGGCCGTCGGGCGCGAGGTGGTAGGCGGTGTCGAAGTAGACGGGATCGATGTCGGCGAGGTCGACGAACTCCTCCAGGTCGACGGACTTGGTGGCCGCGGGCATGAACGCCTCGAGTTCCTCCGGGTCGACCACCACGTAGCGGCCCTTGGAGACCTCGTAGCCCTTCACGATGTGCTCGTCGCCGACTTCCTCGCCGGTCTCCGCGTTCACCTTGCGATACCGGATGCGGGCCATGTTGCGCTCGTCGAGCTGGTTGAACGACACGCTCTGGCGGCGGACGGCGTGGAACAGCTTGACGGGGATCGCCACGAGGCCGAACGAGATCGTGCCACTCCACACCGGACGCGCCATGGTGAGAGTCAACCACATCCACCGCGATCGCAAACCCCCTACCAGGGGAGATGACGCACCGACGCCCCGTCGCGACTCAGGCGGAGGCGAGGATCGCGCGGGGCACGATGTCCATCCCGAAGCCCGTGAGGATGGCGAGGTACAGCAACCCGGTGGCCGCCATCACCGCCGAGTAGTACCGCTCGCGCAGTGCCGCCTTGGTGACGAAGATCAGCACGATGGTGGTGATCGCGCAGGCCAGCCACATCCAGCCGAGCATGCCGCCCCAGCCGTCGTCGACCGTGCCGTTCAGCACGGCGATCATGCCGGTGGGCAGCAACATCACAGCCACCTCGAGCGGCCACAGCCAGGCCAGGGCCGCGACGAGTTCGTTGAGCAACCGGCGGGGCAGTCCGGGCTGTGTGAGGTACCAGTGGCCGAGCAGCATGGCGTCGGAGATCGCGCCGATGAAGGCCGCTCCCACGAGGGTTCGTGCCAGCGCCACCCACGTGTTGCCGCCGGCGTCGAGTGCGGCGGCCACGAGCCCGACGGTGCCGACCACCGCAGGCACGAGGTCGAGGATCGGCGGGAACTCCGAGCCGGTGGTGCCCTCGGCTCCGGCCCCGTCGTCGCCCGCGGCTGCGCCGGTGCGCTCGATGCCGGTCATCGCGGCGACGCGCTCGGTGCGGCGATCGTGCTCGGCGCGGGCTCCGCTCACACCCGCGGCGCGGCGTTGCACCGAGACCACGAGCGCGATGACGCACGTGATCATGACGCCGACCGAGGCCGCTTCGCGGACCGGAACGACGCCGAACGCCAGGCCGGCGGCGAGAGATCCGGCGGCGAAGCAGAAGTACACACCCCGCAGCAGCCAGCCGTAGCCGAGGCTGGCGATCCGCCGACGGGTGGTGAACCAGCAGAACAACATGCCGCCGGTGGCCCACTGCAACAGCACCGTGGCGGCGTCGAGGCTGATCACGAACGAGCAGGGTAACGCCGTAGCCTGACGGCGCCATGATGTCCCCGCTTCCCCGTCTCCGGCCTGCTGTGGCACTGGTGGCCGCACTGGTCGTCGCCGGCTGTGCCACCGGGCCCCGACCGAGCTTCGATGCCGACGAACCGGCCCGGGGCGAGACCGGTGACGCCGCGGTCGATGCCGTCCTCGACCGTCTCGACGCCGTCGCACCTCGACAGTTCACCGCCGGGTACGAGATCCTCACCCGGCTCGGCGGGCTCGAGTCCACGGCCACGGTCGTGCAGGCCGACAACAGCCGCCGGTCGGTGACCATCAACGACGTGCGCTTCCTCAACGGGGCGGGCACCGCCTCCACGTGCGATGTCACCACCGGAGAGTGCGAGGCGAGCATCAACGACGCTCGGGTCAGCAACGTGCAGGTCACCCACGAGTTCTACGCGTCGAGCAGCGCGCAGCGGCTGCGGGTGGACGCCAACCGCCGCATCGGCGACACGAGCGGCTACGAGATCACCCAGGCCGACCGGCAGGCGCTGTGCGTCGACGTGCCGGTGTCGGGCGGCATCAAGAGCTACTGCGCCTTCGAGAACGGGCCGCTCGCCCGCTACGACGGCGCCGACCTGTTCATCCAGGCCGTGTCGCTCGACGACGCCGCCGACGAGACGGCGTTCGGCACGGACTGACCGGGCGCTCCCGATCGCCGAGACCTCAGGCCTCGACGCAGGCGAGGGTGTGGTCGGAGTTGTTGAGCCGCCGGGGACCGGCGTCGGTGGCGACCACGATGTCCTCCAGGCGCATGCCCCACGTGCCGGGCACGTAGATGCCGGGCTCGACGCTGTAGGCGTGTCCCGCCTCGAGCGGACGGTGGTTGCCCTCCACGATGTAGGGGTCCTCGTGCTCCTCCAGGCCGATGCCGTGGCCCGTGCGGTGGATGAAGTACTCGCCGTAGCCCGCGTCGTCGATCACCTGACGGGCCGCGCGGTCGACGTCCTCACAGGCGGTGCCGACGGTGCCTGCGGCGACACCGGCGGCCTGGGCCCGATGGAGCACCTCGTAGGCCTCGGCGACGTCGGGCGCCGCCGTGGCGACGTCACCGGTGAACACGCACCGGGTGGTGTCGGAGCAGTAGCCGGCCATGGTGCCACCGAAGTCGCAGAGCACGATCTCGTTCTCCCCGATCACCCGGCTCCCGGCGTGGTGGTGGGGGCTCGCTGCGTTCTCACCGGCGGCGACGATGGCGAAGTTCACCTTGTCGTGCCCCTCGTCGAGGATGCGTCGACCCAGGTGCGCCGACACCGCAGCCTCGGTGCGCCCGACGAGCGGGATCTCCCCACGCTGGAGTTCTCCGGCGATCCGGTCGACGGCTGCGCCGGCGGCGGCCAGGGCGTCGATCTCGGCCTGGTCCTTCTTCATCCTCAGCGGGCCGACCAGTTCGACGGCGCGCAGGTACTCGGCACCCGGGAGTTGCGGGAGCAGCTCCACCAGGAACCGTGCCCACATCTGGTCGCCGACGGCGACGCGTCGGGAGCCTGCGGCCAGGCGGGCGACGATCGCGATGGGATCCTGGGTCTCGCCCCACGGGAGGAGGTCGAACACGCCCGTCTGCTCGACCACTCGTGGCGCCTCGAGCGCCGGGATGACCATCGTGGCGCCGCCACGTCGGGGTACGACCAGCATGGTGAGACGCTCGAGCGGCATGGCCGTGTAGCCGGTGAGGTAGGGCAGGTCGTGACCGACCGACAGCAGCAGCGTGTCGACGTCGTGGTCGGTCATCGATCGGCGGACGGCCGCCAGCCGGTCGAGGTACACGGAGGAGTCGGTGGGGATGGCGGTCACCCCTCCAGTGTGCCATCACCCCCGCCACCGTTCACCGCCCTGCCCACCGCCATCACCACGTCCGCGTGCCGGCGAGCGGCACATCCATCGTTTGCGTTGCAGGAATGTGGGGACGGCCCGACAAGAACGTCACGCAGACGATCGAGACGAAACCGCGGTCAGAGTTCGTCGACGGCGTCGAGGGCTCGTACCGTCGCCGCCTCGTAGCCCCCGCCGAACTTGATCGCGTGCACCGCCAGTGGCGCCAGCTGGTGGAGGGGCACCCGCTGCTCCCACCCGGCGGCCAGCGGAGAGTGCTCGTCGTAGGCCCGCAAGCACGCCCGCGAGAAGCCTCCGAAGAGGAGCATCATGGCGAGGTCGAACTCCCGGTGGCCCCCGTGGGCGGCCGGGTCGATCAGCCAGTTGCGCCCGTCGACGTCGACCAGCCGGTTGCCGGCCCAGAGATCACCGTGCAGGCGCGCCGGAGGTTCGATCGGCACCTCGAGTTCGTCGAGCCGGCCGGCGAGATCCTCGAGGCGACGCACGGTGGAGTCGTGGAGGCCCCCGGTGTCGGCACCCAGCCGGGCGAGCGGCACGAGCCGGTTGGCGGCATAGGCCTCGGCCCACGTGTCGAAGGTGTCGTTGGGCAGCCCACGGCTGCCGGTGGTGCGGCGGTCCTGCCGCCCGAAACACGGCGCACCGGAGCGATGGAGCGTCGCCAACAGGCGTCCCAGCTGGGCGTCGGTGTCCGGTCCGGGCCGGCCCTCGTCGATCCAGGCGAGCACGAGGAAGCCGTCGCCGACGGCCAGGACCTCGGGGATCGCCTCGGAAACAGCCTCTCGGAGCCATGCGAGCCCCGCTGCTTCGGTCTCGAAGAAGTGGGGCCGGGGTGCGTGGTGCGTCTTGGCGAAGACGCAGCGGCCGTCGGAGAGCTCGAGACGGAACGACGCCGCCACATCACCGCCGCTGAGCGGCCGACGGGCGACGACACCGACACCGAGCGCCCCTTCGACCGAGTCGACCAGTTCGGCGCCCGACGACATCGCCCCATCGTCGCACACGACTTCCCCGAGCACCGTCCTGGGCGCCCACCCCTCGTCCGTTTGCGTTGCAGAAATGTCGGGACGCCCCAACATTTCCGTCACGCAAACGCAGAACGCCACGCGCCCCATCCGTTTGCGTTGCAGGAATGTCGGGACGGGCCAACATTTCCGTCACGCAAACGATGAGCGCGATGGCGGTGCACGAGGCCGCGGGCCACAGGGACCGCCCCGGGGGATGCGTCGGGGAATGCGCCGGGGAATGCGTCGGGGAATGCGTCGGGCGGGGACGGGGTTGGAGGTGGCATGGCCGACGAGACCCCAGCCGCCCGACCCGCGCAGATCGACCTCTACTGGCGCCCGGGTTGCGGGTTCTGCACGATGCTGCAGCGCCGCCTCGACAAGCTCGGCATCGAGCGGGTCGAGCACGACATCTGGGACGACCCGGCCGACGCCGCCGTGGTACGCAGTCACGCCCACGGCAACGAGACGGTGCCCACCGTGGTGATCGGCGACGTCGGCTTCGTCAACCCGTCGGCGACCGACCTCGTCGCCTACCTCGCGACCGAGCATCCGCACCTCCTCCCCGACGGGTTCGAGCCACCCGAGCCGGGCGCCTTCGGCAAGTTCGTCGACCGCATCCTCGGATGACCCGTGTCGGCCCCGGTGCGTCCGCACGACCCGCCCCACGACCACCCGCACAGCCACCCGCACGACCCGGTGTCCAGCCGTCCGCTCAGCCAGATGGCCAGCAGCTGATCCGTCCGTTACTGTCGGCGTCATGAGCGATCCGCGCCTCGAAGGGACCGAGATCGCCGATTCGGTGATCGATCTCATCGGCAACACACCACTCGTCCGCATGAAGCGGATCAGCGAACTCGAGGCGATCGACTGCGTGCTGGCCCTCAAGGCCGAGAGCACCAACCCGGGCGGCTCCGCCAAGGACCGTCCGGCACTGGAGATGATCCTCGCCGCCGAACGTGAAGGCCAGTTGCAGCCCGGCGGCACGATCGTCGAACCCACCAGCGGCAACACCGGCGTCGGCCTCGCGATCGTGGCCGCACAGCGCGGCTACCGGTGCGTGTTCGTGATGACCGACAAGGTCGCCCCCGAGAAGATCTCGCTGCTCAAGGCCTACGGGGCCGAGGTGGTCGTGTGTCCGGTGGCGGTCGAGCCCGACGATCCGCAGAGCTACTACAGCGTCGCCGAACGCCTCACCGAGGAGCTCGGCGCGTTCCGCCCCAACCAGTACCAGAACCCGCACAATCCCGTGGCCCACGTGAAGACCACGGGCCCCGAGATCTGGCGCCAGACCGCCGGGCGAATCACCCACTTCGTCGCCGGAGCCGGCACCTGTGGCTCGATCACCGGCGTGGCCCGCTACCTGAAGGAACAGAACCCCGACGTCAGGATCATCGCCGCCGATCCCGAGGGTTCGGTGTTCTCCGGCGGATCGGGCCGGCCGTATCTCGTGGAGGGCGTCGGCGAGGACTTCTTCCCGGCGGCCTGGGCACCCGAGCTGCTCGACGACATCATCGCCATCAGCGACGAGGAGAGCTTCCTCACCGCCCGCTACGTCAGCGAGCGCGAGGGCATCCTCATCGGAGGGTCGGGCGGGATGGCGGTCGCCGCAGCCATCCGCGTCGCCAAGGCCGCCGACCCCGACGACGTGGTCGTGGTGTTCAACCCCGACTCGGGGCGTGGCTACCTCTCCCGGATCTTCGACGACGACTGGATGGCCAACTTCGGATTCCTGCGCGAGTGCGACCAGTGCGTCGGCGCCGTGCTCGACACGCGCAACGCATCCATCGAGAACCTGCTCTACGTCAACCCCGGCCAGCTCGTGTCCAAGGCGGTGGAGCTGATGCGCAGCACCGGTGTGAGCCAGCTCCCCGTGTGCAAGAACACGCCGCCGTTCGCCGCCGCCGAGGTGTCGGGATCGGTCGACGAGCTCGAGTTGATGGAGGCGATCCACCGTGATCCCGGAGTGATGTCGACCCCCGTCGAGAAGGTGATGGGTCCCAAGCTCCCCACCATCGGCGTCGGCCAGAAGGTGGAACGTGCGGTCGAGATGCTCGAGACGGCGCCGGCGCTGCTCGTGCTGTCGGGCGGCCGCCCCCTCAGCGTGCTCACCCGCACCGACGTGCTCGCCTACTTCAGCGCCGTGGCCGAAACAGCGCTCGGCGACGCCTGAGCACACACACCATCCGCAGCCGATCCACGCAGCCGATCCACGCAGCCGATCCGGAAGGAGCCCCATGGGCGACATCGACGAACAGACACGACACGCCTTCGCCACCCGCGCCATCCACGCCGGCCAGGAACCCGAACCCGTCACCGGAGCCGTCGTCGCCCCGATCTCGCTGTCGACCACCTTCGCCCAGGAGGGCGTCGGCGGCCACAAGGGCTTCGAGTACTCCCGATCGGGCAACCCCACCCGCACGGCACTGGAGGTGCAGGTGGCGTCACTCGAGGACGCAGCCCACGGACTCGCCTTCGCCAGCGGCCTGGCCGCCGAGGACAACATCCTGCGGCTCCTGCGGCCCGGCCAGCGGATCCTGCTCGGCAACGACGCCTACGGCGGGACGTTCCGCCTCATCTCGAAGGTGTGGAGCCCGCTCGGTTTCCCATGGACCGCCGTCGACCTCACCGACGTCGACGCGATCGACTGGCCCGACGACGTCGGCATGGTGTGGCTGGAGACACCCACCAACCCGTTGCTCACCTGCGTCGACATCGAGGCCATTGCCGACATCGCCCACGCCCGGGGTGCTCTCGTCGTGGTGGACAACACCTTCGCCACCCCCTACCTCCAGCAGCCGCTCGCTCTCGGTGCCGACATCGTCGTGCACTCGGCCACCAAGTACCTGGGTGGCCACAGCGACGTCGTCGGGGGCTTCGTGGCCGTGAACGACGACGAACTCGCCGAGCGCCTGCGCTTCACCCAGAACGCTGCCGGCGCGGTACCGGCACCGTTCGACTGCTACCTCGTGCTGCGGGGCGTGAAGACGCTGGCCGTGCGGATGGAGCGCCACTGCCACAACGCCCGTGCGGTGGTGGATCTGCTCGTGGGGCATCCGGCAGTGAAGCGCGTGCTCTATCCGCAGTTGCCCGATCACCCCGGCCACGCTGCGGCGGCGAAGCAGATGCGCGACTTCGGTGGCATGGTTTCGTTCACTCTGGCGGCGGGCAGAGCCGCCGCGATGACCGTGGCCGATTCGACCGAGATCTTCACGCTCGCCGAGTCGCTCGGAGCAGTGGAGAGCCTGATCGAGCATCCCGGCGCCATGACCCATGCCTCCGCAGCCGGCTCCCCCCTCGAGGTGCCCGACAACCTCGTCCGCTTGTCGGTGGGCATCGAGGACGCCGATGATCTGGTCACCGATCTGCGCCTGGCCCTCGACCGTCTCCCCTGACCGATGAACGAACCCGAC
>JAWLEC010000138.1:0-8088 GCA_041686315.1 Ilumatobacteraceae bacterium
CTGCTCGCCTGGGCGGTCGTCGGTCCGGCGCTGGTGGCCGTGGCGGTCTCCGGCCGTGGCCGCTCGGCCGACCGGGTCGGCAGGATCTGTTCGTGGACCCTGGTGTCGGCAGCCGTCGCCTCGATGGTGCTGCTCGTCGCCACGGCGACCAGCGACGACGGGGTGCTCCCGGGGCTGGCCGACCTCCCCGCATGGATCGACCTCCGACTCGACCGGTTGAGCGCGGTGCTGCTCGTCGCATTCACGTTGCTCGGCGCCACGGTCGCATCGTTCTCGCACCGGGCACTCGACGAGAGCTCACGGACCTCCTCGTACCACGTCTGGTTGGCCGTCGTGGTGAGCGGTGGTGCGCTGGTCGCCGTGCCGGGTGGTGCGGTCCCGTTGCTGGCCGGCTGGATCCTGTCGGGCTGGGCGCTCGACCGCCTGATCGCCGGCTGGGTCGACACTCCGGCGGCACACGCTGCACGCCGCCGGCTCCGCGTCGCCACGCGTGCCGGCGACGTGGCCCTCGTCGCCGCGATCGTCCTGGGGCTGGCCGTCGCCGGACCGGAGCTCGTGGTCGGATCGCCGTCGGCGGTGGCCGATCTCGCGACCACCTCGTTGCTCGGCGTCGGCGCCGACACCCTCTTTGCACTGCTGGTGCTCGTTGCCGGCCTCGCCCGGTCGGCGCTGTTCCCGTTCCACCGATGGTTGACCGCCACGCTCTACGCACCCACACCGGTGTCGGCCCTCGTCCACGCCGGCTACGTCAGCGGCGCCGGCCTGCTGTTGATCCGCTTCGCCCCGACGTTCACGGCGGTGGACGTGGCGGTCGTGCTCGCCGTGGTGCTGGCGATCGCCACGATCGCCGTCGGCACGGCCGCCAGCCTCACCCGGCCCGACGTGAAGGGTGCACTGGCCTGGTCGACCGTGGCGCAGATGGCGTTCATGGTCCTGCAGTGTTCGATCGGGGCCTTCTCCAGCGCCGTGGTCCACATCGTGGGGCACGGCATGTACAAGGCGGTGCAGTTCCTCGGGGCCGGCGACACGGTCGCCGCCGGCCTGCAGAAGCGCCGCCGACCGATGGCCGACGCCGACGTCCATCCCGCGCTGCGCCATGCGCTCACGGCGGCGGTGCCCACTGTGGCCGTCGTGATCGGGCTCGTCGTCGGACCGCCCGGGCTCGACGGCGCCGAACGCATCCTGCTCGTCGGTTTCGCATGGTTGGCGATCGCAGCCGGGGTTCGTGGAACGCTCACGGCCGGCACGCTGGCTCCGGCGTCTGCCGCCTCGTCCGCCGCTGTGGCCGGCGTCGTGGCCGGCGTCGCCTACTTCCTCGGCCTGCGGGTGGCGAAGGCCTTCTTCGAGCCGTCACTGGGCGTCGTCGACGTCGACGCCACCATCGGCGAGGCCGCCGCGGTGGTGGCACTCGTCGTCGTGGCGGCGATGGCGCTGCTGCTCGCGGCTCCCGGCGCCGGGCGGCTGCGGGCGGACGCCCGTTGGCGGATCGACCGGCTCACCGAGGTCCGGCCGGCACTGCGCACCGACCTCGCCGCCACACACCGGGTCTCGCCGGTCGCAGGAGAGGGCCCCGACCCGTCCGGCTCCGACCCGGGCCCGGAATCCGACGATGTCCGGCGGGCCGAACTCCGAGCGCAGGTCGCGCGGGCGGCCGAAGCCGTTGCGCCGCTGTGGCCGTTGTCGTCGTTCGTGGCCGTGAACCCCCTCGGTGGCTTCGAACATCGCAGTTTCGACGACGCCGTGCTCGAGGCTCGTCGCGTGCTGCGCGGACGGGGCCATCGCTCGTTGCAGGAGTTCCGGGACGACCACCGCGCCGGCGTCACCGACGACGACGATCTCGCGTGGGCCATCCACGCCACGGCGTCGGTCGCCTGCGCCCAGGAGCCGCTGATGGTCGGGCAGCGGTCGGTCCGGCCCGACGAACTCGTCAGGGTCGATCTGCTCCACGGGCCCGATCAGACGCACGTCGTCGAGCCGCGGACCGAACTCGAGCGACGGCTCGGTGTCGACGCCGGGGCGCTGCTCGGCATCGACGAGCTGATCGCATCGTGGCTGACGGACCACGTGGCTCCACCGACGTGGCCGCTCGGTGCCCCGGGGGACGATCTGATGACGACCACCCGGCGTCAGGCGATCCGGCACGCCCGACGGGCCCTGTCCGCCCCGTCGGTGGAGTTCCTCGAATCGCTCGGTGACGACCCGATCGACGTGATCGAGCGTTCGCTGGCGGCCAGCGGTGTGCGGCGGGCGGACTGTGTCGACGAGCTGCGCGGCCATCTCGCCTCCCTGCCGGGTTGGGCCGGCCACGCCCGGTGGCGGACGGAGTGGGCCCACGCCGACGAGCAGCTGCCGATGGTCCGCCCCTCCGAGGTCGCCGCAGCCCGTGCCATGCTCGAGGCGGCCACCATCATCGATCTCGAGGTTCGTGGAGCCGGCGCCGTGAACGCACCGGAGACCTCCGAGACGACCTCCGACGGGCCCGGTCGAACGCTCGCCGGGCGCGTCGACATGGTGATCGACCGGCTCGGCCTCGCCCACGACGACACCACTCGTGGGTACGTCGGCGACGTCCTCGCACTCGTGCCCGACACCATGCGGTCGGCGATCTGGCAGGCCGCCCAGGAGCACCATGTCGACCACGGAACGCTCACCCTGCTCGACCGCACCGGAGGTGACACCGGCATCGACGGCGCCACCGACGACGACCGGCCCGCCAGCCAGGTGGCACTCTGCATCGACGTGCGCTCCGAAGGTCTCCGCCGGCATCTCGAGGAGCAGCATCGTGACGAGACGATCGGGTTCGCCGGCTTCTTCGGCATCCCGATGAGCACCTGTGAACTGGGATGGAGCCGGCCCGAGCCACGATGCCCCGTCCTCGTCGCACCCAGCGCGGTCGCCACGGAGACGCCCGCCGACGGACACCACGACGATGCCCGGCGCCTGCTCGCCGATCGCCGCGTCCGTGGCGCCGGGGCCTTCGCGCACACGTCGACCAAGCAGCAGCCCGGCGCACCGTTCGCCACGGCCGAGGCACTCGGGTGGATCACGGGTCCCCTCGCTGCGTGGCGCACACTGGCGCCGCCCCACTCGAACGACGCCGAGCACCATGTGCCGCCGACGCGGCTCGGCTTCGACGAGGGGGTCGAGGTCGACCAGCGCGTGTTCTGGGCCGAGTCGGTCCTGCGGACGATGGGGCTCACCGAACGGTTCGCGCGCCTCGTGGTGCTGTGCGGTCACACGAGCTCCACCGTGAACAACCCGCACGCCACGGCGCTGGAGTGCGGCGCGTGTGCGGGAGCGAGCGGTGGTTCGAATGCACGCGCCGTCGCAGCGCTGCTGAACCAGCGCGACGTCCGCTCCGGGCTCTCCGAACGCAACATCCACGTTCCCGACGACACCTGGTTCACCGGTGCGGTCCACGAGACCACGACCGACTCGGTGACCCTGCTCGACGTTCACCTCGCGCCCTCCGACCACGGTGACGAGATCGGGGCGCTCCAGCAACGCCTCGATCTCGCCGCCCGGAACCAGGCCGCCGACCGTGCTCGGTACCTCCCCGGGCCTGCGTCGAGGGTGCGCGACCGCGGTCTCGACTGGGCACAGACGCGGCCCGAGTGGGGCCTGGCCCGGAACGCCGCGTTCGTGATCGCTCCCCGCTCGGCGACGCTCGGGCTCGACCTCGGCGGCCGGGCGTTCCTCCACAGCTACGACTCCCGTTTCGACCCCACCGGGTCGGTGCTCGAGACGATCATGACGGCGCCGCTCGTGGTGGGCCACTGGATCTCGTCGCAGTACTACTTCTCCACGGTGGACCCCGACACGTTCGGCGCCGACGACAAGCTGTTGCACAACCCGGTCGGCACCGTCGGGGTGATGTCGGGTGCGACCGGCGACCTGCGCGTCGGCCTGCCACTGCAGAGCACCCACGTGGGTGACCGGCCCTACCACCAGCCGTTGCGGTTGCTCGCCGTCGTGCAGGCCGAACCCGCAACGATCGATGCGATCATCGCCCGCAACCCCCTGCTCCAGCGTCTCGTGGAAGGATCGTGGTTGCGGATCGCTGCCCGGCCGCACGCCCACCGGCCCTGGTCGATGCGATCACCGAGCGGGATCTGGACCACCTCGAGCACCGACATCAGCACCGACACCGACATCAGCACCGACACCGACACCCGCACCGGCACCAGCTTGGAGAACTCATGAACACCTGGCACGGATTCACCCCCATGGCCCGCATCGAGGTCGTCATCGGCGGCGAGCAGGTCGCCGCCGTCCGCGACCAGCTGCTGTCGTCCGGCGCCACGGGCTTCACGGCGGTCAACGGTGTCGCCGGCTTCGGCCACCACGGCGAACACGCTGGTCGGCTGCTGTTCAACGACCGCAACAGCTTGTCGATGATCATCAGCGTCGTGCCGCTCGACCGGGTGAAGACCATCGTCGCCGGGATCCGGACGCTGCTCGACCATCACCACGGGGTGGTCTTCATCAGCGAGACCCACGTCAGCCGGCCCGAATACTTCCAGGCCGACCCCGAGAGCTAGCCGGGCCGGCAGATCGGCACGTGCTGCGATCAGCCAGCAGCCCGACCGTCCGGCCGCTCGCTCATCGCCGTCGATCCTGGAGCCCAGAAGGGGAATCGAACGCCTGACCTACGCATTACGAGGAAGACCTGGACGTTCCGCCGAATCCCCTGGATGCTTGTCTAGCTGGGGTTTCGCGAGGCTCGCGTTCCGTCGAGTCCCGCCGTTCCCGCCTCAACCAAGCAGAGGGACCGCACCTGACACCCACCAACCGCAATCCACGACGCGGCAAGGTCTCCGACCGCGCTCCGTTCCAGCCGGTGCCGATCTCGAACCCACCCCAGAACGACGAGAGACAGCCGTCGCTCAGTGCCCAGTATGCAGTTGGTGAGTCGCTAGGCCTGGTTGCGGCGTCCGCCGCGTTCAGCGAATCGGTCGAGGACTGCGATCACGTCGACGGCGACCCATGCCCTATTGCGTTCCTCGCCCTTGGCTTTGACGAGAATACCGGTCTCTTCGAGTCGGCTGATGGCGTTGAGGGCGGCGGGGATCGAGATGTCGAGCCGGTCAGCCACGAGGTTGGAGGTGACAGCCGGCTGTTCGCCGAGGAGTCTGGTGAGTGGCCAGACGGAGCTGTCGGATCGGGCGGTGATCCGGGAGTTCCAGTCGTCGTGGATGGCGTCGAGTTCGTCGATCATCTGTTGGGCGTTCCCGAGCGCGTTGAAGCTGGCGTCGGTCATCTGTTGGACGATCGGTTCGAGATGGCCAGCGCGGTAGTCACCGAGTGCGTCGAAGTAGGCGCCGGTGTCGACGAGGAGCCCGGCTGAGATCGGGACGGTGACCGTGCGGGTGATGCCTCGGTGTCGCAGCATGGCGTGGACGAGGGCGCGGCCGGCGCGTCCGTTGCCGTCGGGGAACGGGTGGATCGTCTCGAACTGGGCGTGGGTGACGGCAACGTGGACGAGTGGGGCGATGTCGGTACGGTTCGCGAACGCAACGAGGTCGTCCATGGCGGCGGGAACTCGTGTGTGGTGGGGTGCGATGAACAGGGCACCATGCGGCCCCTGGCTGTGCCCGCCGATCCAGACCTGCTCGTCGCGCCAGTGGCCGACCCACTCGGGGTGGTCGTGCTCGAGCAGCGCAGTGTGCATCGCAAGGATGCTCTCGGTGTCGAGACGGTCCGCGAGCGCAAGCGCTGCATTCATCGCGGTGACGTTGGAGACGATGGTCGCGGCGTTTCGGCCGGTGCGCCGTCCATCGTCGAGCTCGGCGAGGGCGATGGCCTTGGCGGAGGCGGTGAGTTGTTCGATCTGGGACGACGCGGCTGATTCGGATCGCAACAGCAGGGACGCAAACGGGAGGAGGCGCTGGCCGGTTGCGGTGTCGAAGCGGATGATCTCGGCGATGGCCTCGTCGGCTTCGGCGGCGACGGCTGGATCGACGGTCGGGGTGAGGTCGGCGATGGCTGGGGTGACGGCCGCCTCGTAGGGCCCGGCGTATCGTCGACGGGCGGTGTTCGAGATGTAGGTGTCGCGAATCCGCCAGTCGTAGGTCTCCCACTCGAGCGGAGGCCAGTTGGGGGCCGGTCTGGCGAGCTCAGTATCAGTATCAGTGCCAGGTCGCGCACCACCAGCGTGTTCTTCCTCCGCTGGCGTATGTGGCTGCTGGTCTGTCATCTGCAGGTGTTCTGTTCACAGGGTTGAATACGGGCTCTGCTCACTAAAGGTTAGTCGTGCAGTCTTCAGTTGGAAAGGTTCCGGCGCAAGCCTGCAGACCACGATGCTCCGGCGCAACGCAACGAAAGCCACCGAGACTTGAAGAGCGATGCAATGTGAAGTTCCAGCAGGCCGACGGCTGGGCATTCGTCGAGAGTCCGACCTTGGACTCCACGATGACCTTTCACCAACAAGACGTCGCTGAGCAAGCCGGCCGAGGTCGGGCTTGATCAGTCGCTCGATCAGCTGGCGGTACTCGCGGACGGTCGTCGGCGATAGCGACCCCTCGACGTGGTCGATCCACGAGTCGAGCAGCTGCCTGAGCGTCTTGGCCGTCGAGGTGATCTTGCCCTCCGACACCTTCGCCACGAGTGCGGCGAGCGTCCGCAAGCGGCTCGAAGAAATGCCCATCCAACTGGTGTTTCTCAGAGCCCAGAAGGGGAATCGAACCCCTGACCTACGCATTACGAGTGCGTTGCTCTACCGACTGAGCTATCTGGGCGCGCAGTTGCGCAGCGCGTGAGGTTATCGGCGCGCCAGCGGATCGCGCCCGTCCCACGTCCCCGTGGAACCGTACGGCTCGAAGCGGGCGAACATCTCCTCGCCGTACCAGTCCTCCTCGCGGGTGCGACGCACCACCTCGACGTGGTCGGGCATCGAGTAGGCGAACCTCCGGGCGGCATCGAGCGACTCCCACAGGCTGAACGTGGCGAGCCGGCCCACCGGCGCCTCGCCCACACCGACCACGTCGATCAGCCCCTCACTGCGGTGCAGCTCGTCGTCGACGGCCCCACCTGCCGCAGTGAACGCCTTCCAGGCGCTGGGCTTCACGTCGGCGCGCGTGATGATCGCCACCGGTCCGTCGGTCGATCCCGGCGCCAGCCCGGCGAGCGGGTCGACGCCACGCCAGGTGCCGTGGCCCCCCAGGCTCCGGAGCCGGACGTGCCAGCTCTCGGCGGCGTGCTCCCATCGACGGGCGATCCGATGGGAGGCGAGGAATGCCTCCAGATCCTGTTCGTGTTCCCACACGGCGAAGAGTGCGGTTCGGGCGAGATCGGCGCCGGCGCCGGTGTCGTCGCCCGATCCCGTGCCGAGTGCCCGCCAGAACCGCAGGCCGCCGACACGGGCCAGCCGTGGGCGGTCGACACCGAGCCGTGCCAGAGCGAGTGGCGTCTTCCAGACCGGTTCGCGGATCAGGTGGAACGACGCGATGCGTGTCATGCATCGGCCATGCTGTCACCGATGGACACCGACGTCGTGGTCGCCCTGTCGGTCACGATCGTGATCGGGTACGTGATCGGGTCGGTCCCGGTCGCCAACCTCGTGGCGCGCCGGCGGGCGTCACTCGACCTGCGGCACGTGGGTGACCGCAACCCCGGCTACTGGAACGCCAAGGAGACGCTGGGGAGGAGGGCGGCGGTCCCCGTGTTCGTCGGTGATTCGCTGAAAGGGGTGGTCGCCGCCCTGGCCGCTGTGGGCGTGGAGGCGGCGTTCGACCTCGACGTGTGGGGTCTGGCCTACGCGGGCACGGGCGCGGCGATGGTGGGCCACGCCTTCCCCGTGTTCGCCGGGTTCCACGGAGGTCGCAGCGTGCTCACCTTCGCCGGTGGCGCGGCGGTGTACGCCACGCCGCCGTTCATCGTGGCGATTGCCGCGCTGCTGGTCGTGTTCGCCGTGTCGCGGTCGTTCGCCGTCGGGGCCCGCGTCGGGTTCGTCGCATTCCCCTTGGTCCAGCTGGTGGTGGAGGGTCCGTACCGCACGGCCGCCACGGGGGTGCTCATGACGTTCATCGGCGCCCGGTTCGCCGTGGCGGCATGGGCCGACCGCACCGACGGCTCGGATCAGCCGTAGGA
>JAWLEC010000139.1:0-8075 GCA_041686315.1 Ilumatobacteraceae bacterium
GTGCGTCGAACCGGAGGATCCACGGCTCAGCCTGCACCCGCTCGAGCCCGACGTTCCGGGCCGGGAGGTCTCGATCGCCTGGCGGCGCGGACACACGCTGTCGCCGGCAGGCACGCGGTTCGTCGAACTCGCCGCCGAGGTGAGCCGCACGGTGGCCACCCGCTTCGCCGAGCTGACCGCTCCTGTTCCGACGCGACGCCGGGCACCGGCGACGCGCTGAGCACGTCAGCGTGCGCGGCGGGCGACGACGGCGTACAGGGGGTCGGCGCGGACGCCGGGGTTGCGGAGCTGCGCGGTCGGTTCGTCGAAGCCGGCGGTGAGTTCGAAGTACGTGGCGACGATCGCACAGTGGCCCTCGTCGTCGGTCGACAGCCAGCCCCGGATCGCCTTGGTCGGGAAGCACCGGTTGGAGAACGTCACGACGAACGGCCCACCGGGGCGCAGCACGCGGGCGACCTCGGCGAACACCTCGAGCGGCCGGGTGAGGTAGTCGACCGACACGCAACACGTCACGGCGTCGAACGACTCGTCGCCGAAGGGCAGGACCGGGTCGACGTTGAGGTCCGTGACGACCCAGCTCGACACCGCCTCGTTGGCGCGCAGCTCGGTCTCGTTCATCCCCAACGCCACGAGCCGGCGCGGCGGGGAGCGGAAGTGGGAGATCCACGACGAGCAGATGTCGAGTACCTCGCCGGTCAGATCCAGTTCGTCGTAGAGCTCGCCGACGGCAGCGATGGCATCGTCGTCGATGTGGGTGACGAGGCGGTCGGGGGCGTAGAAGACCGCGTCGGGCGACTCGTCGACCCGGTCGAAGAACCCCGGCGGGAAGATGTCTCGCGCCGTTGGATCGGTGGCCACGGCGGGACCGTACGCGACCGGTCGGTCGTCAACCTCACGGATCGTGGAAATTTCGGTCGCATTGAGCGTCAGAATGCGCTCACCGCGGGGCATCGACCACCCTCGGTGGTTGCTGTGAAGGCCGTCACCTGCAGTTTTGGTGGACATCACAACCCATCGATGGGACAATGCCACTCTCAGTGCGTGATTCGTACGGGGGACGAACCAGGCCTCAGGAGGCGACATGATTGCAGGTACTCGACGGAACATCGGAGCGGTGCTGGCGGTAGGACTGGCGATCGGAAGTGCCGTCGCACTGACGTCGTCGGGGGCGTCTGGCCAGGAGCCACCCCCGGAGACCACGGCGGATCCCACCGCGTTCGAGGGCACGTTGACGATCGACCTCGCCGACCGCACCGGCCAGGTCCTGCTCGACGAGGGCAGCGACGGGATCGTCGACCGGAGCGAGGAGATCGAGACGGCACAGCCCTGTGCAGCGATCCGGCCCCTCAGCGGCGACCTGCTGCAATTCGTCGCCAACGACGGCACCTCGCTCGCCGACACGGTGCAGATCGATGATTCCGCACTCGGCATCTCATCGGACAACAGCAACTGCGGGAACTCGAACGCCGGAACCATCAACAGGAGCGAGTCGCTGACGATCGAACTCGGGCCCTACTTCGACCCATTGGGGGTGTCCGCACAGTCGGTGACTCTCAACGTCGACCGGTTCCAGCGCGGCGACCTGAAAGTCGGCTTCGACGGCGCCACCCCGCAGGAGGTGCCGCTCGGCGGCGATCCCGGCGAGCTCAGCGGCTACCCCGGGACCGTGGTCCTGACACCGGAAACGCCCTTCACGAGTGTGACCGTGACCTCGACAGCGAACAACAATGCCGGCGTGTCGATCGAGGACCTCACGAGCTTCGAGCTGACATCGGAGTTCGACTTCGCCGTCGACTGCCAGGAACAGGTGAGTGAGCTCGGCGACACCGGCGAGAGCTTCACCAGCGCCGTGTTCTTCCGTGGTGAGAATGGACCGAAGACGAGCGCCGAGTGCGTCGACGTGGGTGTCACAGTGGAGATCCAGGACGCTGGCGATCCTGGCGTGACAGACGACCGGGTGTTCTGGGTGAACTCCACGGTCGGTGTCGACGGAGGTCCACAGGATGTCACAGGTTTGGTCACGATCACAGCGGCGCCCATCCCGGCAACGACCTCGCCAGCTCAGATCGACGCCCTGCTCGACCGCGAGATCGACTACGACGCAGAGGGCCCGGCCCCGTACACCGACCTGCTGTGGTGCGAGTCGTTCACCCAGAGCACGATTACCGCCCCCGAGAATCCGGCTGAATCCCTGGTCGTGCTCGATGCGACCCAGCCGTTCATCGGCATCGGAACGCCGGGCGCCAACGTCGACGGCACAGCGCCATGGTGCCTAGTGGCCGACGACAGGGTGCTGGATGGCGGGGCGATCTTCCAGACGATCACGCTGTTCGGTAGCGGCGACCCGTGGTTCCGGTGACCAGACGCCAACCGTAGGCGTCAAGCCGCAGCCGTACTGAGCACACCCAGCCGGTCGAAGAGGTGGTAGGCCTCTTCGGCCGGCTCGACGGTCTCCAGACGCGTATCGAACGGCGGACCGATCCGATCGGCCAGCAGCAGCAGCCGGGCCAGGTCGAAGGTCTGAGCACGATCGCGGGCGGCGGCGACCCCACCCGCAAGGACCTCCCGCGCCTCGTCGACACGGTCGAGCTCGACGAGGGCGCTCGCCGTGATGAGCGCCGTCGCCGCCTCGAAGATCGCGACGTCCTCCGGATCGGCGCCCTTGACCTCCGAGAACACCGCAAGCGCCTCGTCGGGGCGACCGGCGCGCACCAGGCAGTCACCGAGATGGACCGCCGTCTCGTGAGCTGACGCTGCGCGCCCGGTCGCCAACCACTGGTCGAGCCCGCGGCGCAGCAGACGCTCGGCCTGGTCGAGGTCGCCTCGCGCAGTCAGGCATCGGCCGAGGTGCATCTCCACGAACGGCACTGCACCGAAGTCCGAGGCGCGCAGCACACGGATCGCGTCGCGCAGGATCGGTTCCGCCTCGTCGAGACGCCCCTGGTTGACGAGCACCTCGCCGATGTTGGCCTGCGTCATGGCGGCATCGAGCAGGTTGCCGATCCGCTGGTCGGACTCGATCGCCTGGCGGTAGAGGTCGACCGACGCCTCCCAGTCGCTGTCGAAGTAGGCGACGCCACCGAGGTTGCTCGCCATGTGCGCCTGTCCCTCCAGATCGCCGAGTTCCTCGTACACCTCGAGCGCCCGTTGTGCCCAGTCGGTCATACCGTCGGTTCCCTCGATGACTTCGGCCAGGAACACAGCGTGGTAGGCACGGGCCAGGGCCGCTCGCTCCCCGCACCGGTCGGCGAGTTCGGCGGCCGCGACCCCGAGGCGTCTCGCCTGCTCGCCGTGCGACTGGCGAGCGCGGACGAATGCCGAATGGGCGAGCAGCTGCGCCAGCACGGCGTCACTGCGAGCGCCATCCGCCTCGACGAGCCTCCGGCCCCGCGACGTCTCCCGGAGCGCCAGCGAATAGGAACCCGCTCGCTCGCGTACTCGCGCCCGTCGAAGGTGGATCTCTGCGAGCGCCACCACGTCGTCGCCGGCGACCCGAGATGCGTGGCGGTACGCGTCGAGCGCCGCCGCGAAGAGTCCGGCGTGTTGGCGCGCATCGCCCAGGGCCACGTAGAGCCTGCGGAGTTCGTCGTCACCGACGGCGTCGAGATGTCGAGCGGCGTCGACTGCCCGCTCGTAGTGGACGACGGCCTCGGCGGCGGCGAAGGCGCGATCGGCGCGCGCGGCGGCGGCCCGGGCGTAGCGATAGGCGAGTTCGTGGTCGCCGGACTTCGAGAAGTGCAGCGAGAGCACCGCCACGTCGCTGCCGTCGCCCGAGCTGAGGGACTCATAGGCCGCTCCGGCTTCGCCGTGCAGCCGGGTCCGGACCCGGTACGCCAGGCTGTCGTAGACGACGTCGCAGACCAGACCGTTGCGGAACCGGTACCGAGTCGGGCCGTCCGCCTCGATGAAGCGGCTCAGCAGCGTGATCGTGGCCTGGTCGAGTTCCAGGCCCTCCCGTCGCAGCAACTCGTCGACGACGGCGCGCCGGAAGCTCCGCCCGAGCACCGAGGCGTACGACAGTACCCGCTTCGACAACGGATCCAAGGCGTCGACCTGGGCTGCCAACGTGCCCTGGAGCGACTCGGGCACCGCATCGAGCGACCCGAGCTCCTGGGCGGCGGCGATCAGCTCGCCCACGAACATCGGGCTGCCGGCAGCGCGCTCGACCACCAGATCGATCTCGTGGGGTCGCAACGGCGCAGCCTCGGTCGCATCGATGGTGAGCGCACGCACCGCGTCGTCCGGCAGCGGCTCGATCGTGATCCGGTCGCCCGACGCCGGGGCGAACCCGCCCTCGTCGTCGCGACGGGCGACGATCACCAGCCAGGGATGCGACGTCGTCGCGTCGGTGATCCGCCCGAGCAGGTGTGCCGAGGCATCGTCGGCCCAGTGCATGTCCTCGGCGATGACGACGAGCGGGCCGTCGTGTACCGCGTCCACCAACTCGAGCACGGCGTCCGCCGTCCGATCGGGTCGGTACTGCGGCCCGATGGCGTCGACCTCCGGGGTGGACGGCACGGGCAGCTGCAGGGCGTCGCCGATCAGCGGTAGGTAGGGCTCGAGTAGTGGCGCGCTCTGCTGCACGGTGTGCCGCAGCGCGTCGACGAGGGCGCTCGAGTCGTCGCCGCTCAGTCCGAACAGGGCGCGCAGCGGATCGCGGACGACCCGGAAGCTGTTGCTCGAGCCGTAGGGCTCGGCGTGCATGTCGAGCAAGCGGGGATGTTCCGAACCGAGCGCCTCGCGAATCAGACGCGACTTGCCGAGCCCGGCGGCACCGACCAGCGTCACGACGCCCCCACGTCCACCCTCGACGGCGGCCACGCGCTCACGGAGGTCGGCGAGCTCGGCATCACGACCGTGGAACGGGAGGTCGTGACCGTCGATCGTCTCCCGCGGCCCGAGTTCGTCACCCACGCGGTACACGACCTGCGGCTGGGCCTTCCCCTTGAACGTGAACGGCCCCTGCGGCTCGGTGTCGTAGCGCGTCCGGGCCATCTCGAGGACGGCCGGGTGAGCGTGGATCACCCCCGGTGGGGCGGTCACCATGATGCGCGCCGCCGTGTTCACGGTGTCACCCATGATCGAGAACACCGCCTGGTCGCGGGCGCCCAGCTCACCGGCGAACACGTGGCCGCGGTGGATCCCCACCTGCAGCGCAAGGGGTGGCTCGGCGTCGACGATCGACCGGGCCGCACGGAGCATCCGGCCCTCGTCGTCCTCGCTGGTGACGGGGATGCCGGAGCTGCAGAACAGCTTTCCCCCGTTCGCGTCGACATCGACGTAGAGCAACGCGATGTCCTCGGCTTCGAACGCCGCCTGGGCGATCTCGAGCGTCCGATGGAGGTCGTCGGCCAAGGCGTCGGGGCCGTCATCGGCGAGACGTTGGTCGGTGCCCTTGAACTTGAAGAACGCCATCGTGGCGATCCGGTGGACCGGGTCTGGTGCACCGTGTTCGAGCACCGACGCGATGATCGGTGGCGTCACCTGGGCAGCCGCTTCGGGGTCGGATTCGCGACGGTGCGGTGCACCGATCGGATCGACCGCGCCCTTGCGCCACGTGACCATCAGCTGACCGTCGTCGCGCGGTTTCGTGCTCCCCCGCCCGAGCAGCCCGGCCATGGTCTCGCTGACGACGATCTGGCCAGCCTCGGCAGCTGTCTCGGCGTCCATCGCCACCGTGGTATCCGGACCACCCACCACCAGCTGCCGGTACCGGTCGCCGACCAGGAACAGATGGAATGCGCCGGAGTGGGCACCGATCGAGATCTTGAGCTTGAGCTTGCCGACCGAGGTCGGGATCTGGCTCACCCGCCGGAGCTCACTGCGCATCTCGACCGCCGCCGATGCCGCTTGACGAGCATGATCGGGGCCGGTGAACAACAGCAGCAGTGCGTCACCCCCGAACTTGAGCAGCTGGCCGCCCCGTTGCGCGGTGATCCCGAGCATGCCGCTGAAGACACGACTCAGCGTCTCGACGAGTTCCTCGGTACCGATCCGGCCCCGCGTGGCGAGCTTCTCCGAGAGGGCGGTGAAGCCCGAGATGTCGGCGAACACCATCGTGCCCTCGACCACCCTCCAGCGGCGATCCGGTTCGTCGGTGACCCAGTCGAGAACAATCCGCGGGACGAGCCGGTCGAGACGTCCGTTCGAGGTGTCCTCACTGATGGCTTGCACGTCTGTTCCGCTCGCTCGTCGATGGGGGAAGGGTTCCCCCGATCGGAGCCCCGACGATCCGAGATGTCGGTCTCCGAGCCCTGGCGGCGAATGCTACTCCTCGGACGCGGACACGGAAGTTCCGGTCGGCTCGTCGGATCGAACGGTACGGTCGCTCTACATGACGCGACTCACCGCCAGCGACGGCCACCAGCTCGACGCCTACGAGGTGCATCCCGACGGCGCCTCCTCGTCGATCGTGATCGTGCAGGAGATCTTCGGGGTCAACGCCCACATCCGCTCCGTCGTCGACCGCTACGCCGAGTTCGGCTACCGGACGATCGCCCCGGCGCTGTTCGACCGGGGCGAGCGCGGCGTCGAGCTCGACTACGACGACGCCGGCCGCGAGCGGGGCATCGAGCTGGCGATGCAGGTCGCCGGCGGCGAAGCGATGCTCGACGTCGCCGCCGCCGTCGACCACGTCGCCGACACCGGCCTGGTCGCCGTGATCGGCTACTGCTTCGGCGGCACCCTGGCCTGGGTCGCCGCCGACACGCTCCCGATCGCTGCCGCCGTCGGCTACTACGGCGGCCAGATCTTCTCCATGAACGACCGTCAGCCGATCGTGCCGACGATGCTGCACTTCGGCGAGCTCGACCACGGCATCCCGCTCGAGCAGGTCGAGGCGATCGCCGCCGCCCATCCCGACGTCCCGGTCCACGTCTACCCCGGCGCCGACCACGGCTTCAGCTGCGACGCCCGCGCTTCCTACGACGCCCGCTCGGCGGCGATGGCACTCGGCCGGACGCTCGACTTCCTCGCCGACCACGGCGTCACCCCGTGAGCAACCTCGGCCCCGTCGGTGTGCTGCATCCGGGCGCCATGGGAGCGAGCGTCGCGGCTGCCTGCACGGGCGAGGTGCTGTGGTGCTCGTACGGGCGATCGCCCGACACCGAACGACGGGCGCGAGACGCCGGCGCGACGGCGGTACCGACGCTCGCCGAGCTCGCCGAGCGCAGCGCGGTGATCGTGTCGGTCTGCCCGCCCGGCGAGGCGGTCACCGTCGCCGACGAGGTGGCCGACCTCGGCTTCGACGGGACCTACCTCGACGCCAACGCCATCGCCCCCGACACCGCCCGCCACATCGCCACCCGCTTGGAGCGTTTCGTCGACGGCGGCATCATCGGCCCGCCCGCCACGCGCGCCGGCACGACCCGGCTGTACCTCTCGGGCGACGACCCCGACGCCGTCGGGACGGTCGCTGACCTGTGGGCCGGATCGCCGCTCGACGCCCGCCCGATCGACGGCGGCCCCGGCGCTGCCTCGGCGCTCAAGATGGCCTACGCCCTCTGGACCAAGGTGTCGTCGTCGCTGCTGCTCACGGCGCGGGCGCTCGCCGAGTCCGAAGGTGTCGGCGATGCACTCCTCGCCGAGTGGGACATCTCCCAGCCGGGCACCGCCGAACGGTCGGAGATCACCGCAGCGATGACCGCCCCGAAGGCGTGGCGGTTCGTCGGCGAGATGGAACAGATCGCAGCCGCACTCGAAGCCAACGACCTCCCGGCAGGATTCGGCGACGCCGCCGCTGGCCTCTACGCCCGTATGGCGGAGTTCCGCGACCGCCCCGACGTCACCCTGGCCGAGGTACTCGATCGGCTCGACCGGACATGACACCTCGATTCCCGCAAGGAGTACAGCAGGGGTCTGACCCCTGGTGTAATCAGGCGAGCAGGCGTTCGGACAGGTCCCACAGACGGTCGGCGGTGGCGACGTCGGTGATGTAGGGCTCGAATCCGTTGCGGCCGATGTTGGCGCCCTCGACACCGAGGCCGCAGTCGGCGAGGTAGGCGCCGCTGTGGTCGACGAGCTCCGGTGACGTCGCCGCCCACACCTGCGTCGCTGCGCCCTGCGGGATCGACTTG
>JAWLEC010000140.1:0-8057 GCA_041686315.1 Ilumatobacteraceae bacterium
GACCGCCTATGCGATCGGACTCGTGACGCTGTTCGGCACACTGTCGATCTTCACGTTGCCGGCGCTCGGCCACGCCCTCGGCCTCACCGACGAGACGTTCGGCACGTGGGTGGGCGCGGGCGTGCACGACGTGGGGCAGGTGACGGCGACCGCCTCGGCGTACGCCGAGGCAGCCCTCGCTCCGGCGACGCTCGTGAAGCTCACCAGGGTGGCGATGCTGGCGCCCATGGTGTTCGGGGTCGGGATCGCTCGCCGCCGGCGTCTCGAGTCGGCCCGGGCGGCCGGTGCCGGCCCGGTGAGCCCCGACGACGCCGCTCCCCACGTTCCGCTGGTGCCGCTGTTCGTGGTGGGCTTCCTCGCCATGATCGGGCTGCGCGCCACCGGCTGGCTGTCCGACGATGCGCTCGCACGGGCCAAGGATGCCGAAACGTTGTTGCTCACCGCCGGCATGTTCGGTCTGGGGGCCGGGGTTCGTCTCGACCGCCTCCGTCGTCTCGGAGGGAAGCCGCTGCTGCTGGGAGTGATCTCGTGGGTGCTCGTCGCCGGCGCCGCGCTCGGCATGGCCGTCGTGGTCACCTGAAGCGCCGTTCTCGCTTCCGACCTGCCGCCGTATCCTGGGTGGGGATGGCAGCCGACGAGCGAGGCATTCACGACGACGAACGAGCCGGTGGCCCACCGCTGCCCGATCTCGACGACGTCGCGGCGATCGACGTGGCGGCCGTCGAACGGGAAGAAGCTGCTGCGGCGCGCCGACTGTCGTCGATCGAAGCCGGTCGCCGGAAGGCCGGCCTCATGGGTGCGGCGGCGGCGGGCGCCATGCTCGGCCTGCGTGACATCTACGAGGGGCCGCCGAAGGACGACGACGTGGTGGAGGTGTCGGAAGCACCCGGCGAGCCGGGTGACATCGACCGTGACGGCATCAGCGGATCGGTCGACGGGGTCGACTTCCGTTCGCAGCCCGGCGGCGACGACCCGATGCCCTGACCACGCCGGCGGGCGGAGCCGGCCGAAGCCGTCACCCGTCAGCGTCTCTGCTGGCGAATTCAGCAATAGGTGCCGGAGCGACCCAGGAACCGGCGGTGCCAGCGGCTCGGAGTGAGGACGACGGCGCGAGGTTCGTCCTCGAACATCCAGCGGGCGAAGTTGCGGCGACCCCACTCGCCGCTCGCCGCCACCACGCGGATCGCTCCGCGAGCGCCCCACGAAGTGGCGAGCACGGAGCCCAGCGCAGCCGACATCCGGTGGTCGGCCACCAGGTGGTGGTGCACCCCGGCACGGTAGATCGCCGCCGTGTCGTCGGGCTGGAGTGCGCCGGCGGCGATGATCGACTCGGCGGCGAGACGTCCGGTGAGCAGCGCCTGCCCGATTCCCTCCCCGGTCATCACGTCGGTGGCCATCGCCGCGTCGCCGACGAACAGAGTGCGCCCGGTGGCCAGCACGGCGCTGTCGACACGGGCAGGGATGGGCCACGCCGTGTGACGGTCCTCGAGTTCGAACCCCGGACCGAGCGCCTCGACGACGTGCGGTCGCTGCAGCAGGTCGACCCACTGCTGCTTCATGTCCTGGACCCGCCGGCCCTCCCCGCGCAGCACGCCGAAGCCGATGTTGGCCCGGCGGTCGGGGAGTGGGAACGACCAGGCGTAGCCGGGGAGCAGATCGGGTTCGAACCACACGTGGAGCTGTGTGGAGGCGGTGCCGGTGACGTTGCGGGCGTACTGGCGGAACCCGTGCCACTCGCCGCGGTAGCCGTCGGGATTGGCGCCGACGGCCTTGCGGACGGGGCTCCACATGCCGTCGGCGGCCACGACGTACCGCGTCCGGATGCGGAGGCCGTCGGCGTCGACGACGACGTGGTCGAGGGCCTCCTCCATGCCGCGGAAACCGTGGCCGTCGCGCACGTCGGCGCCGTCCTTGCGTGCCAGTCGCACGAGCGCGTCGTCGAGCTGGAGACGAGGTGCCACGGCAGCGAACCGGCCCTGGGTGGGCAACGGTACGTACACGTCACGCCCGTTGGGGGAGCGGATCGCAGCGCCGGTCACGTCGAACCAGTCGCTGATCGCGCCCGGCTCGAGCCCGAGGTGCTCGAGCTCGCGGAGAGCAAGGGTCGTGAGCCCGTCGCCACAGCACTTGTCGCGCGGGAACACCGCCTTGTCGAGCACCACCACGGTGCGACCGGCCCGGCGGAGCTCGATGGCGGCCGCCGCGCCCGCCGGGCCGGCGCCGACCACCACGACGTCGGCGTCGAGTTGCTCGACTCCGGCCGGATCGTCGAGATCGTCGCTGTTCGCGGCGCTGCTGGTCACCGGGGGGCGCGTCACCGGGCTACTCGTCACGGCGCCAGGCTAGGAGGGGTGCGTGCCGAGGCGCACTGCGCTGCGCCCACCGAAGCCTCGGCGGGTCGCGCCTCGTCCACTGGCAGTCGCGCACCGGCGTCACCCTACGATCGGGCCGGCACCGGCGGGACCGGTGCGTACGACGACGAGAACGCGAGGGGAATCGAAGCGATGAGTGGACTGTGCGACGGACGGGTGGCGATCGTCACCGGGGCGGGTCGGGGAATCGGCCGCGAGCACGCACTGAGCCTGGCGCGCCAGGGGGCGAAGGTGGTCGTGAACGACCTCGGCGGGGAGATCGACGGCACGGGCGGCGACCTCTCTCCCGCCCAGCAGGTGGTGGCCGAGATCGAGGCCATGGGCGGCGAGGCGATCGCCAACGGCGACAACGTGGCCGACTGGGAGGGAGCCCAGCGCATGGTGAACATGGCCGTCGAGACATTCGGCGATCTCCACGCCGTGGTGAACAACGCCGGCATCCTGCGTGACCGCGTGCTCGCCAACATGACCGAGCAGGAGTGGGACGCCGTCATCGACGTGCACCTGAAGGGCACGTTCGCCCCGTCCCGATGGGCCGTCGCCTACTGGCGCGAGAGGGCCAAGGCCGGCCAACCGGTGAGCGGTCGCATCGTCAACACCACGTCGGTGTCGGGCATCTACGGCAATCCCGGCCAGGCCAACTACGGCGCCGCCAAGGCCGGCATCGCCGCGTTCACCAACATCGTCGCCCTCGAGGTCGCCCGGTACGGCGTGACGGTGAACGCCGTCGGTCCGGTGGCGCTCACACGGATGACCGAGGGGCTGGGCCCGGCGCCGGAGACCGACGCCGACCGCGAGGCACGGGCACCGCACTGGATCGCCCCGATCGTGACATGGCTGTGTTCGCAGGAGTCGGCCGGCGTCACCGGCCGGGTCTTCGAGGCGTCGGGCCAGACCTTGGCCGTCGCCGAGGGCTGGGTGCGCGGTCCCTCCACCGACCCCGTCGACGATCCCACGGCGCTCGGCCCGATCGTCGCCGACCTGCTGTCGAAGGCCCGGGGCAACTCGGGCATGGACGGCACCACCGGCAGCTGGCCCCAGACCATGCTCTCGACCTGACCGAACCAACCGGACGAAGACCGAACCACCCACCGGACGAAAGCGAGACGACACATGCCACTCGATCCCGACGCCGTCGGAACCACCAGCGACCCCGTCGAGGCCAGCTGGACCTCCAAGGACGCCCTGCTCTACGCCGTGGGGATCGGCGCCGGCGCCGACGAACTGGAATTCACCACCGAGAACACCAGCGGCGTCGACCAGCAGGTGTTCCCCACCTTCCCCGTCGTGATCGGCTGGGGGAGGGGCTCGGCGATGGGCAACATCGGCAGCTTCAACCCGGCGCTGCTGGTGCACGGTCAGCAGGCCGTGACGTTGCACCGCCCGATTCCGGTGGAGGGCACGGCCACCATCACCAGCGAGATCACCGGGATGTACGACAAGGGCAAGGCGGCCGTGGTGGTCAGCGAGTCGCGTGCGCTGATGGACGGCGAACCGCTCTACACGAACACGTCGTCGGTGTTCATCCGCGGCGAGGGCGGTTGGGGCGGCGACCGCGGTCCGTCCGGCCCGAAGAACGTGCCACCCGAACGTGACCCCGACCACGAGGTGACCTACCGCACGTCCCCCGACCAGGCGTTCGTGTACCGGTTGTCGGGCGACCGCAACCCGCTGCACACCGATCCGGCGTTCGCGGCGATCGGCGGATTCGACCGGCCGATCCTCCACGGGCTGTGCAGCTACGGCTTCACCGGGCGGGCCCTGTTGCACACCCTGTGCGACAGCGACCCGGCGGGGTTCCACCACGTCGAGGCCCGCTTCGCCGCACCGGTGCTCCCCGGAGACGCGTTGACCGTGAAGATGTGGTCGCTCGGCGACGGCGAGTCGGTGTTCACCACCAGCGCCGTCGACCCCGACGACCCGTCGACCGAACGCGTCGTGATCGACCAGGGCCTGCTCCGCCACGCCTGAGTTCGCCAGGGGTCTGACCCCTGGCGAACGGGGTCGTCAGGGGCGGCAGACAGCCACGAGGTGGTCGACGGCCTCGGCGACGGGAACGTCGATCCGGTCGCCGGTGCGGCGGTCCTTCACCTCGATGCTGGGACGGTCCTCGTCGGCAACGCCACGTCCGGCCACGGCGATGGTGGGCACGCCGATCAGCTCGGCGTCCTTGAACCGCACGCCGGGTGACACGCCCGAGCGGTCGTCGAGCAGCACCCGCAACCCCGCCGCCTCGAGCCCGGCGGCGAGCTCCTCCGCGGCCGGCCGCTGCGGTCCGCCGTCCTTGCCGGCAACCACCACGTGCACGTCGGCCGGCGCGATCGCCCGCGGCCAGCACAACCCCAGTTCGTCGTGGGTGGCCTCGGCGATCGCCGCCAGACACCGCGTCACGCCGACGCCGTAGGACCCCATCGTGGGCACCACCGGCTTGCCGTGCTGGTCCTGCACGGTGAGTTCGAGGGCCTCGGCGTACTTGCGGCCGAGCTGGAAGATGTGGCCGATCTCGATGCCCCGTGCGATCTCCACCTGCTCACCGCACTGCGGGCAGGTGTCGCCGGCGCGGACCTCGGCGGCTTCGATGGTGCCGTCGGCGGTGAAGTCACGTCCGGCCACCAGGTCGATCACGTGGTGGCCGGGCGAGTCGGCGCCCGTGATCCAGGCCGTGCCGTCGACCACCCGGGGATCGACGACGTAGCGGATCCCCGTGACCCCACCGCTGCCGAGCGAACCCGGGCCGATGTACCCCTTCGCCAGCTGAGGTCGCGCCGCGAAGTCCTCGTCGCCGAACGGTTCGGGCACCGCCGGGGCCACCTGGGCCTCGAGGCGCTTCATGTCGATCTCGCGGTCGCCCGGCAACCCGATCGCCAGGGGCTCGACGTCGCCGTCCGGATACCGCAGGTTGACGAGCACGTTCTTGAGGGTGTCGGCAGCGGTCCAGTCACGGTCGGGACGGCGCGTGGCGGGACGGGCGTTGACGAAGTCGACGAGCGTGGCGATGGTGGGCGTCTCCGGCGTGTCGTGCACGACGGCGGGCCGCAGGCCATCCAGCGGAATCGGGGCGGGGGCCGGTGTCTCCACGGCCTCCACGTTGGCGGCGTAGTCGCACGACGTGCAGCGCACGAAGGTGTCCTCGCCCACGTCCATGGGAGCGAGGAACTCCTCCGATGCGGACCCGCCCATCGCTCCCGACATCGCCGACACGATCACGTACGGCAGCCCCAACCGGTCGAAGAGCGACACGTAGGCGGCCCGGTGCGCGTCGTACGAGGCCTGCAGGCCGTCGTCGTCGAGGTCGAAGCTGTAGGAGTCCTTCATCACGAACTCGCGGCCACGCAGCAGACCGGCGCGGGGGCGGGCCTCGTCTCGGTACTTGGTCTGGATCTGGTAGATCGACAGCGGCAGGTCCTTGTACGAGCCGCAGACGTCCTTCACCAGCAGCGTGAACATCTCCTCGTGGGTGGGGGCGAGCAGGAAATCGGCGCCACGCCGGTCCTGCAGGCGGAACAGGTTGTCGCCGTACTCGGTCCAGCGGCCCGTGGCTTCGTAGGGCTCCTTGGGCAGCAGGGCCGGGAAGTGGACCTCCTGGAAACCGGCGGCGTCCATCTCCTCCCGCACGATCCGCTCGACGTTGCGGTACACGAGCCATCCGAGCGGCAGCCACGAGAATCCGCCCGGCGCGGCCCGGCGGATGTAGCCGGCCCGCACGAGCAGCCGGTGGCTCGCCACCTCGGCGTCGGCGGGGTCGTCGCGCAGGGTTCGCAGGAGCAGGGTCGACATCCGGAGCACCCGCCGAACATATCGGTGCGCAGGCGGGTGGCACGAGGACGGACCCGGACGAACCGGCCGGTCGTGCTGCTATCATGCTCTCTCGCATTTGGTTCGGAACCGAAAGGCGTGGGGCTGGGCCCCACGCCTTGTTTGTTGAAAGGAGGCAGTTCGCATGAGCGCAGCGACCGAGATCGACCGTGTCCGGGCACTCGTCGAACCCATCGCCTCCGACCTCGGCCTCGACGTGTACGACATCGAACGACGGGGTGCCACCATCCGCGTCACGCTCGACACGCCGCCCGGCTCCGACAGCGGCATCACCCTCGACACGTTGTCGTTGGCGACCCGCCTCGTCTCGCGCGAGCTCGACCACGACGACCCGATCGCCGGCCACTACACACTCGAGGTCACCAGCCCGGGCCTCGAGCGGCCGCTGCGCACACCGGCGCACTTCCGGCGCGAGGTGGGCAAGGACGTCACCGTCCGCCTCCGCGATCCCCAGGCCGACCCCCGCCGCGTGCAGGGCCGTCTCGTCGCCGCCGACGACCGGGCGGCAACGCTGCTGCTCGACGACGGCACCGAACGGGTCATCGAGTTCGATGCCGTCGACAAGGCCCGCACCGTCGTCGAGTGGGATCCGAAGCCCAAGCCGGGCAAGGGTCCGGGCAAGCAGCATCAGAAGTCGAAGCAGCCGGACCGCAAGCAGCAGAGCAAGCAGCAGGACAACAAGGAGAAGCAGACGTCGTGAGCAACCTCGACATGAGTGAAGCCATCGGGATGCTCGCCCAGGAGAAGGGCTTGTCGGAGGACGCGCTGCTGCACGTACTCGTCGATGCTCTCGCCTCGGCGTACAAGCGCCGGTCCGATGCGGCCGACGAAGTCGTGGTGACGGTCGACCCCGACACCATGGAGTTCCGCTTCATCGCCTACGACGTCGACGAGGTCGGCAACTGGGTCAACGAACGCGACGACACGCCGCGCAAGGAAGAGCTCGGCCGGATCGCTGCGCAGACGTTCCGCCAGGTGATGAGCCAGCGCATCCGCGAAGTCGAGTCCGAGCGCAAGTTCGAAGAGTACGCCAACCGCGAGGGTGACATCGTCACGGGCATCATCCAGCGCACCGACGCCCGCTACACCCTGCTCGACCTCGGCAGGGTGGAGGCCCTGCTGCCCCAGGCCGAGCAGGTGCCGTTCGAGCGTCCCGCCCAGGGCGACCGCCAGAAGGCGTACATCGTCGAGGTGCGGCGGACGCCGAAGGGCCCGCAGATCGTGGTGTCGCGCACACACCCGGGCCTCATCAAGCGGCTGTTCGAACTCGAGGTGCCCGAGATCGCCGACGGCATCGTCGAGATCAAGGCGTGCGCCCGCGAACCGGGCCACCGCACGAAGATCGCCGTGTGGTCCAACGACCACAACGTCGACCCCGTCGGCGCCTGCGTCGGTGCCCGCGGCGGGCGCGTGCGCATGGTCGTCAACGAGATGCGCGGCGAGAAGATCGACATCGTCCCGTTCAGCGACGACCTCGCCGACTTCGTCGCCAAGGCCCTGTCGCCGGCCAAGGTCACCCAGGTCAACATCTCCGACGACGGCACGGCCGCCGACGTGATCGTGCCCGACCACCAGCTCAGTCTGGCGATCGGCCGTGAGGGCCAGAACGCACGCCTCGCCGCCCGCCTCACCGGCGTCCGCGTCGACATCCGCTCCGAGACCCAGCTCGCCGAGGGCGTTCCCGCCGGTGGCCGTGACGCCGAGGTCGACGTCGACTATGCCGACGGTGAATGGCGCGCCAACAGCGCCACCGGCGAGATGGAGTGGCACGCAGCCGACGGCTCGGTGATCAGCGAGTCCGATTGGCAGGCCCAGCAGGCCGCCGCCCGCGCCGAGGCCGCCGCCAACCCGCAGCCCGAGGCCGGGGTC
>JAWLEC010000016.1:0-33250 GCA_041686315.1 Ilumatobacteraceae bacterium
CTCGTCGCCGCCGTATGCCCCCACCATGTGCCGGTTCAACGAGTCGAGCAGCACGACGACCACGTTCTGCGGATCAGCCATCGCCCGACCGTAGTGCTGCCGCGAGCGCGACCCGAGAAGCGACAGCAGTCAGACCCCGCTGTCGCTTCTCGGGTGGGTGGGGGCGGGAGTCCAGCAGGCTGCGGTGACCACCCGATCGTCGACGACGAGCCACGCCGAGGTCGTGTCGGTGTCGTCCTGGGTGGCGACGACCAGGTCGACGTCGGTGCCGGGATCGAGCGGCGAGAGGTACTCGACCTCGGCGACACCACGCCGTGACCCGGCGGGGAGCACCTCCTCCACGGCCGCCCAGTGCGCCGCATTGTTCACGTGGCGGAGCGGGTCGATGTCGACCCGGCGGATCGGCCAGGGACGGCGCGTCGCGTCCGGGGAGGGACGCGCAAGCGACAGCCGCGTCGACACCCGGCGACCGGCAGCGGCCGCGCCGTACAGCTCGTGAAAGGTGTCGGTCAGGTTGGTCGGCCGCCCCGAGGTGGGGTCGACGCGGATCCACAGGCTGACCGCTTCGATCGTCGCGCCACGCTCGCCGGAGATCGAGGTGCGACGCTCCGCCCAGCTGCGGCCCGTGCCCGAGCAGAACGTGGCCAGCTCCAGTCGCTCGTCGAGCGATGCCGCACGTCGGACGTCGATCATCGTGCGGCGCACCACCCAACCGAAGGCGTCGTCCAACGGCGCGTCGGCGGTGTCGTCGGTCGCCACGTCCTGCAGGTAGCGGGCCGTGGCGTCGAGACGGAGCCGGGCGCGGTCGTCGACGTCACCGAGCCGGACGGTGCGCGAGCGCGTCACGACACGGCCCGACGCGGGACGGGGCAGCAGTTCGACGGCAGGGAGGTCGGCGGGCATGGACGCAACGGAACGTACCCGATGACCCCGTCGCCGCACCGTGAGCGTCCGCCCCCGGATCGGCAGGCGCTCTCCGCCCTCCCGGTTCGCAGCCGGCCGGTCGCCTGTCTATGGTCGGCGCATGGCGTACGAGACGGTCACGGGATACTGCTGGCCGCAGTCGGCCGCGGTGGGGGAGCGGGTGGCGCTGCACCTGTCGTCGGCGGGCGGGAGGCCCGTGTCGATCGAGGTTGCACGGATCGGCGCCGAGCGCGAGGTGGTGTTCGAGGAGCACGGCGTTCCGGCCGGTGACCACCCGACGCCACCGGATGCCCCCGAGCGCGGGTGCGACTGGCCGGTCGCCGTCGAGATCGACGTCGACCCGTCGTGGCGCTCCGGCTACCACGAGGTGCTGCTCACGATCGACGTCGACGGCAGGCTCCGCCGCAGCCGGGCGTTCTTCGTGGTGCGTCCCGACCCCACCAGCACGACCGCCACGATCCTGTGGGCGCTCGGAACCAACACCTGGCACGCGTACAACGACGTCGGCGGCCGCAACCTCTACACCGGCGCCACACAGGCGTCGCTGCTGCGGCCCATGGCCCCCGGCTACCTGTCCAAGCCACCCGGCGCCGGCCAACGGGTGACCTCGCTGCATCCACCCGACCACCAGTCGGCTGCGCACGTCGGCTACCTCCGGCTGAACCACCTGTCGCCGTGGGGAGGCTCGGCCGGCTGGCCCAACTGGGAGCTGCCGTTCGTGCAGTGGGCCGAGCGGGAGGGCTACGCGATCGACATCGTCACCAACGCCGACCTCGAGGACCATCCCGAACTGCTCGCCACGCCGGGCTCGCCGTACTCGCTGTACCTGTCGATCGGCCACGACGAGTACTGGTCGGGACCGATGCGCGACACCGTCGAGGCCTTCATCGCTGCCGGCGGCCACGCGGCGTTCCTGTCGGGCAACACGGCGTTCTGGCAGGTACGGATGGAGCAGCCCGTCGGGCGGCCGGGTGGTTCCGGGGCGGGCCCCACCGATGGCCCCGCCTCGGTGATGGTCGGATACAAGGGTCGTTTCAAGGACGATCCGGTGTACGACACCGACCGGCAGGCCGAGCTCACCACCATCTGGTCCGACCATCTCCTCGACCGGCCCGAGAACCACATGACCGGCGTCAGTTTCACCCGCGGTGGCTACCACCGCATCGGAAAGCGGGCCACCCGCGGCGCCGGCGGCTACACGCTGCACCGCCCGGAGCACTGGATCTTCGACGGTACGGGCCTCGACTACGGCGACGTGCTCGGTGCCGGCGCCACGATCGTCGGGTACGAGTGCGACGGGTGCGACTTCACCTACCGCGACGGGCTGCCCCACCCCACCGGCGAGGACGGCACACCGGCCGACTTCCAGATCCTCGGCACCGCACCGGCTGCCCACTTCACCCGGACCACGGCGTCGCGCCCCCCGGCTCCGAACGAGCCGTCGGAGATCGAGTTCATCGCCTCACGGCTGTTCGACGACCGCGACCCGGCGAGCGTCGAGCGGATCGCCCACGGCCATGCCGTGCTCGGCAGCTACGTGTCGGCCGGCGGCGGCACGGTCGTCACCTCCGGGTGCACCGACTGGGTCTGGGGCCTCGCGGAACGGGACCGTCACGTGGAACAGATCACCCGCAACATCCTCGATCGCCTGTCGACCCGCCGCGCCTGAGCCGGGTCGCGGAGCGCTGCCCGCCCCGGTGACGTCTCAGGCCTCGTCGCGGATCACCTGGATCCCGGTGGGATCCACCAGCGAGTCGAACTTCAAGCGGTTGTGGCTGTGGCCCACGTGGTGCAGACCGAACGCCGACTGCAGCGCTGTGTACTGACCCATCGCGTCGAGGGCGTTGTTCACCGACTGCTTGGCGAGCGTGAGCCCGAACATCGGGCGCTTGGCGATGTGGGCGGCCGTCTCGAGGGTGGCCGACTCGAGCTCGTCGCGTGGCACCACCTTGTTCACCATGCCGTGGTGCAGCGCCTCCTGTGCGGTGATCGCCCGTCCGGTGAACAGCATCTCCTTGGCGAGCCGCGCCCCGGCCTCGTAGGGGTGGGTGAAGTACTCGTGTCCGTTGACCCCGAAGGCCACGACGGGATCGGAGAACGTGGCCTCCTCCGAGCAGATCACGAGGTCCATCGGCCAGACCAGCATCAGTCCGCCCGCGATCACCTTGCCCTGCACCGAGGCGATGGTGGGCTTGGGGATGTTGCGCCACCGCCAGCACATCCCCACGTACATCTCCGCCTCGCGCGCCATGTACCCCTCGGCGCCGTCGGCGTCGAAGTGGCACTGGGTGCCGATGGTGTGCAGTTCGTCCATGTCGGGGTCGAGGTCGGCGAGGTCGTGGCCCGAGGAGAAGTGCTTGCCGTCGGCGGCGAGCACGATGCAGCGCACGTCGGTGTCCTGCGCCGCCACGTCGAACGCCTCGTTGACCTCGGAGATCATGAGGTAGTTCTGGGCGTTGGCCATCTCCGCGCGCGCCAGGGTGATGCGGCCGACACCGGTGGCCGGCGTGTCGTAGCGGACGTGGTTCCAGTCGGTCATGTCACGTTCCTCGTCGTCAGGCCGACGGGGCGAGCGCCTCGAGGACGTTCCAGTCGAGGTCGAGCGGCCCGTCCGTGGACACCGGTTGGATGCACACGTGGTCGGCGCCGGCGTCGTAGTGCGCCTGCACGCCCGCCCGCACCCGGTCCTCGTCGCCCCACACGATCACGTGGTCGACGAAACGGTGGGCGCGCTGTTCGATCTCGTCGTCGGTGAACCCCAGCCGGATCCAGCTGTTGCGGTAGTTGGGCAGGCCGGCGTAACGGTCGATCTGCACGTTGGCGGCGGCGCGGGCGGCATCGGCGTCGGTCGACAGCACCACCTTCTGTTCCACGCACAGCAGAGCGTCGGGGCCGATCGCCTCTCGTGCTTCGGCGGTGTGCTCGGGCGTGGTGAAGTAGGGGTGGGCGCCGTCGGCCGCGGTGGCCGACAGCTCGAGCATCTTGGGGCCCAGAGCTGCGAGCAGCCGCAGCGGCGGCTCGTCGGGTTTCACCGAACCGAACGGGGAGTTGTCCATCGCCGCGAGGTACTCGCGCATCTTGGTGAGCGGCTTGGAGTAGTCGAGGCCGCGCAGCCCGGCCACCATCGGGCCGTGGCTCACGCCGAGCCCCAGCACGAACCGCCCGCCGGTCTGCTCGCCGAGGGTGTTCGCCGCCTGCATCATCGGGCCGGGGTGACGGTGGAAGATGTTGGCGATGCCGGTGGCGAACTGGAGGCTCTCGGTCTGCGAACCGAGCCAGGCGATGTGGGCGAACGGGTCACGGCCCACGGTGTCGGGCAGCCAGAGCGTGGAGTAGCCGAGCGACTCCACCCGGCCCGCCATCTCCGCTGCCTGTCCGGCGCTCATGGCATCGGTGAAGTACCAGATCCCGAGGTTGGAGGGTCCGCCGGTCAGTCGATCTCGTGCGCTCATCCGGCCGACACTACGAAACCGTCGCCGCCCGTCGTCAGTCCGGACGGGTCATCACCGCAACGACGGCGCCCCGGCCGTCACGTTTGCGTTGCAGGAATGTCGGGACGTCCCAACGGAAACGTCACGCAAACGGTGGGCGCGCCCTGGCCGTCACGTTTGCGTTGCAGGAATGTCGGGACGTCCCAACGGAAACGTCACGCAAACGGTCGTTGCGATCGGTCGAGGGGGACGGCCAGATGAGGTGGACGGTGGGTCAGCCAGTCACCGGAGGCGATGGGGGTCAGCTCCAGGCCCTGGCCGTAGGCATAGGCCCAGGCGGTGTGACCGCGACCGGTGCGGACGGTCACGCGGGAGTACTCGCCGCCGACCACGTCCTCCACCTCGTCGAGAACGTCCAGCGCACGCTCGAGCGACGCCTCGAGCAGGACGAACGACTGACCGTGGATCGTGCCGTGAACCGTGGCGTCGCCGGCGCCGTGGATCCGGTCGCCACAGTCGCCGAACACGGCAGCGGGGTAGTCGAAGCCCGTGTCGTACAGCGTGCCGGGCACGGTGTCGGGCCACCCTTCGTCGACCACGAACGGCGCCAACAGGTGCCATCGCACGTCATCGGGTCGCAGCGTGCCGTACACGAACAGGTGCCGGATCGGTTCGCTCATCGCCGGTGACCGTTGATCAGCCCTTGGCCTCGGTGAAGGCGTCGGAGAAGTTGATCTCGAAGTCGCCGGTGTCCTCGATCAGCTCGAGGCTCTCCTCGCCACCGGGCAGCACGTTCGGATCCTCGAGGAAGGCCAGCAGATCCTCGTCGAGGAACGGCTTCGCCGCCTCGTTGGGTGTGGTGTAGTAGTTCCAGTTGGCCAGCGCAGCACCCTGCTCGCCGTCCATCAGCCAGTTGATGAACGTGTGCGCCGTGCACGGATGCGGGGCGTCGAACGGGATCGCCATGTTGTCGATCCAGCGGGTGCCGCCCTCCTCGGGAACGAAGTACTGGTACTGGTCGGTGCCGCCCTCCGTCTCCAGGATCTGGGTGAACATGTCACCCGAGTAGCCGTGGCCGACCGCCGTCTCCCCGGACGTGAGCAGCTCGTCGGCCGAGTCGGTGTTGAACGCCGCCAGGTTGCCCCGGGCGTCGGAGATCAGGTCGCGTGCCTGGTCCAGCTCGTCCTGGCTGGTGGTGTTCAGCGAATAGCCCAGGTACTCGAGGGCGGCGCCGAGCGTCTCGCGCGGGTCGTTGAGCAGCGAGATGGCGCCGCTGTACTGGCCGGCGATCTCCGGGTCGAACACGAGGCTCCAGCTGCGCGGGAAGTCCTCGCCCACCACGGCGGTGTCCACGGCGAGGCCGGTGGTGCCGGCCTGGTACGGCACCGAGTAGGCGCCGTCGGGATCGTAGGAAAGACCCGTGAACTCCGCCGACAGGTTGGCCAGGTTGGGGATCGCGTCCTTGTCGAGCGGCTGGACGAACTCGCCGGCGATCATGATCGACACCATGTAGTCGGACGGCACGATCACGTCATAGCCGGAATTGCCCGCCTGGATCTGGGGCAGCATCGCCTCGTTGGAGTCGTAGACGTCCATGGTGGCGCTGATGCCGTACTCGTCGGCGAACGCCTGCAGCTGCTCGGGGTCGATGTACTCGGCCCAGTTGTACAGGGCCAGGTCGCCGTCGACTTCGTCGACCGCACACGCGGCGGTGTCCATGTCGCCGCCCGCCGCGTCGCCGGAACCGCCGTCGCCGGCCTCGGTCGTCTCCGTGTCGCCGCCGTCGCCGGCCTCGCTACTGCTGTCGTCGTCGTCGCTCCCGCAGGCCCCGGCCACCAGGGCCAGGGTGAGCGGCACGGCGGCGAGGCGCAGTGTGCGTCGGGTGGTGGGTCGTGTTCGCTTCATGGTGCTCCCTCTTGGTTGTTCACGCTTGCTGGTTGTTCACGCTTGCTGGTTGTTCACGCTTGCTGGTTGTTCACGTGCAGCCACCGTCGTGTGCGTCGCAACGGTGGCACCCGGATGCAGTACGCATCCGAGATCATGTCGCTCCGGCCCGCTGATGTGGCCGCACCGGAGGGGTTTTCACGTTGCTGTCATCCTCCGGTGATGGAGACGGGCCGGCGGTCGTGGCCGTCGTCGACGGCGCCGACGTCGTCGAGGTCGAGCGGGCCCTCGTCGGGGTCCGGCTCGGGGTTCGCGCGCCCGCTGCCGCCACCGCGCTGCAGCAGCAACGACAGCAGCACCAGCACGATCGACACGGTGAGCATCACCACCGAGACCGAGTTGATCAGCGGCGTCACGCCGCGGCGGATCAGGCCGAACACGTAGACCGGCAGCGTGGTCGACCCCGGCCCGGCAGCGAACTGGGTGACCACCACGTCGTCGAGCGACAGGGTCAGTGCGAGCAGTGCGCCGCCGGCCACACCCGGCGCGATGAGCGGCAGGGTGACGTGGCGGAACGTCTTCCAGCGCGTCGCGTAGAGGTCGAGCGCCGCTTCCTCGAGTTTCTCGTCCATGCCGGCGAGACGGGCGCGCACCACGACCGACACGAAGCTGATGTTGAACGCGATGTGGCTCACCACGATCGTCGTGAAGCCCTTCGTGTACTGGACGCCGAACACCGAGTCGATGAGATCCAGTGCCTGCGAGAAGAACAGCAGCATCATCACGGCCATGGTCACGTCGGGGATGATGATCGGCAGGTAGAGCAACGCGTCGAATACCCGTTTGCCGCGGAACGTGAAGCGCTCGAGTGCCAGCGCCGCCATCGTGCCGAGCACGACCGAGATCACGGTGGAGGCGATGGCGACCCTCAGCGACACCCAGATCGCGTCCTGGATGGGCTCGTTGTCGAGGAACTCGCGGTACCAGTCGAAGGTGAAGCCGCCCCACGTGCCCACGTTGCGGTTGTCGCTGAACGAGAACACGAACAGCAACACGATGGGCGCGTAGAAGAAGACGTACACCAGCACGGCATTGCTGCCGAGCAGGAACTTGGTGAGCCCCTTGGGTTTGGCCGTGCTCTCGCTCACGGCGTCTCGTCCACGTCGGATGCCGGGTGCGGTGTCGCAGCCATGCCGGTCGTCACAACGTCCGTCCACCCTTGCGGAAGTACAGGATCGTGGCGAACAGCATGATCACGGTGAGGGTGAACGACAGCGACGCCCCCACCGGCCAGTTCCGGGCGGTGAGGAACTGGGTGACGATGTAGGAGCCCATCAGCGTGGTCTTCGCCCCGCCGAGGATCTCGGGTGTGACGTAGGCGCCGAGGCTCGGCACGAACACCAGGATCGACCCGGCGATCACGCCGGGCATCGACAGCGGCAACAACACCCGGCGGAACGTCTGCCAGCCCGACGCGTAGAGGTCACGGCTCGCCTCCACCAGCCCCAGGTCGATCCGCTCGATCGACGCGTACAGCGGCAGGATCATGAACGGCAGGAATCCGTAGACGAGGCCCAGCACCACGGCCGTCGGGGTGAACAGGATGCGTGTCTCGCCGAGGCCGATCGCCTCCGTCATGCGCGAGAACGGCCCGTCGGTGCCGAGCAGCACCCGCCACGCGAAGTTGCGCACGAGGAAGTTCGACCAGAACGGGATCATCACGAACACCAGCATCAGGTTGCGCACCATCGGTGTCCGCGTGGCGAGGAAGTAGGCAAAGGGATACGCCACCACCAGGCAGATCAAGGTGGTGAGGATCGCCAACCACAGCGAGCGGAACAGGATGTCGCGCACCAGCGGTTCGGTGAGCTTGCGGTACGCGTCGAGGTTCCAGCCCGACAGCTCGGTGTCCCCGAACCGGTTCCTGGTGCCGAACGAGTAGATCATCACGATCACCAGCGGCACCGCGAAGAAGATCACGAGATAGGCGTAGGCCGGGAGCGCGATCAGGAACCCGCGCCGCGACTTGGCCTTCTCGGCGGCCGCCTCGAACTCGGGCGTGGCGACGGCCGCACCACCGTCGTCGGCCACGTCGGTCGTCGACCCCGACGACGGGGGAGGTGCCTCGGTCACCGTCACGGCGTCACCATCCGGTCGCCATCACTCGGTCGCCATCACTCGGCCACCATCACTCGGTCGCCATCACTCGGTCGCCATCACTCGGCCACCATCACTCGGCCACCATCACTCGGCCACCATCACTCGGCCACCACGGCGACGGCCCGGTCGTCCCAGGAGACGGTGACCTCGTCACCGCGCTCGTGGCGGCGTGCGTCGGGCCGGTTCTCCTCGCGCACGTCGATCTCCATCCAGTCGATCGCCACCCGGTACACGATGGCGTTGCCGAGGTACGTGGCACCCTCGATCACCCCGTCGACGGCCGACCGGCCCGGTGGCGTCTGCGAACGTTCGGTGATCGCGGCGCGCTCCGGGCGCAGGATCACCGACACCTCGGTGCCCTTCGGCAGGCCGGAGGTCAGGGGGACGCGGGCGCCGTTGGCCAGACAGACCACGTCGTGGTCCTCCACGGCGCCGCGCAAGAGGTTGGTCTGTCCGATGAAGTCGGCCACGAACCGGTTGACCGGGCGCTCGTAGATCGCTTCGGGAGGATCCACCTGGAGCAACCGGCCCTCGTCCATCACGGCGATGCGGTCGCTCATGGTGAGCGCCTCTTCCTGGTCGTGGGTGACGAACACGAACGTGATGCCGAGGCTGCGCTGCAGATCCTTCAGTTCACCCTGCATCTGCTCACGCAACTTGAGATCGAGTGCACCGAGCGGCTCGTCGAGGAGCAGCACCTTGGGTCTGTTCACGAGCGCCCGCGCCAGGGCGATCCGCTGCTGCTGGCCACCCGACAGCTGGGTGGGTGAGCGCATCGCCATGTGGCCGAGACGCACCAGTTCGAGTGCCTCGCCGACACGTGTGCCGATCTCGCGCTTGGGCACCTTCTGCATCTTCAACCCGAACGCCACGTTGTCGAAGATGTTCAGGTGCGGAAACAGCGCGTAGTTCTGGAAGACCGTGTTCACCGGCCGCTTGTTGGGCGGCAGCGTGCCGACCTCCTGACCGAAGATCGTGAGGCTCCCCTGGGTGGGGAACTCGAGCCCGGCGATCATGCGCAGCGTGGTGGTCTTGCCACATCCCGACGGGCCGAGCATCGCGAAGAACTCGCCGTCGGCGATGTCGAGGCTGACGTCGTCGACCGCGACGACGTCGCCGAACCGCTTGGTGATGTTGCTGATCCCCACCGCCGTGGAGGCCGTCGGCGCCGGCGCGCTCGGTTCGGTGTCGGCGAGATCGGTCACCGGGCCCCCCAGGTGTAGGTCTGTTTGACGAGACGAAGGTAGTTGAACAGCTCGACGTCACGGACCCCCTGCAGCGGCCGGATGTCGTCGTTGACGAATCGCAGCAGATGGTCGGCGTCAGAGCACACGATCTCGGCGAGGATGTCGAACCGGCCGGCAGCGATCACGAGATAGCTGACCTCCTCGATCTCGGCGAGGGCGTCGGCCACCTGGATCACGTCGTCGTCGACGGCGATGCCGACCATGGCGGGATAGTCGAATCCCAGCGTGGACGGATCGGTGACGGCCACCACCTGCATCGCGCCCCGGTCGATGAGCCGGTTCACCCGCTGGCGCGTGGCCGCCTGTGACAGCCCGACGCGCCTCGACAGTTCGGTGTAGGGCATGCGGCCGTCGATCTGCAGTTCCTGCACGATGGCGCGGTCGACTCCGTCGAGCGTGACGTTCGTGTCGGTCACGACGGTGTCCTGCACAGCTCGGGGAGTCGTTCACTGGCTTCGGTGAGCGCCTGCCGGAGGACGTCGCCGATCACGCCGAACTCCTCCGGGCCGGCGATCAGCGGCGGCGAGAGTTGGATCACCGGTTCGCCGCGGTCGTCGGCGCGGCAGATCAGCCCCAGTTCGAAGAGCCGGTTCGAGAGCACACCGCGCAGCAGGGCATCGGCCTCCCGGGGGCTGAACAGGGCCCTGGTGTCGCGGTCCTTCACCAGTTCGATCGCGTAGAAATAGCCCGTCCCGCGCACCTCGCCGACGATCGGGATGTCGGAGAGGTCGTCGAGCACCTTGCGGAACATGGCCTCGTGATCGAGCACGTGCTGGTTGATGCCCTCGGCCTCGAACACGTCGAGACTGGCGAGCGCCACCGCACACGACAGCGGATGGCCGCCCCAGGTGATGCCGTGCAGATAGGTGTCGGCACCGGGCCCGGTGAAGGGCTCGGCGACCCGGTCGTTCACCAGCAGGGCTCCGAGTGGGGCGTAACCGGAGGTGATGCCCTTGGCGACCGTGATCATGTCGGGCCGGGCGTCGAAGCGGGCCGATCCGAACATGTGCCCGAGCCGGCCGAACGCACAGATCACCTCGTCCGACACGAACAACACGTCGTGGCGGTCGCAGATCTCGCGCACCTGCTGGAAGTAGTCGTCGGGTGGCACGAAGCAGCCGCCGCCGTTCTGGACCGGCTCGAGGAACACGGCGGCCACGGTGTCGGGACCCTCGCGGACGATCATCCGCTCGATGTCGTCGGCGCACGACATGGTGCAGGAGCCGGCGTGCCGGCAGAGGCTGCACCGGTATTCGTTGGTGTTCGCCACCTTGAGCGCGCCGGGCACGAGCGGTTCGAACGGTGCCTTGATCGCCGGGATGCCGGTGATCGACAGCGCACCGAGCGTGGTGCCGTGGTACGCGAGATGTCGGCTGACCACTTTGTACTTGCCCGGCTTGCCCATCGCCTGCCAGTACTGGCGGGCCAGCTTCCAGGCCGATTCCACGGCGTCGGATCCGCCGGTGGTGAAGAACACACGGTTCACGTCGGGCGGGGCGTGACCCGCGAGCCGGGCCGCCAGTTCGACCGAGGCGGGGTGGGCGAACGTCCAGATCGGGAAGTAACCGAGCGTGGCCGCCTGGGTGGCAGCTGCCTCGGCGAGTTCGGTGCGGCCGTGGCCGAGCTGGTTGGTGAAGAGCCCGGCGAGGCCGTCGAGGTAGCGGCGGCCCTGGGCGTCGAAGACGTAGCAGCCCTCGCCCCGCTCGATCACGCGCAGCTCGCGCGTCGAGGCGTCGAGGTTGGTGAAGTGTCCCCACAGGTGTTGCGCGGCGTCGCCGTGCACCGTGTGGGGAGCGTCGCTGGGCGGCTCGACCACGTGCGAATTCAACACCACACGGCCGGGGAGTGCAACCGGATCTGTTGCCGCAGTGTGAACGGACGATCACATCCGTCGTGGAGTGGCTGACGGGACTCTTGATCGGTGGTGCGCCGCAGGGCAGTATGGCGCCATGAGCGCAAACGGACCGGGACATGCGAACTTCGTGGGCGGCGAGTGGCGGCAGGCGGTGACCGGAGCGACCGACACGGTGCTCGACCCGGCGACCGGCGACGTCCTCGGCGAGGTGCCCGCGAGCGATGCCGCCGACGTCGATGCCGCAGTCCGCGCTGCGTCCGACGCCTTCGAGTCGTGGTCGAACACGACGCCTCGCGAGCGCAGCGAGATTCTTCACAAGGTGGCCGACGTCATCACCGCCAACATCGACGAACTGTCACGCATCGAGTGCGAGAACGTCGGCAAGCCCGTCGGCATCGTCGAGTTCGAGATGGATCTCACGATGGACAACTGGCGCTTCTTCGCGTCGGCGCCGCGCTTCTTCGAGGGCAGGGCGGCGGGGGAGTACATGGAGGGCTACACGTCCTACGTGCGCCGTGATCCGATCGGTGTGATCGGTTCGATCGCACCGTGGAACTACCCGCTCAACATGGCCACCTGGAAGCTCGGGCCCGCCCTGGCGGCCGGCAACACGGTGGTGTTGAAGCCGTCCGAGCTCACCCCGTTCACCGTCCTGAAGCTCGCCGAACTCACCGCCGACATCCTGCCGCCCGGCGTGCTCAACGTGGTGTGCGGCGACGGCGGCACCACCGGCGTCGCGCTGTGCGAGCATCCCGGCGTGGCGATGGTGTCGCTCACGGGCAGCGTGGGCGCCGGCAAGTCGGTGGCACGCACGTCGGCGGAGACGCTCAAGCGGGTGCACCTCGAACTCGGCGGCAAGGCGCCCGTGATCGTCTTCGACGACGCCGACATCGACGCCGCCGTGGAGATGCTGAAGGCGATGGCCTACTACAACTCGGGCCAGGACTGCACCGCCCCGTGCCGGGTGCTCGCCGGCGCCAAGGTGCACGACGACTTCGTCAACCAGCTCACCGATGCCGTGGCGAGCATCGACGTCGGCGATCCGATGGCCGAGTCCACCGAGATGGGTCCGGTGATCTCGGGCGTGCATCGTGAGCGGGTTGCCGGCTACGTCGACCGTGCCGTCGAAGCCGGCGCCGAGGTCACCACGGGCGGTTCGGTGCGCAGCGGTGCCGGGTTCTTCTACGAGCCTACGGTGGTCGCGGGCGTCGATCAGGCTGCGGAGATCGTCCAGCGTGAGGTGTTCGGACCGGTGGTGACCGTGCAGTCGGTACAGGACGAGGAGACGGCGCTCGCCTGGGCCAACGACGTGGACTACGGCCTGGCGGCCAGCGTGTGGACGTCCGACGTCGGGCGGGCGATGAGGATGAGCAAGGCGTTGCAGTTCGGAACCGTCTGGGTGAACGACCACATCCCGATCGTGTCGGAGATGCCCCACGGTGGCTTCAAGCAGTCGGGCTACGGCAAGGACATGTCGATGTACGCGGTGGAGCACTACACCGAGGTCAAGCACGTCATGATCAAGCACTGACCTCCAGCGATGAGCCAACGGCCGGACAGTGTGGCCGGTGGCTCATCGCAGGGTGGGGGCGTCTGGGGTCGATGAGCGAGCGGCCGGAGGGCGTGGCCGGTGGCTCATCGCAGGTCGGAGGCGCGGGCGGGCCGGTTGTCGCCACGAGACCGCTCGCCGAGACCGGAGTGCTCGTCGCCGGCGGGGCGGTGGTTGTTGCCGCCGGGGCGATCGGTTCCGGCCGGGTCGGTGGAGTCGTGTGCCGCCTCCTCGGCGTCGAGCTGACGCTGCAGCGACGGTGCCGCCACTCCGATCACGTCACCCTCGGTCGGCAGCGGATCGTTCCGGCAGAGGAAGGCCATCCGCCCCTCGATCACCCGCACCATCGGGATGAACAGGCCGTCCGCCACGGCCTGCTCGATCAACGCACCACCGCGCGCACCGCGCACCCGCCAGCCCTGCCTCGACCGTTCGTCGAGCGTGGCGTAGGTGATGCCGTCGATCCCGACGAGGCGACCCAGGTACTCCTCGGGCACCGAGTCGCCGGTGCGTCGCTTCCCCGGTGTGAGCTGGAACACCTCCCGGCGCCCGAACACCCGGGCGAACCGGGCCGTGGCCAGGGCGTTGACCTCGTCGTTCGACGTGAAGGCCAGCAGCCGGCCGATGCCACGCAGGTCGAGATCGTGGGCGGCCCCGTCGGCCAGCACGCTCATCCGTCGGGCCGGCAGCCCGGCTGCGATCGCCCGCGTCACGTTGTACGGGTCGGTGTCGACCATGAGCACCTTGATGTCGCGCTTGGCCAGCTCGCCGGCCAGGCCCCTCGCCGTGGCGTGCGACCCGGCGATGAGGATGCCGTTCGCCTGCGCTTCGGCCAGCCCCAGCTTGCGTGCCGCCGGGCCGGCCATGAAGCCGTACACGACGATCGTGCCGATGATCACGAGGAAGACGATCGGCACGATCTTCGCCGCGTCCGGAACGTTCTCCTCCTCGAGCCGGAGTGCGAAGATCGCCGACACGGCCGCCGCCACGATGCCCCGCGGGGCCATCGTCATCAGGAACACCCGCTCGCGCCACGACAGCGACGACCGCACCGTCGACACGATGACGCTCAACGGCCGAGCGACCAGCACCAGCAGCACGAGGAAGCCGAGGGCCGGCAGCAGGACGTCCTGCAACGCCTCGGCCTCGATCCGGGCCGCGAGGAGGATGAACAGCGCGGAGATGAGCAGGGTGCGCAGGCTCTCGTTGAACTCGAGCACCTGACGGATCGTGGAGCTCTCCCGCCGGGCCAGGTACATGCCGAGCACGGTGACGGCCAGCAGGCCCGCCTCTTCCTGGACCTCGTTGCTCGCCACGAACGACGCGACCACGAACGCGAACGTGACGGGAATCGCCAGCTGATCGGGGATCATGAACCGTTGCAGGGCGGTGTCGAGTGCCAATGCTGCGGCGAGCCCGATTCCGACGCCTGCGACGACGGTGAGGATCACCACCCCGATCACGGTGGACACGGCTTCGCCGGGCGCATCGGTGAGGACGATCTCGAACGCGATCAGCGCGGCCGTTGCGCCGATCGGATCGATCAGCACACCCTCGGCGCGCAGGATCGGCCCGGTGGTACCCGTCGGTCTCACGAAGCGCAGCAACGGTCCCACGACGGTGGGCCCGGTCACCACCAGCACGGCGCCGAGCACGATCGCCGCCTGGTTGGAGATCCCGAAGATCTCCCGTGCCCCGTACCAGCCCACCAGGAAGGTCATCACGGCGCCGATGGAGATCAACCGGCGCACGACGCTGCCGGTGTTGCGGAGTTCGCGCGGTGGAAGGTCGAGGCCACCTTCGAAGAGGATGATGGCCACCGCCAGCGACACCAGCGGGAACAGGGTGCCACCGAGCAGCTCGTCGGGATTTACGAGACCCAACCCCGGTCCGAGCGCGAGCCCGGCGAGCAGCAGGGCGATGATGGAGGGGATCTGGGTCTTCCACGCCAACCACTGCGCGAGCATCCCGGCGCCGAGGATCAGCGCCAACGTGGGCCCGACGGTGGATTCGCCGGCGGCGACGAGGGCGGGTGTCATCCGGTCGCAGCGTAGTGCCGGCATGCGAGCCGCCGAACCCCGGCTGGTCCGGTGCCCGTGGGTCGCCGCCGGCGCTACGGTCGGGTCGATGGCCGCTCGCATCCAACGCATCACCTTTCCCGGCAGTCTCGGAGCCGAACTGGCGGGTCGACTCGATCTTCCCGCCGGACCGGCGAAGGCGTTCGCCCTGTTCGCCCACTGCTTCACGTGCTCGAAGGACATCGCCGCCGCCTCCCGGATCGCCAACGCGCTCACCGATGCCGGCTTCGGTGTGTTGCGGTTCGACTTCACGGGCCTCGGCATGAGCGGCGGCGAGTTCGAGAACACCAACTTCTCCTCGAACACCGACGACATCGTGGCGGCCGCCGACTGGTTGCGGGCCCACCACCGTGCGCCGCAGGTGCTGATCGGACACTCGCTCGGCGGTGCGGCGGTGCTGGCCGTGGCAGATGAGATCCCCGAGGTGCGGGCCGTGGCCACGGTCGGTGCTCCTGCGAGCCCGGCCCATGTCACCGGGGTGTTCTCCTCGTCACTCGACGAGATCGAGTCGAACGGAGTCGCCGACGTGCAGCTGGCGGGCCGGCCGTTCACGATCCGCAAGCAGTTCGTCGACGACCTGCGCAACCACGTGGTCACCGACCGGGTGCGCACCCTGAAGCGGGCGCTCCTCGTCCTGCACTCGCCGATCGACAACACGGTGGGCATCGACAACGCCGCCGAGATCTTCCAGGCGGCGAGGCATCCCAAGAGCTTCGTGTCGCTCGACGGAGCCGACCACCTGCTCACCGGCGCCGGCGACGCAGCGTTCGCGGCGTCGATGATCGGCGCGTTCGCGGCGCGCTACGTGGTCGACGAGAGCGGCGCACTCGACGCGCCCCGAGCCGCCGCCCCGGTGGTGGTCGCCGAGACCACGCAGGGGCCGTTCCTCAACCACGTGGTGGTCGGCCGCCACCGGCTGCTCGCCGACGAACCCGAGTCGATCGGCGGATTCGACGCCGGGCCGTCGCCGTACGACTTCCTCGGTGCGGCCCTCGGCGCCTGTACGTCGATGACGCTGCGGATGTACGCGGACCGCAAACAACTCCCGCTCGACCGGGTGTCGGTGGAGGTCACGCACGGCAAGGTCCACGCCGACGACTGCGTCGAGTGTGCCGACAGCGAGCTGCTGTCGGGTCGGTCGGGCATGATCGACCGGTTCGAGCGGGTGATCCGGGTCGACGGTGCAGATCTCACCGACGCCGACCGCACCAAGCTCCTCGCCATCGCCGACAAGTGTCCCGTCCATCGCACACTCGAATCGGCGAGTTCCATCGTCACGCAGCTCGCCGACGTTCCGGTGGCGGACCGATGAACCCGTCGCAGGCCGGTGCGGCCGGCGGCCACGACCGGCTCGACATCGCGGTCGACGAGTTGCGGCGGGCGTGGGCCCACACCGACACGCTCTGGCGCGACCTCGACGACGACGGACTCCGCTGGCGCCCCCACGCGGAGGCGAGCGCGATCGGTTGGCACCTGGGTCACCAGGCGGCGGTCGGCCACTACATGGTGCGCAACCTGCTCGCCGCCGAGGTCAGCCCGGATCCCGATCTCGATCGGCTGATGGACAGCGCCACTCCCGAGCCCGACCGCGGGGATCTCCCGTCGCGGCAGCGCCTCGCCGACTACCGCGCCGCCGTCGCCGGGCGGGTCGTGGCGCGTGTCGACGACGTCCGTGCCGGTCGTGTCGGCGCACCCGACCAGTTGAGGGTGGTCGCCCTCACGCTGGTCACGGCGCTGGTGAATCACGAGTACCAGCACGACCAGTGGATCGCCGAGGTCCGCACGCGGGATCTCGGCCGCGAGCTGCCGGCGCCGCCCGAGTCGCCCTGGTTGACGACGATCGACGGCTACGTCGTGCTCGACGTCGACGCAGCTGCCGGCTGACCGTCGCCCGATTCCGCGGCCGTCGTGGCCGTCGCCGGTGTCGTGCCGGGTCGGTCGGCAGTGGCCTGGGTCACGGTCTGCTGTGCCGCTCGCTTCTCGGGCGGCACGATCCGGTCGAGCGACCCCTCCCGGTGGCGCACGAGCGCAGCGTTCAGCTCGGCGCTCATCAGCGTCGCGATGGCGATGATGCTCAACCAGGTGATCAGGCCGAGCACGATGGCGAAGTTGCCGTAGGTGTCGCTGGCGTTGCTCTGGATCTCGTCCACCAGCCACACACCGATCTGCAGCAGCAAGCTGTAGACGCCGCCGGCGATGATCGCGCCGGGCCACACGTCGCCCCAGCCGGGGTCGGCCGAGGTGAGGTAGCGGTACATCGCGGCGACCGCCGCCACGTGGACGACGAGGGTGGCGAGGATCAGCAGGACGTCGGCCCCGGCCGGGAGGTCGATCCCCCGGACGACGGTGGCGATGGCGATGCTACCCACCTGGGCGCCGCCCAGGATCAGCATGCCCACCAGCGCTCGCCCCCGCTGTACCGGCATCGAGGCGCGGTGGTCGACGGAGACCTCCCAGGTGTCGTCGAGCGCTCCCTGCAGGCCGACGAACGCCCTGCTCGCCGACCAGAGGGCACCGACGAGGCCGATCACGAGGGCCCAGATGTTGCCGTCGAGGGAGGCCGGGTCCCGCGCCAGCTCCTGTCCGATCACGGGGATGTCGTTGAGTGCGCCGTCGATGATGCGCTGCTGCAGTTCCTCGTTGTCCTCCAGCACGAAGCCGAGGATCGTGGTGGCGGCCAGCATCAGCGGGAAGATCGACAGGAAGCTGAAGAACGCCAGGACCGAGGCGTTGCGGCCGGTGATGTGGCGGCGCCAACCGTCGAGGGTCTCCACGAGCACGTCGACGGCGGCGTACCGTCGCCGGAACTCCATCACCTTGTCACTGGTGGTCCACGGCATGGGCCGTCACTCCTGTCGTGTCGTCGTCTGGCATCACCGATAGTCGCGCATCGTCGGCGTTTCCACCCGATCTCGTGAGGTCCCAGTCCACCGGTGGCCGGCCGGCGGCGACCAGGGCTTCGTTGGCGCGGCTGAACGGGCGGCTGCCGAAGAAGCCGTTGTGGGCCGACAGCGGCGAGGGATGGGCCGACTCGATCACCGCGTGACGGTCGGTGTCGATCAGCGCCTTCTTGCGCCTGGCCGACGCGCCCCAGAGGATGAACACGACCCGATCGGGCTTGGCGTTCACCACCTCGATCACCCGGTCCGTGAACGTCTCCCATCCTCGTTTCTGGTGCGACGCGGCCTGACCGGCACGCACGGTGAGGGTGGCGTTGAGCAGCAGGACGCCCTGGCGGGCCCAGGTCTCGAGGTTGCCGTGGTCGGGGATCGGCAGGCCGAGGTCGGCGTGCAGCTCCTTGTGGACGTTGGCCAGCGACGGAGGGATGCGCACGCCGCGCTGCACCGAGAAGCACAGCCCGTGTGCCTGGCGGGGGCCGTGATAGGGGTCCTGGCCGAGGATCATCACCCGTGTGTCGGCGTACGGCGTGAGGCGCAACGCGGCGAACACCCGGTCGGCGGGCGGGTACACCGTGTGGTGGCGACGCTCCCCGGCGACGAACGCCTGGAGCTCCGCCCAGTACGGAAGGTCGAACTGATCGCGCAACAGCGGGTTCCAGTCCGTCTTCGTCATCGTGCACCGTGATACCACGTCGAGGAGGCGACGGCACTGCCCTCGTCCGCCCGGTCCGAAGGGCGGCCGGGCGACGCCTAACCTGGGCACGTGTTCGACCACCTCGACCGAGCGACCCTCGCCACGTTGTCGACCCCTCTCGAGGCGGGCCCGGTGCTCGACGGCGGGGCACGGCTGTGGGTGAAGCGTGACGATCTCACCGGTCTCGGTGGGGGCGGCAACAAGGCCCGCAAGTTGGAGTTCCTCTGCGGCGACGCGCTGGCGGCGGGCGCCGGAGCGCTGGTCACCGTCGGCGCAGCACAGTCGAACCACTGTCGGATGACGGCGGCGGCGGGTGCTCGCCTCGGCCTGGAGGTGCATCTCGTGCTGTCGGGCGACCGGCCGGCGGAGGCCGCGGGGAACCAGCTGCTGTCCACCCTGTTCGGTGCGCAGTTCCACTTCACGGGTGCCGAGGAGAGCCACTGGGGCGAACTCGAGATCGCCCGCGAAGCGGTGACCGGCCAGCTCACGGCCGAGGGCCTCGCCCCGTACTCGATCCCCGTCGGCGGGAGCACCGCCGTCGGCGCGTTGGGCTACGCCGCCGCGTTCGTGGAGATGCTCGACCAGTTCGACGAGCAATCCCTCTCGCCCACGCATCTCGTGTTCACGTCCTCGAGTGGCGGCACCCATGCAGGGCTGCTCGCCGGACGTGCGGCGGCGGCACACCAGGGACGCAACGTGCCCGAGGTGATCGCGATCGGTGTCGCCAAGGGCGTCAACGTCGGTCGGCCCGACGTCGCCGAACTCGCCAATCACACCCTGGCCCTGATGGGAGCGACGACGGTGGTGGCCGACGAGGACGTGCACGTCGACACGCGGTGGATGGGCGTCGACTACGCGGTCCCCACACCCGAGGGTGACGAGGCCATCCGCTGGGCCGCCCGCACCGGCGGCTGGCTGCTCGACCGCACGTACTCGGGCAAGGGATGCGCCGGCCTGCTCGGCCTCGCCGCCGAAGGACGCTTCGCAGCGCCGGGCCACGCGGCCAACGACGTGGTCTTCCTCCACACCGGGGGCTGGCCCGCCCTGTTCGCACCCGGCGGTGCCCCCGGAAGAAGCGACAGCCGGGTCTGACCCCGCTGTCGCTTCTCCGGGAGATGGGTAGCGTCTCGGGAATGACCGACCAGATCCTCGACGTCGACCTGCTGGCGTTCGAACAGTCCACCGGTTCGGCTCGGCGCGCGGTCGTCGACGGCGTGCGACGCAGCCTCGCCACCGGCTTCGTCTACACGAGCCACGACCTGTCCGACGACCTCCTCGACACCGCCTACGGCATGCTGCGCGAGTTCTTCGAGCGCGAACCCGACGCCAAGCAGCAGTTCGCGGCTCCGGGCGCCAACGGCCAGACCGGGTACACCGGCCTGCTGGTGGAGACGGCAGCGTCGAGCGACAAGCCCGACTGGAAGGAGATGCTGAACTGGTCGACGCCGATCGCTCCCGGCCACCCCCTCAAGCGCAGGTTCCCCACCGCCTATCCCGACCAGTTCGTTCCCGAAGCGGCCGTGCCCGGCATCACCGAGGTGCTGTACCGGTTCCACGACTCGATCGCCGACCTGCAGCGCCGCTTCCTGCGGATCATCGCCGAGGGCATCGGATGCCACGAGACCTTCTTCGACGACATGGTGGCCGACGGCCCCACCCTCACCCGCGCGATCCGCTATCCGGCGATGGATGAACTGCTCGCGCCCGACGGCGACCGCGACGGCTACGTGTGGGCCGCCGAACACGGCGACATCAACCTCATCACCGCGCTGCCGCGTGCGACGGCCCCGGGCTTGCAGGTGAAGGTGGACGACGGCTGGCAGCCGGCCACACCGCCCGACGACGCCGTGATCATCAACACCGGCATCATGCTCGAACGGCTCACCAACGGGATCATCCCCATCGGCTGGCACCGCGTGGTCGCCGACCCCGACCACGAGGGCGAGCGGTACAGCGTGGTGCAGTTCTGTCACCCGCGGCCGTGGACGGTGCTGTCGCCGGTGCCCAGTTGCTGCACACCCGAGCATCCGCAGCGGTTCTCGGCGATCACCGCAGCCGACGCACTCGACGAAGTGCTGTACGAGATCAACCTGGTCGAAGGTGCCCGCCGCATCGACTGACGGGCGCTGCCAGCTCCGATCCACGGCGCAGGACCGGTAGGACCGGGCCGGGGATCGCGACCGGTCAGGGCCTCAGGAACGGTTCGGCGACGGCGTCGACGTCGTCGCGGACGGCGAGTTCGATCCACATCGACGTGGGGAGATCGATGGGTGTCAGCCACGACAACGGGACGTCGGTGTCACCGCCGGCGCCCGGGCCCCGTGCGTCCGCCGGGGTGTAGCTGCAGCTCTCGCTCGGATAGATCATCGCCGCCCAGCCGTTCGCCGTCATCTGGCCCGACGAGGTGATCACCCACTCGGAGTCGATCTCCCGGTCGTTGTCGGTGGTCTCGATCGTGACCGGGGCGTGGCCCTCGCCGTTGGGTGGGCCGGACCACTGCCCGGTCCCGACGGTGCACACCTGTCGGAAGAGCGCGTCGATCACCGGCCCGTAGGCGTCGACCGGCGTGCCGTCGAGATCCTCGATCGTGAGTCGGACGTGTGGGGCGACGGCGTCGGGACGGAGTTCGATGGTGGCGTCGGTGGGCACGTCGGACCGGATCCCGATCGGGAGCGGGCTGGTGTCACCCATGAACCCGATCACCTGGCCGGCGCGCACCGTGGTACCCACCCGGGCCAGGGCCGACAGGCGGAGATGGTCGGGTGCCGCCCCGTCGTCGGTGCCGGGGTTGTCGTCGTTGAATCCGGCGAGCCGGTAGCTCCGGCCGGACTCGTCGGTGATGGTGACGCTGATCGTCTCGCCCGGCGTGTCGGTCACCTGGGTGACGACGCCGTCGACGACGGCGAGCACCGGCTGCAACTTCACGCCGAAGATGATCGACGGTGCCTCCTCGGCGCACAGCCCGGCCGCCTCGATCTCCGCCCGGGAGGCGTCGGCCCCGGCGTTCTGGGCCACGTCCTGCGCATCGCCGCAGTCGGGGGCGGCGAGCCGGGTCGGACCCAGTACGGGGAACGCGATGGTGGCCTGCCGCTCGATCGCCGGCGTGTCGGGGTCGACCGCTTGCGGGGCCGGCAGCTGCGGGGCCACGCCGAGGCGACCCAGTGCGTCGGCCAGTGTGAGTGGTTGGGGAATGGGTTGCCCCGACAGGAACGCCCAGACGGCCAACCACCGCTGCTGGTACTCGCGCACGGTGAGGATGTTGCCGGCCGAGGGCACGGGCACGACGTCCATCAGGGTGGTGTCTCGGGCGGCGCGCGGGAAGTACCACATCACCGGAATCATCGAGACGTCGTCGTTCCACATCTGGAGGAAGCGGAGTACGTCGGCTGCGGCGCGTTCGTCCTGCACCGCCGGCGGCGCCTGGTGGGCGTGCTGGTAGCCGCCGTAGCCGTTCCAGGTGGACTCGATGAACTGGTAGGCGCCCGACGCGTTGCCCTTGTTCGGACCGATCGTGTAGTTGCCGCGGGATTCGAGGTAGCGGATCGTCGCCAGGATGTTGAGGATCTGGTCGGGGTAGGCGATGACGTTCTGTTGCGTCGGCGGCGCCGTGGTGGTCGTGGTCGCCGGCGGTGGGACGTCGGCCACCGACGGTGCCACGGGTCCGGGTGTCGGCGTCGGGTCGGCTGGTGCCGTGGACGGCGGCACGGACGGCGGGACGGACGGCGGCGGGGACGGCGGCACGGACGGCGGCACGGACGACGTGGGCGTGGCTGTCGTGGTGGCGGCGGCGGTCGGCGTCGCCGGCGCAGCGGTGGTCGGCGTCGTCGCGGGTGTGGTCGTCGGCTCCGTGGGAATCGGCGGGGTCGTCGGCGCGGTCGTGTCCGCCGCGGGGTCGGCGACCTCATCGCTCGACCGGTCCTCGACGTGCTCGTCGGCCACTGCCGCACTCGGCGCGACGAGCACTGCGGCGATCGCCACCAGCGCCTGTGCGAGAGTGGGTCGGCGGCGCCCGAGCGGTCCGCGCCGAGGGTGTGGGTGGAGGGAGGGCAGCATGTCGGTGGACGGCGGCGCAGCGGTGGTCGCCGACGCAGAGTACCTGTCGCAGTATCGGCCGGTCACGGCTCCCGCTGGAGGCAGCGGCCGGCGGCGCCGCCCGCCGAGAGCGAACCGGGTCACCCCGGCCGGAGCGACGGTTCGATCCGTCCGGGGACCGCTACCGTTCGATGCCCGATGACGATCGACGATACCGTCCCCGACGACACCGACTCCACCGGCCCGTCTCCCCAGGACAGGGCGGCAGAGCCGGTTCCCGAAGCCGCCCGCCCCGAGGTGGTGCTGGCGGTCGATGTGGGTGCCGAGTTCTTCCAGGTCGGTCTGGTGACCCCGAAGGGCGCGCTGATCGATCGGCTGCGCGTCCCGATCGAGACCGATGTCGGTCCCGAATCGCACTACACCGCCCTGGCCAACATCGTCACCGAGATGTCGGAACGGGCCACCGAGCAGCACGACGTGGTCGTGCGCTCGGTGGGTGTCGGTTGTGGCGGACCGGCATCGCGGGGCCTCGACGCGGTGTCGCCGATGGGCCTCACCTCGTGGCGTGACTTCCCGCTTCGCAGCCGCATCGCGGATCTCACGGGTCTGCCGGTCTTCGGCGACCTCGACGCCAAGGCCCTCGCTCTGGCGGAGGGATGGCTCGGCGCCGCGCGGGGGCACGCCGACTTCTGCGCGATCACCGTGTCGGCGAGCATCACCGGCGGCATCGTGCTCGACGGCGACCTGCTCGACGGCGAGTCGGGCTATGCCGGCCACATCGGCCACCTGATCGTCGAGCCCGGTGGCCGCCGGTGCCACTGCGGCACGCAGGGCTGTCTCGACGCCGAGGCGTCCGGGGCGGCGATCGAGGTGCTCACCGGACGTCCACCGAGCGAGCCCACCTACGAGATCATGCAGCGCACGGGTCGGCTGATCGGCCTCGCGGCAGCCTCGGTGTGCAATGCCTTCGATCTCACACTGGTGGTCGTCGGCGGCAGCGTCGCACTGGGCTTCGGCGCCACGTTCTTCCACGACGCGCAGGTGATGCTCGACGACCACGTCCGGTTGTCCTACAGCCGCGGAGCGCGTATCACCCCGTCACGGCTCGGCGACACGGGCCCGCTCGTCGGCGCCGGCGCACTGGGGTGGCGGGGCATCCGACGCAGCGCCCGACGCGCTGCCGCCGGCGCAGCTGCTCAGCCCCCGAACGCCCGGTAGACCCTCTCGGCGGGGCCCATGCCCCACGTGCGGTGCCAGGCGACCGCGGCAGCGATTCCGACGATCCAGAACGCCAGTGCGAACGCCAGCGCCACGTCGAGGCCGGCCGGCTCGATCCAGCCCCACCAGTCGACCACGGCGGTGAAAACCAGGATGTGCAGCAGGTACAGCGACAACGACAGCTGCCCTGCGCGCCGGAGGGGATCGGTGACCAGCGGGAACCGCTCGGCCGCACCGTCGATGATCCCGTAGGCGATCAGCGCCGTGCCGAGAGCGCTCGCCACGTAGAGCAGGCCGCGCTGGCCGGGGTCGGTCGACAGCGCGATCGACTCGAAGCCGGTGGACGCCGTCGACGAGACCACGGCGGCGGTGCCGGCGAGGACCACGCCGACGCCGATGGCGGCGGGTCGCCACCAGGATGTGGTCAGGAGCCGGCCCAGCACCATGCCGGCACAGAGGAACGCCATCCACGGCAGCAGCGGGTGGGTGCCGTTCACGAACACGCCGAACACGAAGTCGTTCACCGACCCCTCGTCGGGATCGGTGAGCCAGGCGGTGCTGAAACCGTCCTGGCGCCGCTCGAAACGCCAGACCCGGATGGCCCACCCCGCCGACGCCGCGGCGACCCCGACGGCGACGATCGTACTCGTCCGCCAGGTGAACATCACTGCCGCCAGCACGAACATCGCGCCGTAGAAGGGGATGATCGTGCCGGGCCAGATCTCGTCGAGCACGAGTCCGCCGGTGTACAGCAGGACGCCGCGGCGTACCAGTCGCCAGCGGAGTAGTCGGACCCGGTCGACCGCATCCGACCACGACCCGTCGGATGTGGACACCCGTTGCGGCGCCCCGAGTGCGGCCGTGGCACCTCGGGTCATCAGCGTGACGCCCACGCCGGCGACGAGGACGAACGTGGCGGCGAAACGCGTCGACAGCGGCCCGGTCCACGGATCGAACAGTTCGGCGGCCCAGCCAGATCCGGTGTCGCCGTCGCCCTGCTGGATGACGAGGTAGCCGTGGTAGTTCATCACGACGACGCCGATCAGCGCCACGGCTCGCACCACGTCGGGCCCGGGCAGCCGGCGGGCACCGGTTCGGGTGCTGGTGGCGTCGGCGGGGGCGCTCAGAGCCACTCGAACTCGTCCACCTCGGTCATCGTGAGCGGGCGCTGCACGTCGATGCGGTCACCGACGGCCGGGAGCGGGTCGCCGTCGGGGACGAACACCATCGACGTGTGCATGTGCGGTGGTTCGTGGAGGGCGAGACGTCGGCGTCGGTGATGGAACGGGCTGCGGCCGTCGGGCAGTGGTGTGACGCCGTTGGCGGTGCCTGCTCCGATCATCACGAGGTGCCCGTCGGTGGGGACGGCGCCGAGGTGGTAGCCGGCGCGGTCGCCACCCGCGATGCGCCGCACGTCGAGCACGTCGGCGGTGAGCTGGAGCAACGACCGGTCGCCGTGCCACAGGGCCGTGCCGAGGCGGAGCCGGTACGTGTGCGAGTCGGGCAGTGACGCGTAGGAGTCGACGTCGAGATGGCTCACCCAGACCGTCAGTGACGGATCGACGTCCGCCAACCGATCGACCACGTCGCGACGGTGGTCGGCCGGGTCGCCCGCGAGCGGTGGATGGATCGACACGCCGACGACGTCGAGTCCCGCCTGGCGGGCGGCGGCCACCAGTGACACATCGCCCCCGTACCGCTGCATCGACGACGCCAGTTTGACGACCACGCGCTGCGGCTGGTCGGCTCGCTCCTGGCCCACGATGGCGTCCAGGTGCTCGGCCCGGCCGACGGTGAGCACGGTGGTGGCGGGATCGACGGCAGCCGGGAGGGTGGTGAGCGTGGGAGTGAGCACCATGGCGTGCAGCCCTGCGGGGAGGCCGGCGACCTCGTGCACGGTGCCCACGGCGACCGTGTCGGTGAACTCGGCAGCCAGGCCGGCCAGCCAGACCCGTCCGAAGCCGTAGCCGTTGCCCTTCACGACGGGCACCAGACCGTCGACGTCGTTGACGAGGCGAGCGACACGGCTGCGCCACGGAGCGGTGCGCACGGTCAGCCTCACGGTCACCGTACCGACGGTAGCCGTGCCGACCCGTCACCGACTCGCGTTCGTCCGGGGTCTGACCCCGGACGAACAGTCCGATCCCGGATGCGAGGCGCTGAAACCTGACTGTGTTGATCGGATTTGTCGTGGATATCGTGACGCCGATGCGCAGGCTGTTCGACTTCCCGAACCCGGTCAACGAGACCTCGGCCCGGCTGGTGGCTGCGGGCGCGGTCGTCCAGGGCATCGCCTTCCTCGTGCTGCGTGAGTGGTGGGTCCTCCTGCCGCTCACCTACGGCTTCCTGGCGCGGGTGCTCACCGGGCCGACGTTGTCGCCGCTCGGCCAGTTCGTCACCCGCATCGCCACCCCCGTGGTCGAGGCTCGAACCGGGGCGGTGTCCCGCCAGGTGCCCGGCCCACCGAAGCGGTTCGCCCAGGCGGTCGGCCTGGCATTCACGGGCTCGGCATCGGCGGCGTGGATGCTCGGCCTGCCGGTCGTGAGCGACGTGCTCGTCGGCGCACTGGTGGTGGCGGCCACGCTCGAGTCGGTGTTCGCCGTCTGCCTCGGCTGCATCGTCCACAACGCACTGTGGGGCTGCGCAGACTGCGACGACATCAGCGAGCGACTGCGCCAGGCCGTGATCCGGTCGCAGCAGGAGGTCGACGTGCCGCCCGTCAGCTCGTCGCCGGCGGTGTCGTCGGCCGGCTCTTCGCCGGCGGTGTCGTCGGCCGGCTCTTCGCCGGCGGTGTCGTCGGCCGGCTCTTCGCCGGCCATGCGCTGATCCGGGGGAGGATCGGGGCCAGGGTGCGGTGGCGTCGCATGCCGGCCCACACGCCTGTCGCGTAGGCGAGGTCCGTCGGCGTGGCTCGCACGTCGGCCGCCACGGCTGCGAGCGCCAGCCATCGCGCCCGCCGGGACATCAGGGCCCCCACGGCCACCAGTGGCCACCACGCCCGTCGGACGGCCGTCGCCAACTGGTGGGTCGCCGCCAGATGTCCCCGAGCCGCCAACGCGAACTCCGTGCTCGCCGGCACACCCGGCAGCTTGCCGACCAACGCCGCTGCACTGGTGCCCGCCACAGCCAGCGCCGCCCGCGGTCGGCCGAGCAGGCCCAGCCCCAACACGGCGGCCGTCCACCCGTTGCTGCGCATCGGCGCCAGCACCCGCGGATGGCGCAGCGCCAAGGGAGCTGCCGACGTGCCGTACGCCCGGTGCTGGCCGAGCCGTCCCCGCCACGTCGCTCGTGGCCGGTGCCACACCTGCACCGCCGGCTCGTACCGGCAGCTCCAGCCCGCTTCGTCGAGGCGCCACACCAGATCGACGTCCTCGCCGAGACGCAACGACTCGTCGAAGCCGCCCACGGCATCGAAGGCCTCCACCCGCACCACGATCACCGCCGCCGGCGCGTAGCTCACCCGCGTCCCCGCCCGGATCCGCGCCGGCTCGCTACCGAGATCGAGCGGAGATCCCGGTTCTCCGGCCACCCTCGGGGCCACCAGGCCCACCCGCGGGTCGTCGAAGTGGGCGAGCAGTGGCGCGAGCCAGTCGCCGGCCGGTGGAAGCTCGACGTCGGCGTCCACGAACGCGACGATCGGGCACGTCACGAATGGCCGGGCGGCGTTGCGGGCGGCCGCAGGTCCGCGGTTCTCGGGCAGCCGGAGGTCGGCGCCGTCCAGCGGCGGCTCGCTCCCGTCGTCGACGGTCAGCCGGCCGTCGACGTGGCGCCGCCCACCGAGTTGCGGGGTCACCACCGTGACGTCGTCGGGCGTGAACGTGGCGGCGTCGCCCACCACAGGATGGATCGCTCCGGCGTCGAGCAGCCGCCGCATCAACCGTGACGCGGCCACGTCACGGCCCGCCTCGACGTCGCCGACCACCTCGCCACCACCCGGGGTGAGCCGGAACAGTCGCAGCGGCGAACCGGCCATCACCGTCGAGCCGAAGCGCTGCCAGGTCTGATCGAGCACGTAGCGCATCAGCGCCTGTCGAACGGCTGCCCCGCCGGCACCTTGGGGCACGATCGTCGGTTCACGGGCGCCCGTCCGGGGTGGGGTCGACCTCGATCGGTCGCCAGCGCTCGATCTCGTGGACCAGGTCGCCGACGAACGCGCCGATGAAGCGCTCGCCTTCACCGCCCGACGCACCTGCCGGATCTCCCAGTACACCCGACGGGCTCGTGGCCTTCACCCCCTGACGGCGAAGCTCCTCGACGGAGGTGTCGGCGCCCGGAGCGGCCCGCTCGAGCCGGACGAGGCCGGGGTCGATGGCGAGCATCAGCGACGTCTCGATCCGACCGGCGTGCAGGTCGGCCGGACCGCCGTCGCGCCGGCGGGGCCACGAGGGCCACCACGCCAGGACGCGCCGGCCTTCGGCGGTGAGCTGTTCGACGGCGGCCGTGACGGCGGCATGGTTGCCCCCGTGGCCGTTCACCAGGATGACCGCCGCAGCCCAGTCGGCGCTGCGCACCAGCTCGACCAGCACGGCCGTGGTGGTGGCCGTGCCGATCGACAGCGTTCCCGGGAACCCGGCGTGTTCGCCCGACGCCGTGACGCTCACGGTGGGGCCCACCATCAGGCCGTCGGTGTGATGGACCGCACGGGCCGCGAGTTCCTCGGCGACGAGGGTGTCGGTGTCCATCGGGAGGTGCGGGCCGTGTTGCTCCGTGGCCCCGACCGGGATCAACAGCACCGGCGCGAGGGTGCCGTCGGCGGACCGGGTGGTCAGCCCGTCCACTTCGGTCCAGGTGGCGTCCCCCAACCGCACCGGTCAGTCCGAACCGCTCGGTGCGTCGTCGCGGTGCAGGTAGCCCCACTCGTGGAGCTGGTCGACGATGCGTCGTGCGGCGTCGGGCGGATCGAGAGTGATCACTTCGGCCCGCTCGTTGCCACCACCGACGTCGAGGATGCCGCGCACGCGCGACAACGTGTCGCCGGTGGGCGCCGGGAGCGAACGGGCGCGGGGCCGGTAGGGATGGATCTCCGTCTCGGGGAGCCGGCCGTGCGGCCCGGGAGCAACGGTCACCGGAGCCGACCTCGACGCGAGCGACGCAGCCAGCGATGCGCGGCGCAATCGGGCGACGGACCCCTCCACCGACAGCACGGCCGGTGTCGGGACGTCGAGCACTTCGCGGCGGCCGCCGTCGAGGCGGCGCACCACCCGGATCGGCCCCGACGCGTCGTCACCCGGGGTGGCACTGCCGGTGTCGACCGACACGAGGCCGAGCGCCTGTGCGGCACCGAGTTCGTCGGCGAGGAACGCCGGCACCGATCCCGTGCCGCGGTCGGGCGAGTAGTCGCCGCACACCACCACGTCGCACGACCGCAGGTGCGTCGCGAGGGCCGTGGCCACCGTGTGCGAGTCGAGTTCGGTGGATGCATCCACCCGGATCACGCTCTCGGAACCGACGGCGAGGGCGCTGCGCAGCACGGCGTCGGCGGCGGGCGGGCCGAGCGTGACGACGGTGACACCGGTCGAGCTGCTCTCGGCGAGCTGCAACGCCACCTCCAGCGCCGCTTCGTCGGCGGCGGACACCCCCGCCCACCGGCGGTCGGGGTCGATCTCGTTGTCGAGCGACACCCACTTCCAGCAGACGCCGACTCTCACGGCACCACCGCCCGGTCGAGCACCGGCGCACTCGTGCTCACGTGCGCTTGAAGACGACGCCGTGGCCGCCCTCGGGGTAGGTCCAGGTGAGAGCACCCTCCTCGTTGCACACGAGGTAGCAGGTGCCGCACTCGAAGCACTGTTCGTAGTTGAAGAGGATGCCGCCGTCGCTGGTGGGCACGAACAGCTTCGCCGGGCAGGCCACCACGCACGCCCGGGTGGAGCAGTCGCGACAGTGCGTGTCGTCGAGCGTGATGTGGGGGCGCTCGTGGACGTCGAAACGAGTGGTGCCGATGAGGTCCTCGAACGACTGCTCGGGCCAGCGTTGCTCGGTCATCCGAAGCTCCTGATGCCGTCGATGGTGTCGCTCACGAGACTGCGCAGCTTCACGCCGGCACGTCGGCGCTCCTCGTTCAGGATGCGCCGGAGCCCGGGCTTGGGTGAGGGATTGTCGACGCGGAACATGCGCTCGACCGTATTGGCGATCATCTCCGGATACAGGTGCTGGACGCGGTCGGACAGCACGAGCGACGGCGCGCGGCGCAGCTTGCGGTGATCGTGGAGCACGAAGGTGTCCTCGAGGCGGCGGCGATATCCGGCGAGGCCGGCGGCGCTCGTGTCGCCGGCGGTCAGGGCTTGCGCCGCAGCTTCGCCGGCGTAGAGGCCGCTCGCCATCGCGAAGTTCACGCCCTCCAGGTACAGGCCCGCCGCCAGGCACATCGCCGCCGCGTCGCCGGCCACGAGCATGCCGTCGCCGGTCATCTTCGGCATCATCGACAGTCCGGCCTCGGGGATCAGGTGGGCGGAGTACTCCTTCACCTCACCGCCATCCACGAAGGGTGCGATGGCCGGATGGGCCTTGAGGTTGGCGATGATCTCCTCGGGTCGCAGTTGCTGCGCACCCAGCTTGCCGAGCTTGAGAACCACGCCGACGGCCAACGTCTCGAGGTTGGTGTACAAGAAGCCGCCACCGTTGACACCGGAGGTGCCCCCGAGGATCTCGATGTCGACGCCCTCTCGGTCGCGGACACCGAAACGTTCGTCGATCACCTCCCTGGGCAGCGCGATCGTCTCTTTGACCCCGAGGGTGTAGTTGTCGGCGTCGACCTCGCCGTAGAGGCCCGCCTCCTTGGCGAGGAAGCTGTTCACCCCGTCGCAGGCGATCACCATGCGGGCGCGCAGGTCACCGTCGGGTCGGTCGGTGGTGACGCCCGCCACCTGCCGTCGGCCGTCGGCGCCCTCGTCGTACAGCAGCCCCGTCGCCGTGGTGGAGCACAACAATTGCGCTCCGTCGGCCTCCGCCTTGTCGGCGAGCCAATGGTCCCAGTCGGGTCGGTAGGCGGTGGCGCCGTTGTAGGGCGGGGCCCCCCAGGCGGCCGTGCGGAAGTCGACGGTGAGCGCCTGGGTGTCGGTCATCACCATGGTGGAGCGGCGCGTGATCCAGCGCTGGATCGGTGCCTCGGTCCACCACTCGGGATGGAGCTGGTCGAGGATGCGCGGGTACACGACCCCGCCGTACATGTTCTTCGAGCCCGGGAACGGGCCGCGCTCGAGCAGGATCACCGAGTGACCGGCGCGTGCCAGCACGGTGGCGGCCGCCGAACCCGCCGGTCCGGCACCGACCACCACGACGTCGACGTCGGGAGAGCTCACGACGCCATCTCGCCGTCGTCGGCGGAGAGCAGGGCCAGCAGTTCGTCGAGCGTGACATTCGCATCGCTGACCACGGCCAGATCCGACATGGCCATCATCGGGCAGTGCGGGTCGGTGTTGACGCTGACGACATGGTCGGGGTGTCCGAGCCCGGCGGTGTGCTGCACGGCGCCGCTCACCCCGAACGAGAGGTACAGCGTCGGGTCGACGACCACGCCGGTGGTGCCGATCTGGCGGTCGTGGTGCACCCAGGCCCGGTCGGTGATGACCCGGGTGGCGCCCATCACCCCGCCGATCGACGCCGCGAAGCGATCGAGCCGGTCGAAGCGTTGCTCGGAGTCGAGGCCGGCGCCGCCACCCACGATGCGGTCGGCCTCGGCGAGATCCATCGTCTGCACGTCGGGACCGATCACCTCGACGACATGTGCATCGAGCGGTCGGTCGGCGGCCACGGGTGAACGGTCGTCGTGCTCGGCCGCGATGTCGTGGACCCGCACGGCGGGTGCAGTGTCGACGTGGTCGGCGCCGCGCACACCGGGCTGCAGCGTGGCGACGAACGGCCCGGCGGGTCGCTGCTCGTGCAGCTCGAGGCCACCGCGGCGAGCGACACGCACACGGTGGGTGCTGATCTCCGTGGCACCGGCGAGCAGCGGTCGGTCGAGGGCGACGGCCATGCGCGGCGCGAGATCGCGCCCGTCGGGCGAGTTCGGCAGCACCAGCACGTCGTTGTCGTCGATGCCGGCGAACACGGACTGCAGCCGGTGGGCCCAGCGCGCCGGTTCCAGGTCGCCCAGTTCCACCAGCACGACCTCCGTGGCGATGCCGTCGACCGCTACGTCGGCGGTACCCGACCCGGCGATCACCACCCGTCCGCCGCACTCGGCGATGGCCTCGTCGGCTCCCGACGGGAGCACGCCGTCACGTACCGGTACCAGGGCAAGCATCGCCCATCAGCGTACGGCCCGTCCTGCGGCCGTGCGCAATCACGCCGGTTCGAGGATCCGATCGACCAGCTCGTCCGCGTGGCGCTGCACGAAGCCGTGGTACAGGTGGTCGCGGTCGTCCCGGACCAGCATCCCGTCGACGATCGCGTCACAGACCGGAGCACGGGGACAGACGTTGTCGTGGATCGTGGCCGTCCGGGCGGCCGGCGAGCAGGCTACGGCCTCCTCGAGTGCCCGCCACTCGACGAACGTGGTGTCGGTGGTGTCGGCGGTGCCGACGCGGCGCTGGTCGCCCTCTCCTGTGCGGGCATCTCGTCGACGGCAACGACCGGGAGGGCCTCCGTACGGCGGGTCCGGCGTTCCCTGCGCACCTCGCGTGCCCAGCGGACGAGTTCGACCACGCCGGTGATGCCGAGCGCCGTGCCGAACGCCAGCCAGAACGCCAGCGTGTGGTCGTCCTCGAACGCCTGCCCGAAGACGAAGCCGAGCACGGCCGCATAGGTGGCCCAGATCACCGCAGCCACGGCCACCCAGGCCGCGAACCAGGCGCGTGGCTGGCGTGTCACGCCCGACGAGATCGTGAGGATCGTGCGGCCGCCCGGGATGAACCGGGCGGTGATGAGCAGCAGGCCACCCCGCTTGCGGATCTGGCGTCCCGCCGCCTCGAGCCGTACGGCGCGTTCGGGCTTGCGTTCCGCCCAGCGGGTGACCCTGCCCTCGAAGCGGTGGCCGACCGTGTAGGCCAGGTTGTCGCCCAGGAAGGCGCCCGTGGCGCCGGCGAGGATCACCAGTGCAAGCGTCTGGTTGCCGCTGCCGGCCGCCACGCCGCCGGCGATGACGCTGGTCTCGCTCGGCACCACCGGGAACACCGAGTCGAGCAGAGCCACGGCGAAGATGACGAGGAGGAACCACCAGTTCGACGAGAACTCGTCCAGCCAGTCGGTGACGTCGGTGATGATGCTGGCGAGCATGCGGTGCTGACGTTAGTGGTCAGTCACGCAGCCAGACGGTCGAACACGGTGGGATCGTCGAC
>JAWLEC010000141.1:0-8014 GCA_041686315.1 Ilumatobacteraceae bacterium
ACCTCGGTGGGCTCGGTTCCGGACCCCGCGAAGGCGTCCTCCGTGGTGGGGACACCCTCTCCCGGTGGCGGCGACGCCGGTGTGGTGGGCATCGGCTCAGTGGGCGGCAGCTCAGTGGGGATTGGCTCAGTGGGGATTGGCTCAGTGGACGGCGGCTCCGTGGACGGCGGCTCCGTGGACGGCGGCTCCGTGGACGGCGGCCCGCCGGGCGGTGCCTCACCGGGCCGCGGCTCGCTCGGCGGTGGCGGAGGAGGCGGGGTGGAACCGGGCCGCGGCGCGTCAGGGGAGTTCGGATCCGTCATCCACCCAGTGTCGCAGAGCGACCACGGGCAGCGAGGGATTCTGTCCGTCTCTTGAACACCTCTTGAATCCCCGATGCGGCGCCATCCCGGGTGCGCACACGTTCTCGACCACCGCCGTTTCTCGGGCACCGCTCGATGGGTGTCATGATCGGGCGATGCCCACCGTGGACGTCAACGACATCGAGATCTGTTACGAGAGCTTCGGCCCCGACGACGCGCCCCCGCTGCTGCTGGTGATGGGCCTCGGCGCCCAGCTGACCCTGTGGTCGCCCGGGTTCGTGTCGGAACTGCTGGAACGCGGCTTCCGGGTGATCCGCTTCGACAACCGCGACGTCGGCCTGTCCACCAAGACCGCCGGCGACCCGCCCGACGTGATGGCCCTCTACGCGAAGGCGATGGCCGGCCAACCGGTGGATGCGCCCTACACGCTGTCGACGATGGCCGACGACGCCGTCGGGTTGCTCGACGCACTCGACATCCCGGCCGCCCACGTCGTCGGCGCCTCGATGGGCGGGATGATCGCCCAGATGATCGCCATCGAACATGCCGACCGCGTGCTGTCGCTCACCAGCATCATGTCGACCACCGGCGCCAGCGACATCGGTCAGCCCGACCCCGAGGCGATGATGGCCCTGCTCACGCCGCCGCCCACCGACCGTGACGGCGCCATCGCCGCCACCGTCGACACGTCGAGGATCATCGGCGGATCCCTGTTCGACGCCGACGAGGCCCGCGCCCGCGCCGCCGAGGCCTACGACCGCTGCTTCGATCCCGCCAGCCCGGCGTTCCACATCGCCGCCATCGCCGCCACCGGCGACCGCACCGACCGACTCGCTTCGGTGCACGCCCCGACGCTGGTGATCCACGGCCGGGAGGACCCGCTGGTCACCCTGTCGGGCGGCGAGGCGACCGCCACCGCGATCCCCGGCGCCGACCTGCTGGTGCTCGGCCAGATGGGCCACGACATGCCGCGCGTCTACTGGCCCCAGATCGCCGACGCGATCTTCGGCATCGCCGTCCGCGGCGAAGACCGCTGAGCGACGGGCATCGGCCGAACGCCGGAACGACCGACACCGCAGGCACAGGAGACCCCGACATGGCCGACATCCAGAACGACCCACGACTCGACCCCCGCCTGAAGGCGATGCTCGCCGCCTTCCCCGACACGACACGTACCGACGTCGCCGACCGACAGCAACTGCTCGACGAGGCGGCGACCGACGAAGCCATCCAACAGCAGCTGCAGATCACCTCACTGCTCGACATGATCGACAACGAAGATGTCGCCCCGTCGACCGGCCTCGTCACCACCACCCACGAGTTCACGTCGTCGCCCGACGGCAACACGATCAAGGTCCAGTTCATCAGCTCCGCGGACACCGGGGTCCAACCGTGCGTCGTCTACCTCCACGGCGGCGGGATGCAGACGATGAGCGCCTTCGACGGCATGTACCGGGCGTGGGGCCGCATCATCGCCGCACAGGGCGTGGCGGTGGCGATGGTCGACTTCCGCAACGCCCTCATGCCGTCGTCGGCACCCGAGGTCGCCCCGTTCCCGGCGGGCCTCGACGACTGCGTGTCGGGCGTCAAGTGGGTGGTCGAGAACGCCGACTGGCTCGGGATCGACACCGACCACGTGATCGTCGCCGGCGAGAGTGGTGGCGGCAACCTCACGTTGGCGACCGGGATGAAGCTGCTGCGCGACGGCGACATCGGACTGATCCGGGGCCTCTACTCGCTGTGCCCGTACATCGCCGGCCACTGGCCACAGAAGCGGTTCCCCTCGTCGATCGAGAACAACGGCATCCTGCTCGACCTGCACAACAACCGGGGCCAGACGGCCTACGGCATCGAACACCTGGAGAGCGGCAACCCGTTGGCGTGGCCGTCGTTCGCCACCGAGGACGACGTCCGCGGCCTGCCACCGACGATGATCAGTGTCAACGAGTGCGACCCCCTGCGAGACGAGGGCATCGAGTTCTACCGGCTGCTGCTGGGCGCAGGGGTGAGCGCGCAGTGTCGCCAGGTGATGGGCACGTCGCACGGCACGGAGATCTTCGCCGTCGCCTGCCCCGACATCAGCCGCGAGACCGCCGCGAGCATCGCCCACTTCTGCCGCACCGCCTGATCGGGCGCGGTGGGGCGTCCACGCGGATCGGCTCGTTCAGCCGGTGCCGTCGTTGCCCGCCGACGCCACCACCGCAGCACCGGTCTTGCGGACGCGACGGACCGCACTCGACAGCACGTCCATCTCGGCGTCGGCGTAGCCGCCGAACGACATGTTGACCACCGTGTGGTCGTCGAGCGTCTTGTTCTTGCGCAGCGCCTCGATCGCCGCCACCACGTCGGAGACGGCCACGTCGCCGAAGGGCGCGATCACATGCACCGGCACGATGGCATGGCCGGGAGCCAACTGGTGGACGATCCCGGCGATGAACGTGCCGTGGCCGCTCGACGGGTCAGGCGTTGGCGTACACCGGATTGGCGTACACCGGGTTCGCGTAGACGGGGTTGGCGGACACCGCCGTGGCGAAGAGCACGTAGTTCGGTTCGGCACGGTGGCCGCGGGCGCGCAGTTCGGCGACGAGGGCGGGCACGTCGCCGTCGACGTGCAGGACGTCGTGGTCGTCGCCGTCGACGACCTCGATGGTGTCGACGTCGCCGTCCAGACCCAGCTCCTGCGCCGCATGGAGCGCAGCGAGGTCGGCACACATCAGCTGGCGCGGACGATAGGCGTAACCGCCACCGCCACGCCCGTAGCGGACGCGGTCACTCCAGCCACGAGGTGGTCGACCGGGAGGCGGCGGATCCGGCGGCCTGTCACGGTCGTCCGGCGTGGAAGGTGTCGGGGCGTCGCTCACGGTGTGCTCCTCTGATCGGTCGGGTCGGCTGACGGCTGTCCGGCGATGACGTGGTCGAACACCGCCCGCGCCTGCTCGGCGGCGGCCACCGCGTCGAGCTCGGCGCCACGGGCCGCCGGCGGCCCGGATCAACTCGTTGTGGCGCTCGAACAGCTCGGGCGCCACGTCGGGCAGGCGCTTCAGCAGCTTCGTCGAGCCCTCGATGTCGGTGAACACGAACGTGACGTGACCCGACGGCAACGGTCGTGCGTCGACCGAGCTCTCGACCCCCCGTGCCGACATCACCCCAGTGTCGCGCGCTGCGACAAGGCCGCGCACCGGGCAATTTCCTCCTCTGCCGACTGCGCGTCATCTGCCCTACGGTGACGGGGACGGAACCAACCGAGGAGGGGCACCATGTCCATCGAGGCGAACATCGTCGAGCACTACGGGGCAGGTGAGCTGCTCGCCGCGATCGAGGCGGGGATCCACGCCCTCGGCAAGACGACCTCCACGGTCACCGTGGAAGACCTCGGGCCCGTCGACGAGTTCCACGTCGGTGGCCGGGCCGCCACCACCGCACTGTGCGACCGCCTCGGTGTCGGCCCCGATTCCGAGGTGCTCGACATCGGCTGTGGGATCGGGGGAACGGCGCGGCACCTCGCGACGACCACCGGATGCCGGGTGATCGGCGTCGACCTCGTCCCCGGCTACATCGAGGTGGCCCGGGAGCTGACCGACTGGACGGGCCTGGCCGACCGGATCAGCTACGAGGTCGGCAGCGCACTCGACCTCCCGATCGCCGCCGACGCCCTCGACGCAGCGACCCTCATCCACGTGGGGATGAACATCGAGGACAAGCAGCAGCTGTTCGGCGAGGCACATCGCGTCCTGCGCCCCGACGGCACGTTGGGCGTGTACGACCTGATGCGGGTCGGCGACGGCGACATCGGCTTCCCGGTGCCGTGGGCGTCGGACTCGTCGACGAGCTTCGTGGCCGAGGTCGACGCCTACGAAGCGGCGCTCACGGCCGCCGGCTTCGAGATCCTCGAGACCCGCAATCGCCGCGAGTTCGCCCTGGAATTCTTCGCCGCGCTGAGCGAACGGACTGCCGAAGTCGGAGGGCCCGCCCCTCTCGGGCTCCACGTGATCATCGGTTCGGCCGCAGCCGACAAGCTCGGGAACCTCATCGAGGCGATCACCGGCGGCACCCTGGCGCCGGTGGAGATCACCTGCCGGGCAAGGTGACCCCGACTCACGACGACGGTGTCGGCGTGCGCGAACCGGGCGGGCGACGCCGACCGACGATCGCTGCGAGCGCCAGACCGACGAGCAGCGCAATGGCTGCAATGCGCAGCAGGCTGCCGATACCGGTACTGCCGGTCACCGGGAGGTCGACCCCGAGCGGGTCGCTCGGAAGGGTCGTCGGCGGCGGCTGATCGACGCCATCCCCACCGGGTACGTCCGTCACCGGCGGCGGCGTCGTGACATCGGGTTCATCGGGATCCGGCACCGTCGTATCGGGCGGGTCGTCGTCCGGCACCGTCGTATCGGGCGGGTCGTCGTCCGGCACCGTCGAGGCGGGCGGGTCGTCGGCGACCGCTTCGACGGTCACCTGGCGGGTCGCCTGGCCGCACCCGCCGTCGTCGTCGCACACGGTCACCACCACGTCGAACGTGCCGGCACCCGCATAGGCGCGTCGCGCCTCGAAAGATCGGGCCGTCGGCACGACGTCGATCTGCGACCCGTCACCCCACACGACGGTCACGACGTGGGTGTCGTCCGTTCCCGGATCCGTGAACCGTCCCGACAGTCGAACCGAGTCGCCCACGGTCACGGCACGCACCGCGAGACCGCCGGTGTCGGTGAGACCGTCGTCCGCCAACTCGCCTCGGCGGACCGACGACACCGGCTCGTCGAGCTCGACCGTCGGGGCGACGTTCGTCGCCGTCACAGCGGCCTCGGCCACCCCGGTCGCACCATCGCCGTCGGTGACCTCGACGCGTACCGATCCGATGAAGTCGTCGGCGAACGTGTACGCCCACGTCGGCCCGTCGCCGGTGGCGACGACCGCGCCGGAATCGTCGAGCAAGGACCACGCGAACGTCAGCTCGCCGTCGCCGTCATCGGTCGTGCCGCTCGCGTCGAACGTGACCGTGTCACCCTCGGCGATCGCATCGGCGACGTCGAGTGACACCTCCGGCGGCGCGTTGCCGCCGAACACGAAGTCGGCCCGGGCAGGCCCGCTGCTGCTGACCGTGACCGACCGCTGCGCGTCGTCGAGCCCATTGACGGCCGTGACGACCCAATCACGATCGGCACCTGCCGCACCGAGCGGCGCATTGGCGAGCGAGTACGCGCCGTCGTCGCCACTGGTCGCCGAGGCGCCCCATCCGCCGATCAGCGTGACGCCGGCGATCGGGTTCCCGTCGCCGTCGGTGACGGTCCCGGTCACCTCGCCGACGCCCACGTCGGGGGTGCCGAAGTCGATCGTGAGCTCACCGTTGCAGAACGACGTGATCCCGACCGACGAACTGAAGAACCCGTCCTTGAAAGCGAACAGCACCAGATCGCGCGGGGAGTTGTCCTGCCCGACGGGCAACCCGAGCAGCTCGTACCGACCCGACGCATCGGTGGACGTCCTGAAGCTGCCGACCCGGACCTCCACGTCTTCCAGCGGCTCGAGCGTCGCGGCGTTGAGCACCCTGCCGCGGACGTCGGTACCGTCGCACACACGCAGCACCTCGAGGTCGATCACGTTGGGTGCGCCCGGCTGCAACGTGGCGGTCCGGCTCGTCGCCCAGTAGGCAGGTGCGCCGACGTGTCGGAAATCGACGAACATCTCGCCGTCGATCGGCCCGTTGTCGGGCGCCAGCGGTATCGCATCGAACGAGTACGTCCCGTCGGCCAGGGTGAAGAATCGCTGATTGCGACCGAAGCTCGCGGTGATCCGCCCATTCTCGACCGGTTCACCCGTCTCGATGTCGGTGACCGTGCCGCTCACGGGAACGGTGTCGATCGGGTCCAGCTCGAGCCGCAGGTCGACGCCATCGCGTGTGATCGTCGTGTCGATCTCGCCGAAGAGGTACCCGGGCGGTGCTGCGGAGACGTTCAGCTGAGCCGACGGGTCCGGCTCGACGCCGATCGTCAACGACGTCGGTCCGAACCTGCCGTCGGCCCTCGTCCGCGGCGCGGAACGAAGGCCCCCGTCGAGCCGGATCTCGACCCGGGAGAGGGGGATCGCGGCACCGGTGTCGGCGTCGACGACGATGCCGCTGACCGTCGCTGCCACGGACTCGGGCGGCCCCGGTTCGGGCCGCTCCAGCTCGATCGTGATCGGCGACGACGTCGCACCACACCCACCGAGGCGGGCCGAGGCCGAACCGCGGTCCGACCCCGTTCCGTCGAACGTGCTCGATGCCTCGACAGACACCGTTGCGGGTTCGTTGAACGGGGCGAGCGGCCATTCCCGATCGAGAACGAATCGACCGTCGTTGTCGGTCGTCACGGTCACGTCGTCGAATCGGATGTTCACCGATGCGCCGGGCACGGCCCGACCGAACTGGTCGATCACCCGTCCGCCACCCACGGTTCCCGTGCACTTCGGAATGAACGGGAAATCGCCGGCGTCGACAGTGGTTCCGGCATCGGCGGCAGTGAATTCGACGGTGCGGCGGATCCCCCAGAAGTCGGCGAGCGTCGTGGCGACGGCGACCGACAGCGGGCCCCCCGAGGTCGTGGTGCTCGGGAGTTGCTCGAGCGTGACGGCGCCGTCGGCGCCGCTGCGGCCCTCCGTCTCGATCGTGAAGAAGTCCGGCTGGTACGACGCCGTGAAGTCGGCGTCGGCCAGAGGCTGGTCGGTGGGGATCGGTCGACGCGGATCGACCGGGTTGGGGATGCCGAGTACGGCCCGCCCCGTGAGCTCGACGTCGGCGGGCAGTACGGCGAGTTGCGGGGAGATCGTCGTGGTCTCGTCGCAACGGGCGAACGCAGGTCCACCTGTGTCGGGCACGTAGATCGGTTCACCCTCCGGACCCCGCGCCGTCCACGTGAAGCGCTGCGTGGTGAAACCCTGCGAGAGGATCGGCAGTGACCCGTTGGCGCCCGGGATGGTGAAGCTTCCGTCGGCGCCCGAGATCGCCGCGCCGGCGCTGATGCCGACGACCGTGACGGTCGCCCCCTCCACGGGTTGGCCCGCTTCGTCTCGTACCACGCCCGAGATCGTGGTGGTGCACTCGGGGATCAGCGAGAACACGGTGACGACGGTCAGCGTGGCGCGCCGCTCGACACTGCCGATCGTGGAGACCACGTCGATGTCGAACGACGATTCGGCGGCGGTGTCGGGAACGCTCACGTTGATCTGCGTGGTCCGGTCGACGCTCGAGGACGCCGTCACGTTCCAATCGGCGGGGACGTTCTCGAACGACAGGTCCGTGCTGCCGGGGAGGCGGTCGGAGCCGGTGACCACGGCGTAGGTCCTGCCGGTACTGCCCCGGTTCACCTGGATCAGATCGGGTTCGAGGGTGAGGGCGAACTCGCTGTCGAACTCGCTGATCGTCACGGTCGACGACGCGGTGGCGGTGGCGCCGCCACGGTCGGTGACCTCCACCGTGATCGGATAGGGCTGGTCGAGCACACAGGTGCCGCCGCAGATCAACGTCTCGACATCGTCGGCGCCGAGCAGCAGCACCGTGCCGGTGCGATCGCCGAAGATCCCGTCGCCGTCGAGATCCCAGGTACCGCGAGGGAACTCGCCATCGGGATCCGACGTCTCGGCGCGCACGGTGAGGTTCTGGCCGGGCGCGACGACGAACGGCCCGTCGATGTCGACCGTGGGCGGGCGGTTGCTGCCCTGGAACACGAGCACCTCGA
>JAWLEC010000017.1:0-23576 GCA_041686315.1 Ilumatobacteraceae bacterium
TGTGGTGACGCTGGTGTCCGGGGGTCAGCGGTAGCCGACCTCGTGGGCCTGGCGGGTGAGGTCGTCACGGTGGTCGGGATGGGCGATCGCGATGAGTGCCTCGGTGCGCTCCTTGATCGACCGGCCCCGCATCTCGGCCACCCCGTACTCGGTGACCACCTTGTCGATCGTGTTCTTCGGCGTGGTGACCACGTCGCCCGGCGCCAGCTGCGGCACGATGCGTGACTTGCCGGTCGACGTGGTGGAGTGCAGCACCACGAACCCCTGGCCGCCCTCGGAGTACATCGCACCCCGGGCGAAGTCGTTCTGACCGCCCGACGACGAGAAGTAGTGCCCGCCGATCGTCTCCGACGCGCACTGGCCGAGGAAGTCGACGGTGAGCGTGGCGTTGATCGACACGAAGTTGGTCTCGTTGGCGATGATGCGCGGATCGTTCACGTAGCGCACGGCGTGGAGTTCGAATGCCGTGTTCTCGTGGAGGAACTCGTGCAACCGCTTCGTCCCGAGGGCGAACGTGCCCACCGTCTTGGTGCGGTTGAGGCGCTTCTTCACACCGTTCACCACCCCTGAATCCATCAGGTCGACCACCCCGTCGGACAGCAGCTCGGTGTGGATCCCGAGATCGCGGTGATTCGACAACGACGCCATGATGGCGTTCGGGATCGCACCGATCCCCGTCTGGATCGTCGCGCCGTCGGGGATGCGCTCGGACACGTACCGGGCGATCTTGCGGTCGGTGTCGCCGGGTCGGGCGGGTGGCACCTCCACGAGCGGCCGGTCGGAGCGGCACCACCCCTCCACCTGCGACACGTGGACCTGGTTGCGTCCGAACGTCCGCGGCATGTCGTCGGTGACCTCGAGGAAGAAGCGGCCGCGGCCGATGAAGCTCGCCGTGTAGTCCGCCGTCACGCCGAGCGAGAAGTAGCCGTGGCGGTCCGGTGGCGATGCTGCCGCCAGCACGAGCGGATCGTCGCTGCGCATCCGCATCATGGCGTACACCTCGGAGAAGTGGGCGGGCACGAGGCCGATCGCGCCCTCGGCGAAGCACGGCCGGGTGACGTGGGACAGGAAGTACGAGATGTGCTTGAGCCGCGTGCCGTACGCGCCGTGCAGGTAGGGCCGGTCGTGCACGGCGTGCATCTGGTGGACGCGCACCTCGTCGATGCGGTCGTCGCGCGCGGCGGCGGCCTCCTCGATCGCGTCGAGCACGGCCGTCGGCTCGCCGTTGGCGAGCGGAACGATGATCTGCGTGCCGGGTCGGATGTGGCGCAGCACGTCGGCGGGCGCGTTCGGTGCCTCGGTCGGTGGCGTGGACATGCCCCCACCGTAGGAGCCCACCGCGTCGCCCGCGTCGCTCTCCGGGTGAACTCCCGGCACGACCGTTCGATACCGTCCTCACCGCATGAGCGAACCAACCGCAGCGGCCGACTTCGACCCCGCAACCGTGCCCGTCCGTCCTGCCGCCACGGTGATGCTGGTGCGCGATGCGCCCGGGGCGGGGATCGAGGTGTTCATGCTCCGGCGCACGACGAATGCGGTGTTCGGCGCCGGGATGTACGTGTTCCCCGGCGGTCGTGTCGACGGTGTGGACGGCGCCGACGCGATCGCGCCGTACTGCATCGGCCTCGACGACGCCGTCGCATCCGATCGGCTCGGCATCGACCACGGTGGCCTGGCCTACTGGGTGGCGGCGGTGCGGGAGTGTTTCGAGGAGGCCGGTGTGCTGCTGGCGCAGCGCCGCGACGACGGCCCGCTCGAACTGCGCAACGAGGACCGTCACTCGGTGCACGACAGTTCCCTGTCACTGGTGGAGCTGTGCCGTCGCGACGACCTGGTGCTCGACCTGTCGACCACCCACTACGTCGATCACTGGATCACGCCGGTGGGCGAGCGGCGGCGCTTCGACACCCGCTTCTTCCTCACCGAGATGCCCGACGACCAGACCCCGCTGCACGACGACAAGGAGACGGTCGACAGCATCTGGGTGCGACCGGGAGATGCACTGGCGATGCAGGAGGCCGGCGAGTTGACGATGATGCCGCCGACGATGGCGAACCTCCGATTCCTCCTGCCGCACGCCACCGCCGAGGAGGCTCTGGCCGCGGGTGCCGCCGTGGAACGTCCGCAGTGCATCCTGCCCAAGCTGCGACGGAGCGCCGACGGAACGATCGTGGGGGTGTCCATGCCCGGCGACGCCGACTACGACGTCCTTGCCTGATCCTGCGGTCTGAACCGGTTCGGCCCACCCGGTTCCGGCTCCGGCTCGTCACGCTCAGCAGGGCGCGGAGCGGCGGAGCGTCAGGTGCGTTCGGCTTCGAGCTCGGCGAACTTGGCGTTGACGGTCTCGAACAGCCGGGCCGAACAACCGGCCATGTCGACGTCGTCGGGTGCCGGCAACGGTGCGATGTCCGACACGATCCGGTCGGCGATCGCCCGGAACACGTCGGCCGCGGCGCCGGTGCCGTCGAGCGACACCGGGTCACCGGCGTCACCGCCAGCGGCAACGGCCGGCTCGAGCGGCACGCGCCCGAGCAGCGGGGCGTCGATCGCCGCCGCCAACGCGTCGCCGCCGCCGTCGCCGAACAGTGCGTAGCTCTCGCCGTGGTCGCAGGTGAACGCACTCATGTTCTCGATCACGCCCACCACGTTCAGGAAGCTCCGCTTGGCCATGTCGGCGGCACGCTGGGCCACCTTCTGCGCGGCGAGTGCCGGCGTGGTGACCACGATGAGGTCGGTGCTCGGCAGCATGCGTGCCAGCCCCATCTGAACGTCGCCGGTGCCCGGCGGCATGTCGATGAGCAGGTAGTCGAGATCACCCCAGCTCACGTCGCGCAGGAACTGCTCGACCGCCTTGGTCAGCATCAGGCCGCGCCACATGAGGGCCGTGTCCTCGTCGACCAGGAACCCGGTGGACACCACCTTCAGCACGCCGTCGCCGACCGCCCGCTCGTTGGGCACGATCCTGGGCTTGTCGGCGCCCTCGACCTGCTGGGCTTCCATGCGGTCGGAGATCCCGAGCAGGCGCGGGACGGAGAATCCCCAGATGTCGGCGTCGAGCACGCCCACCGTGTGGCCCTTCGACGCGAGCGAGGCAGCGAGGTTCACGGTGACCGAACTCTTGCCCACACCGCCCTTGCCGCTGGCGATGGCGAGCACCTTGCACGACAGCGGGACCTCGGTGTCGGGGGCGTTCTCCCGTGCGTTCCAGCGGGCCTTGGTCATCACGGTGGCCCGTTCGTCGGCGTCCATCTCGCCCCACGAGATGGTCACGTCGGTGACGCCGGGATGCAGCGACACCCGGCTCTCCACCTCCTTCTTGATCTCGGCGCGCAGCGGGCACCCCCTGATCGTGAGCTTGATGCCCACCGTGACGACGCCGTCGGGGGCGACGTCGACCTTGGGAACCATGCCGAGCGACACGATGTCGGCGCCCAGCTCGGGGTCGATCACCGAGCCGAGTACGTCCATCACCTCGTCGCGGGTCGGTGGGGCGCTGGTGGCGGGGGTCACGACCGTCGGGTTCATGACAGCATTTTACCGGCGGATACCGTGTAATCTCCATGTCGTGGAACGCGAAGCCGCCGAGCGGTCCCGACTCGATCTCTTCAAGACGCTCGGCGACAACACGCGCTACGCCATCTACCTCGAACTGGCACGCTCGCCCCGGCCGCTGGCGACCGCCGACGTGTCGGAGTCGCTCGACCTGCACCCCAACACCGTGCGACCGCATCTCGAGCGTATGCGCGAGGCAGGGCTGCTCGACGTGGAGGTCAGCGGCCGAGGTGACGTCGGGCGTCCACAGCACCGCTACTCGATCGCCAGCGACGCACCGTCGCTCGGTCTCGAACCCCCCACGATGCCCGTCCTGGCCCGGATGGTGCTGGCGATGGCGACGCGGTTGCAGGCCAGTGCCGACGACGCCGAAGCGGTGGGAAGGTCGGAGGGCACCTCCCGCGCTGCTCGGTATCGCGAGGCGCCCTCCACCCTCGAGGCGCTGGTGGCCGACCTCGACCGGCTGGGGTTCGATCCGATCGTCACGGGTGACCCCGATGCCGACGCCGACGACGCCGATGCCATCGTCGCCTTCGCCCACTGCCCGTTCGCCGAGCTCGCCGAGCAGCACCCCGAACTGGTGTGCGGGCTGCATCGAGGTCTCGTCGCCGGTTTCGTGGCCGAGATGGGCGACGTCGACACCCGCAACTTCTGCACACTCACCAGCCGGACCCCCTGTCGGGTCACGGTCGCGTCCCGTTAGAATTCCACCCACTGCAACTCAGGAGGTTCCATTGATCACCCTCACCGATTCTGCTGCCGTCAAGGTCCGTCAGCTGCTCAGCGACGAAGGTGCCGAGGATCTGGCCCTGCGCGTCGCCGTCCGCCCCGGCGGATGCAGCGGCTTCTCCTACGAGATGTTCTTCGACGGCGACATCGCCACCGACGACACCCAGGCGAGCTACGCCGAGGGCAGCGTCAAGGTGGTCGTCGATGCCGCCTCGGCGCAACTCCTCGAGGGCGCCACGCTCGACTACAAAGACGGCCTCGACCAGTCCGGGTTCGCCATCACGAACCCCAACGCCTCACGTACGTGCGGCTGCGGCCAGAGCTTCTCCTGACGGGGGCAGTCACCCGACCGCCCGCCGGCGCCGCGCCGGATGGGGTGCCGGGTCGTTCCACCGACCGTCTCAGCCGGCGACGCGGCTGAGCACCTCGACCAGTTCGGTCCGGTCCCACACCGCATCGAGGCGCTCCACCACGTTGCCGTCGGCACCGGTCACGAACAGCGCCGGCTCGTAGGTGAGCCCCGCCGCGTCCACGGCCGGCGCCGGGATGGTGGCGGTGTCGTCGGTGTACACCTCGGCGTGCACGAAGACGAACGTGTCGCCGAAGTCGTCCCGCACGTCGATCATCGCCTCGAGCGCCGGGGCACACGAGCCCGTGGCGCAGAAGGCCGGCGTGCCGACGAGATAGGCCACCGGTCGTCCGGTGGCGAGTGCCTGGGTGAGCGTGACGTCGTGGAACGGACACGGCTCGGGTTCGCGGGTGCAGATCGGCTCCACCCCGCGGGCGTCGTCGGTGGTGGGGGTGTCGAACGGCTCGAGTGCCTCACCGGGTTGCGGCACCGCCGCCGTGCCGGGCGCCATGATCTGGAACGCCGCACCCTGCTCGGGGCCGCCTGCCACCACGAGGTAGTAGACGCCCGGCTCGCCGACCGTGGTCCGGAAGTCGTAGTAGGGCCCCGGGGCCACGTCGCGGCGCGAGGCGGTGATCGGCTCGCCGACCGGGTTGCCGTCGAGGTCGGTGATGCGGGCGTCGAGCGTGTCGGGGCCGTCGGCCACGAGCTGTGCGTTTCCGGTGGAGAGGCTCATCGGCAGCCGGACCGGTCCGGGCACCTGCACGTCCTGCGGAAACCGCTGCACCAGCGTCCAGGTGCCTTCGCTGCTGCCGTCGCCGCTGCCGGCGGCGGACGTCGGCGAGCTGTCGGTCCCGTCTCCGGCGCCGTCGGCTGTTCCGTCGTCCGACTCCGAGCTGCACGCGACCAGGAGGCCGGACACCGCCGCACCCGCCAGCAACATCCGTCGGGAGACCGGCGCGGCAGAAGATCCCGGTCGCACGGGGGAGGAATTCGGGTCCGTGGTCATGGAGGCTGTCCGTCCTTGGGGGGTGAGGCGTGGGAAACACAGGGCTGATTGCAGCGTCACCCGACAACGTGAGAACGTGGTGTCGCAATGAGCGGACGAGCGGGCGACCAGCCACGTGGACGATACCGCCATGGCGTGGTCCGGTGGGTCGCGGCAGGCGCGATCGTGCTGGCGCTCGTCGCCGCCGTCCTGCCCAGTTTCGGTGCTGATCCGGGCGAAGTGGGCGGTGACGACCGCACCACCGCAACCGTCCTGCCGCCCCCGTCGGCGGCATCGTCGACCGTTCGGACGGAATCGTCGACCGTCACGGCCGTCGAGCCGACACCGACGACCGCCATGTCGGCAACGTCCGCTCCGCAGGACGCAGACGTCGACGTGCCGTCGTTGTACGAACTGCTCAGCAACGACCCCCAGTTCTCCTCGGTGGAGAACGCGATCGAGGCCGCCGGGCTGTTCGACGACCTCGAGAACGGTGGGCCGTTCACTCTCTTCGCTCCGTCGAACGATGCCTTCGAGGCGCTCGACCCGGCCTTCGCCGGCGCTTTGAACGCCGATCCTCGGTTGCTCGAGGACATCTTGTTCCACCACGCACTGGCCGGCGTCCACGACAGCCGCGAGCTGCGCGACGGCCCGATCGAGATGGTCGACGGATCGAGTGTGGAGATCGACATCGGCCCCGACGGCATCACCCTCGTGAGCGGGTCCACGGTTGCCACCGTCACCGACGCCGACCTGGGCGCCTCCAACGGTGTGCTCCACGTGGTCGACGGCATCCTGATCCCGGCCGAGATCGACGCCGACGTCGACGCCGATGCGGCGGTGTCGGTGTCGATCGACGACGGCCGCGTCCTGCTGGCGGGAGCCGTCGGCGACGACACCCAGCGAGCGCTCCTGCTGGCGGCCGTGGAGGACACCGTCGACCCGGGCAGCGTGGAGGACCTGCTCGTCGTCGACCCGGCGGCTGCTGCCGACGACGCCCGGTTCGACGACCTCGTCGCGGTGAGCGGCCTCCTTCCCGTGGAGCTCGTGCAGGGCGCCGCCCGTCTCGCCGGCGAGGCGATCGCGGTCGAAGGGGTCGTCGTCGACGACGCGGCGCATCGGCGCCTCGAGTCCCTCGCCGCAGGGCTCGACACCGAGGTGTTGCTCGATCTCGAGCGCCGCCCGGTGGCCGATTCGGTGCTCGCCGGCACCATTGCCGCCGAGGTCGAGCGGCTCCTCGCCGAGCAGCCGCTCCGGTTCGTCTCGGGCATCAGGTTCGCCGACCCGACGGCGGGCGTCACGCTCGACCGCCTGGCGGCGCTGGTGAAGGCAGCGGACGGTCTCGACGTCGCCGTCGTGGGCTTCACCGACACCGGCGGAAGCGCGGCGGCCAACCTCCGGACCAGCCTGCGGCGCGCCGAGGAGGTCGAGAACCAGCTGGTCCACCGGGGTGTGCCTGCCGAGGATCTCGCCGTGGCCGGCTTCGGCGAGACGGCGCCCGCGCTCGTCGATGGGGTCGAGGACGCTGCCGCGAGCCGTCGTGTCGAGGTCGTCGTGCGTCTCGCCGAGCCGACGCCGTGACGTCGATGCGGCCACCTGCGGGCGCCTCCCGGCGATCCGGTCGGCCGGGTGACCGATGATCGAGTTCGAACTGAACGGCCGGGCCGTGGCCGCGCCGATCGACGGGATCTCGCTGCTCGAGGCACTTCGTGACCATCTCGGCGACCGGTCGGTGAAGGACGGGTGCAGCCCGCAGGGCCAGTGCGGCTGCTGCACGGTGTGGGTCGACGGCAACCCGCGCGTCGCCTGCGTCACACCCGTGGGCCGCGTGCGGGGGCGGCGGGTCACCACGGTCGAGGGCTTGGAGGATGCCGACGCCTGGGCCGACCGCTTCTGCGAGGCCGGTGCGAGCCAGTGCGGTTTCTGCACGCCCGGGATCGTGATGCGGCTCGCCGCGCTCGACAGCGGTGCCCGCGCCGACCCCGATGCGGTGAATCGGGCCCTGCTCTCCCACCTGTGCCGATGCACCGGCTGGCAACCGATCGTCGAGGCCTGCCGAGCGACGTCGACGCCCTCCGGGGCGGCACCGGTGCGGTCGCTCGACGACGCTGCTCGTCGGGCCGCGGTCGAAGGTGGGACATCGCAGACGGTCGGTCCCGGAGTGACCCTCGGGCGTGGCGGATTCGCCGACGACTCGGCGCCCGACGACGCGCTCGTGGCGATGCTCGGTGCCGACGGCGACTGGGTGGTGGCCGAGTCGGTCCGTGAGGTGCGCCGGGCGGCCGGCAAGATCCAGGGCCGCCGTTCCACGGCGCCGCTCACCTGGCCGATCGACGCCCCCCACGACGATGGTCACGATGACGGGTTCGTCGCCAGGTTGCACACGACCTGGGTCGAGCCGGCCTACCTCGAACCCGACGCAACGTGGTGTGCGCCCGGCGCCGACCCGGTCACCCCCCTCGCCAACGGCGGGGCCTTCGGTGGCAAGGTGTCCTCACCGGTGGCTGCCGCAGCCCGCCGGCTGGCCGACCTCCACGGTCGCCCGGTGCGGGTGCTGCTCACCCGGGAGGACACGGTGTGCATCGGTCCCAAGCGCCCGCCGGTCGCCGGCGGCATCCGCCCCGACGGCACCGGGCTCCTGCGGATCGCCCGACCCGCCGAGCCTGCCGACGAGGAGCTGCTCCGCATCGGGATCCTGCAGGTGGCCCCGGGTCTCGACGTCGAGTTCGTCGACGTGGTCGGCCCGCCCTCGTCGGCGGCGATCCGCGCCGCCGGCTGGGCCGAGGCGGCACTCCTGGCATCGGCAGCCGACCACGCCACGGGTGATGCCCCGATCACCGTGACGGCGCCCGGCGGGGGCTCGGCCACGGCCCGTCTCGACGACGACGGCGCGATCACCGTCTCCGTCCGGTGTGGCACGCCGCTCGACCATGCAGTGCTGCGCTCCTACTGCACCGGTGCAGCGCACATGGCGCTCGGCTGGATCCGGTCGGAGGGCCTCGCCGTCGACGAGCACGGCGTGCCGGTCGATCTCACGATCCGGTCGTTCGGGATCATCCGTGCCGTCGACATGCCCCGGATCGACGTACAGGTCGAGGCCGACGACGGACCCCCCGTCAACGGCAGCGACGCCGTGTTCGCCGCAGTGGCGGCGGCTGCGTGGCGCGCGGCCGGGCGGCCGGAGCGGATCCCGACACGCAGCGGCCGAGCCGAGGCGGACGTGCCGCTAACGTCGCCGGCATGAGCAAGCCTCTCGGTCCCTACAGCCCCGTCGTCCGTGCCGGCGACTTCGTGATCGTCTCCGGCCAGGGCGGCATGGCCGACGGCAGGAAGGTCTCCGGCGGTGTCGCTGCGGAGACCGAACAGACGATGAAGAACGTGGCCGCCCAGCTGGCCACCGTCGGCGCCACCCTGGCCGATGTGGTGAAGACCACCTGTTTCCTCACCGACATGGAGAACTTCGGCGCCTTCAACGAGGCGTACGCCGCCGCCCTCGGTTCACACCGCCCCGCCCGTTCCACCATCGGCGTCGCCGCCCTCCCGGCCGGCTTCCTCGTGGAGGTCGAGGCCTGGGCCCACAAGCCCGAGTGAGCCCCGACCACACCCGCTGCGACTGGGCGCTCACGGGCGGACCCGCCATCGGTGACGCCTACCTGCGCTACCACGACGAGGTGTGGGGTGTACCCGAGCACGATCCGCAGGTGCTGTTCGAGTTCCTCGTCCTCGAAGGTGCCCAGGCCGGACTGTCGTGGTCGACCATCCTGCGCAAGCTCGACGGCTACCGGGCCGCCTTCGCCGGCTTCGACCCCGCGGCCGTCGCGGCGTTCACCGACGGCGACGTCGAGCGGTGCCTGTCCGATCCCGGCATCGTGCGCAACCGGGCGAAGGTCGCGTCGGCAGTGCGCAATGCGCGGGCGTGGCTCGAACTCGACGAACCGGCGGAATTCCTCTGGAGCTTCACCGACGGCGTCACCCTGCAGAACGAGTGGACCGACGTGGCATCGGTTCCCGCCTCGACCGACAGGTCGGAGGCGATGAGCCGCGAACTGAAGCGGCGGGGATTCAACTTCGTCGGGCCCACGATCTGTTACGCGTTCATGCAGGCGACCGGCATGGTGAACGATCACGTGACGAGCTGCTTTCGGCGCGACGAGTGCCGCGCACTAGCCTGACGGTCATGGCCGGAGCCATCGCAATCGTCCTGGTGCTGCTCATGATCCCCGTGCTCGTGATCATGACCGGTGCCGTCGCGTCGGCAGTCGTCGGCGAGGTGTTCTACCGCGATGGTCGCTCCCGTCACGAGGGCAGCGAGCTCCTCGACCTGCCCGACTGACCGGCCTTCGGCCACTCACGGGTCGCTCGCCGGCGCCGAACCGGGCCGCAAGGGCCCGCACCTCGCAGGTGGCACACTGGCCCGGATGCATCTCCACGATCGAGAGACCGAAGTGCTCACCCAGGCGGTGGTGCGGTACGCCATCGACCGGATGCGACTCGATCCGCCACCACTCGACCGGCCGCACACCCCTGCGGAGCTCCGTGCGATGGCCGGTGGCACCGTCACCCCGCAGGGCATCGGCGGGCTGGAGGCGCTGCGGGTGTTCGGCGACGTGTTCGCTCCCGCCTGCATCTCGATCGACCACCCCAAGTTCCTGTCGTTCGTGCCGGCTGCGCCCACGGAGGCGTCGATGCTGTTCGACCTCGTCGTCGGCGCCTCGAGCGTGTACGCGGGCTCGTGGCTGGAAGGAGGCGGAGCGATCTTCGCCGAGAACGAGGCGCTGCGCTGGATCGCCGACCTCGCCGGCCTGCCCGACTCGGCCGGCGGGGTGTTCGTCAGCGGTGGCACCGCCGGCAACCTCAGCGCACTCATCGCCGCACGCTGGCGGTGGAGGCACCGGGCGGACGGCGCACACGACCGAACCCGCGGGCTGATGATCGCCTCCACCGGTGCGCACTCCTCGGTGGCGCAGGCTGCCCGGGCGATGGACGCCGACGTCGTCACCGTGCCGGCGGGTGAGCGGGGGCGGCTCTCGGGAGAGGCACTGCGGTCCACCGTCGCCGCACTGCACCCCGACGATCGCGACCGCCTCTTCGCCGTCGTCGCCACCGCCGGCACCACCAACGTGGGCGTGATCGACGACCTCGACGGAGCCGCCGACGTCGCCGAGGAGCACCGCACGTGGTTCCACGTCGACGGCGCCTACGGAGGGGCAGCCCTGGCGGCGCCGAGTGTCCGCGAGCTGTTCACGGGGGTCGAACGCGCCGACAGCTTCATCGTCGATCCCCACAAGTGGCTGTTCGCCCCGTTCGACTCGTGCGCACTGCTGTACCGCGAGCCCGAGATCGCACGCGCCGCGCACACCCAGCACGCCGAGTACCTCGACGTGCTCCACACCGACGACCCGGGGGTGGAGCCGTGGAACGCGAGCGACTACGCCCACCACCTCTCGCGACGGGCCCGTGGGCTCCCGCTCTGGTTCAGCCTCGCCACCCATGGCACCGACGCCTACGTCGACGCCGTGGAGGCCACGCTCGACGTGGCCCGCGAGGCGGCCCGGCTGGTCGATGCGACGGCGCACACCGAACTGGTGATGGAACCCGAGCTCTCGGTCGTGCTGTTCCGGCGGGTCGGCTGGACGAAGGCCGACTACCAGGCCTGGAGTGATCGGGAACTGTACGAGGGACGGGCATTCGTGGTGCCCACCTCGTGGCGGGGCGAGACCGTGTTGCGGTTCTGCATCGTGAACCCGCGCACGTCGATCGGCGACATCGGCGACATCCTGGCGACCCTGGCCGAACCGGCGCACGCCGGGGACGCGTCGTGACCACGACCGCCGCAGCGGCCGACGGCGCCGCCGACCTGGTGATCGCCAACGCACGTTGCGTGGCCACCGTCGACGACGACCGCCGTGAGCTCGACGACGGATGGGTCGCCGTCACCGACGGACTGGTGAGCGCCGTGGGCACCGGCACCCCGCCGCCCGCGCGTGACGTGCTCGACGCCACGGACTGCCTCGTCACCCCCGGCCTGGTGAACACCCACCACCATCTGTTCCAGAACCTCACCCGCGCCTTCCCGCCGATGACCGACAAGCCGCTGTTCGGGTGGCTGCAGTCGCTCTATCCGCTCTGGCGCGGGCTCGACACCGAGGCGGCGTACGTGTCGGCGTGGGTGGGTCTGGCCGAGTTGGCGTTGTCGGGCTGCACGACGTCGTCGGATCACCTCTACCTGCATCCGCACGGTGGGGGTGATCTGCTCACCGCCGAGATCGAGGCGGCCACCGACCTGGGCGTGCGGTTCCATCCCACCCGCGGTTCGATGTCGCTGTCGGAGAAGGACGGCGGACTGCCGCCCGACGACGTGGTCGCCGCCGACGACGACATCCTCGCGGCGACGGCCGAGGCGGTCCACAGGCATCACGACCGTTCGTTCGGTGCGATGACCCGCGTGGCGGTGGCGCCGTGTTCGCCGTTCTCGGTGACCGAGGCGCTGATGGTCCGCTCGGCCGAGTTGGCCGAGTCGCTCGACGTCCGGCTCCACACCCACTTCGCCGAGAACGCCGAGGACGACGAGTTCAGCCTCGCCACCTTCGGGTGCCGGCCGATGGACTATCTCGAGCGCACCGGGTGGTGCACCGACCGGACGTGGGTGGCGCACTGCGTGATGCCGAACCCCGACGAGATCGGCCGGCTCGGCGCCGCCGGCGTCGGGGTGGCGCACTGCCCGTCGAGCAACATGATCCTGGCATCGGGGATCGCCCCGGTGGTGGCGCTGCGGGCCGCCGGGGTGCCGGTCGGTCTCGGCGTCGACGGGTCGTCGTCGGCCGACGCGGCGTCGATGTGGCTCGAGGCCCGCCAGGCGATGCTGCTGGCCAAGCTTCGCGACGGCGCCGCGGCGGGCACGGCCCGGATGTCGTTGGAGATGGCGACGCGTGGCGGTGCGGGTTGTCTCGGTCGTGTCGGCGAGCTCGGTTCGCTGCAGGTCGGGCAGGTCGGTGACGTCGCCGTGTGGCCGCTCACCGGGCCGTCGTTCGCGGGTGCGGTCGCCGACCCGGTGGAGGCGTGGGTGCGGTGCGGTCCGGCGGCTGCCCGTCACACGGTGGTGCACGGCCGGCCGGTCGTCCGTGACGGCAAGCTGGTGTCGACGCGCGTGGACGAGATGCTGGCTGCCCATGCGCGGATCTCCCGTCGCATCCAGGCGGGGTGAGCACGCTGCACAGCACCACGATCGGGTGACACCAATTCGGCCTCGACGATGACCAGACTGTTGCCGTGAGATCCCCCCTCCTCACCTGGATCCTGGTCGTCATCGGCGCGCCTCTGCTGGTTGCCGGCTGTGGTGCAGCCGGGTCGGACGCCGGCGAGGCGCCACCGGCACCGCTGCCCACCATCGGTCTCGGGAGCGAGTTCGAGAGTCCGGGTCGGCCGGGTGTGATCAGCGGGGCCGCCGACGTGCGTGCGGCGGGTGCCGACGAGATCGACACGGTCGTGATGATCGGCGATTCGATCACGCGTGGCTCGACCCCCAAGCTCTACGAGCGGTTCGAGACGATGGGGATCGAGAACATCCTCATCGAATCCCAGAACGGCAAACGGATCGCCGTGTCGTCGAGCGACAACCCGAGCGGTGCCGCGATCGCAGGGTTCCTCATGTCGGCCGAGGCCTCCGCCGACAGCGACGACGGTCTCGACGACGACCACTCGAACGAGATGTGGGTGGTGGCGCTCGGCACGAACGACGTCGGTCAGTACTCGAGCCCCGACCAGATCGCGGCGGCGGTCAACGAGGTGCTCGCCAACGTTCCCGACGAGTCGCCGGTGGTGTGGGTGGACGTGTACTTCCGCGACCGACCCGAGCAGCAGGAACTGATCAACTCGATCATCGCTGATCGCCTGGAGCGCCGTGGCAACGCCGTGCTGGCCCCGTGGAGCTTCTTCGGCGGCGCCGAGGGGGTCACCGTGGGTGACGGCGTGCATCCGACCGAGTCGGGCAAGGACGCCTTCGCGTTCGTGGTGGCCGACACCGTCCAGGCCTTCCTCGACCGCTGACCCGGACGAAACAGGCCCGGATCAGCACGTTTGCGTGACAGAAATGTTGGGACGCCCCAAGAAAACCGTCACGCAAACGTGGTGTGGTGTGGTGTGGTGTGGTGTGGGGACGGGGTCGGCGGGGGTCAGGATTCCCAGCGGGACTGGCCGAAGCGATAGCCGACCGACCGCACCGTCTGGATCAGGCCGGCGTGCTCCTCGCCGAGCTTGGCACGCAGCCGCCGCACGTGGACGTCCACCGTGCGGGCCCCGCCGTAGTACTCGTATCCCCACACGCGGCTCAGCAGGATCTCGCGGGTGAACACCTTGCCCGGGTTCTGGGCGAGGAACTTGAGCAGCTCGTACTCCATGTAGGTCATGTCGAGCGGACGGCCCTCGATCGACGCCTGGTAGGTCTCGAGGTTCAGCGACAGCTCGCCGTACTCCACGAGGTCGGCGCGTTGGAGGTCGACGTCGCCGGCGAGCAGGTGGCGCAGCCTCGCCTCCAGCTCGGCCGGATGGAACGGAGTGAGACAGAAGTCGTCGAAGAGTTCGTCGCGATGCTCGAGATCACCGAGCTGCCCTCCGCCCACGAGCAGTATCACCGGCACCGGTGTGCTCCCCTGCTTGCGCACGGTACGCAGGAATGCCCACGCCGCCTCGGAGTCGGTGGTGGCGTCGACGATCGCCCCCGACCAGCCGCTCGCAGGCGCATGCTCGGCCGCCGAGTCGGAGGCCACCGCCTTCCAGGAGTAGCCGGCCAGATCGAGCGTCCGGGCGAGTTCGGGCGACGTCGGATCGGGCACCACGGCGAGCACCGGATCATGTGCGCTCATGTCGTCCCCGCTCTGGCTCGTCCACCCACCACGGCCCCTACAACGCCGCCAGGTAGCGGTCGCGTTCGAAGGCGGTGACCTGCGTCTTGTAGGCCCGCCACTCGCTGCGCTTGTTGCGCAGGAACCACTCGAAGATGTGCTCGCCGAGCGCCTCGCGCACCAGGGTGGACTCCTCCATCACGGCGAGAGCGTCGGCCAGTGACTGCGGGAGCTGCCGGATGCCCAGCTTGTCGAGCACGTCGTCGCCGATCTCGAACAGGTTGGCGTCGGCCTCGTCGGGCAGCTCGTAGCCCTCGCGCACGCCCCGCATGCCCGCCGCGAGCAACAGCGAGAACGCCAGGTAGGGATTGGTGGCGGGGTCGGGCGACCGGTACTCGATCCGGGTGGCCATCGCGTTGTCGCGTTTGGGGATCGGCACCCGGATCAGGCCGCTGCGGTTGTTGCGCGCCCAGCTGATGTGGACGGGGGCCTCGAACCCCGGGACGAGCCGCTTGTAGCTGTTGACCGTCTGGTTCGTGACGGCCGTGATCTCCGCGGCGTGGCGCAGCAGGCCGGCCATGAACGACTTGGCCACGGGCGACAGCCGGTAGGCGTCGTCGCCGTCGAAGAATGCGTTGTCGTCGCCCCGGAACAGCGACAGGTGCACGTGCATCCCCGAGCCCTGGACGCCCTCGAGCGGCTTGGGCATGAACGTGGCGTGGACGTCGTGGTGGGAGGCCACCTCGCGTACCGCCAGGCGGAACGTCATCATCGAATCGGCCATCGTGAGTGCGTCGGTGTGGCGCAGGTCGATCTCCTGCTGGCCGGGAGCGTCCTCGTGGAAGCTGTACTCCACCGGGATGCCCATCGTCTCGAGCGTGCGGATCGTGCGCTTGCGGAGCTCACCGGTGACGTCACGGGTGGTGAGGTCGAAGTAGCCGCCCTGGTCGATCGGCACCGGCAGCTGCCCCGGTACCAGCGGCTCGAAGTAGAAGAACTCCACGTCGGGCGCGAGGTAGAACGTGAATCCGGCCTCGTGCGCGTCTTTGACGTGGCGGCGCAGCACCTGGCGCGGATCGCCCTCGAAGGGCGTGCCGTCGAGGTGGTGGATGTCGCAGAAGATGCGCGCCTCGGGTGCTTTCGGGTCGCCCCACGGGAGCAGCTCGAACGTGTCGGGATCCGGCATCGCCAGGACGTCGGCCTCCTGGACCCGCGAGAATCCGTCGATCGAGGAGCCGTCGAACGTCATGCCGTCGTCGAGCGCGTTCTCGAGCTCGGCCGGCGAGATGGCGAGGCTCTTCAGGCTGCCGAGCACGTCGGTGAACCAGAGCCGTACGAGGCGGACCCCGCGCTCTTCCACACTGCGCAGGACGTAGTCACGCTGGCTGTCCAGCATTTCGGTCATTCCTCGATTCTGACGCGTCTTCGGGGGAGAAAGCGACGGGGCGGGAGCCAGTGGCCCCCGCCCGTCACTCGAAACACCTCGTTCAGGGGCCCGCAACGGCCCCCGAACCGGTCACTTCATGGCGCCGCAGACCGTCTCCACCATCAGGCGGGCGACGATGTACGGGTCGATGTTGGCGTTCGGGCGCCGGTCCTCGAGGTAGCCCTTCTTGTCGACGGCGACCTGCCACGGGATGCGGATCGAGGCGCCGCGATCGGACACGCCGTAGCTGAACTGGTCGTGGCGCTGGGTCTCGTGGGCGCCGGTCAGGCGGTCCTCGATGCCGGTGCCGTAGTTGGCGATGTGCAGATCGGTCTTCTGGCCGAGCGCCTTGCATGCTGCTTCGATGTACTTGTAGCCGCCCTCTTCACGCATCTCCTTGGTGGAGAAGTTGGTGTGGGCGCCGGCGCCGTTCCAGTCGCCCTTCGCGGGCTTGGCCTCGAGGGTGGCGGCGATGCCGTAGTCCTCACCGATCCGGTAGAGGAGCCAGCGAGCGACCCACAGCTGGTCGGCGACCTCGAGCAGGCCGAGCGGGCCGACCTGGAACTCCCACTGGCCGGGCATGACCTCGGCGTTGATGCCCGAGATCGACAGGCCGGCCTCGAGGCAGGCGTCGAGGTGGTCCTCCACCAGCGGGCGGCCGTGGATCTCGTCCTCGCCGACGCCGCAGTAGTAGCCGCCCTGGGGCTCGGGATAGCCGGCCGGCGGGAAGCCGTAGGGCCGACCGTCCTTCATCAGGGTGAACTCCTGCTCGATGCCGAAGATCGGCTCGTGCTTCTTGTACTTCTTGGCGGTGCGGGCCGCGGCCGCACGGGTGTTGGTGGGGTGCGGCTTGCCGTCGACCAGCATCACCTCGCACAGCACCAGCACGTCGTCGCCGCCACGCAGGGGGTCGGGGTAGCTGGCGACGGGCTTCAGGACGCAGTCGCTCTTGTCGCCGGTCGCCTGGTTGGTGCTCGAACCGTCGAATCCCCAGATGGGCAGCTCGGCGCCGTCCGGCAGGATCTTCGTCTTCGAACGAAGATGGTTGGTCGGCTCGGCGCCGTCGATCCAGATGTACTCAGCCTTGTAGACCACAGATGTCCTCAACTCTCTCGGGGGAACAGGTGCACCCACCGTAGGGGCCCACCCGATGGCGAGCGGCATCGTCGCAGCGTCGGGTTGCGGAGTCGTTGCCCAACTGTGAACGGCGTGTGAACTGAGCTCGGAACACCCGAACGCTCAGTCGCCCGTGACGGCGTACTCGCGCAGCTCGGGGTCGGCGGAGATCGCCGCGTCGGTGAGGGCGACGTCGCGCCAGTTCTTCTCGCTGAAGCGGACCGTCTGCGAATCGAGCAGCGGGGACGTGCGGTCGCCGGTCTGACCGTAGGTGAGCAGCGCCCACGCCTGCGGGACGTCGCCCGTGAGATCGACGGCGAAGACGAAGCTGGTCCCGAAGTTGATGCGGTACCCCTCGCCGCGCAGCGAGCTGCCCTCGGCGACCGGTTCGCCACGCACCGGCACCGGCGCACTCGACGACGACAGATCCGACCAGTCGACGACGTTGGTGACGCCATCGGTGCCGGTGCCGCCGTGCAGCGGGATCCGCACGTCGGACCGTTCGGTGAACTGCGCGGCTCCCAAGGTGGAATCGACGGCGAAGCCGGCCGCGTCGAGCGTCTGCACGGCACGGGCCATCGCGTCGAACATGGCGCCCTGGTTGGCGGTGGGCGTGGCGGGGGTGCGGGTCGGGTTCGACGGATCGAACGGATCGGCGAACAACACGCCGGCGTTGCGGAACGCGTCGCGGTCGAACCGCCCGATCGTCTCGCGCCACACCACTGCGCCCGCGCGGTCGAGGTCGTACACGCCGTCCCAACCCGCCAGCACGCCGCACGCCTCGGTGAGATCGACCGTGCCGGCCGGGAGGCTCTCGACGCCCTCGTCGTCGAGCAGGGCCGGCACGTCGATCCGAGGGAACAGCCGGCACGCGTCGACCGCAGCGTCCTTCAACAGGATCGCCGTGCGGCCGCTGTTGTCGAACGCGGCGTCGCGCAACTCCTCGCCCGTGAACAGCCCGTCGTCGCCGGCGAGCCCGGCCCGGTTGTCGTTGCCGACCACGGCCGCGTTCTGCCGGCTGCGCATCGACAGCGGTGTCTGCTGCTCGCCGTGCAGGATCGAGTAGTCGCCGTCGAGCGTGACCCCTGCGTTCGGCACCCAGAAGCTGTCGTTGGCGTTGAAGACGTGGTCGGTGCGGCGGAGCCGGGGCATCTCGGCGAACGGCACCAGTCCGAGGTCGCGCGCGCCCGGTTCCTCCTCCCAGTTGGTCGACGCAGTCGAACCGTCGAGCAGCACGAGGCCGTTCGCGTAGGCGGCCCGGACGACCGGATCGGTCGTCAGCGTTGCCCGGAACGTGAACTCGGCCTCGTCGGTGATGTTGGGCGTCGCCGACGAGTCCGCGTACCAGACGAGACCGGTCGAGTCGGCGGCGACGGTGTTGAAGAACGGAACGCCCTGGTACTCGGCCTGGAGTGCCACGAGTTCGTCGATGCTCGTCACGCCGGGCATCCGGGCGTACTGCTCGACGAACTCGTCGTTGTCGATGTTCGCGTCGCGGAACGTGATCGCCGTGTCGGTCGTCCAGCCGAGACCGGGAACGCTGATCATCGGGCCGAATTCGCTGCGCCACAGCGTGCGGGTCTCGGTGTCGACGGTGCCGTCGGCGCGCAGGATCTCGATCGTGTGCTCGGTGGGGGTCATGGCGGTGGGCACGCCGTCGACGAGATAGGAGGTGGGCGATGCCGGATCGAGGGTGAGCCGGTAGGCGGTGAGGCGGGTGCCGGCCGACACGGTGTGGCTCCATGCCAGACCCTCGGTGAAGCCGATCCCGATGCCGGGGAGCCCCAGGAGGTTGGCGCCGTACACGTCGTACTCGCCGGGCACCGTGAGGTGCGCTTCGGCGAAGCGGAGTTCACCCTCCCAGGGGAAGTGCGGGTTGCCGACGAGCAGCGAGCCGCTGTCGCCGGTGACGCGGTCGCTGCCGATCGCCCAGGCGTTGCTGGCGGCGCTGCCGCCGTCGGCGAGGCCGGCGGCTGCGAGGGCGTCGCCGAACAGGTCGACGTCCGGCGGCCGGGACGGGGCGGCGGCCGTCGAGGCGAAGCCGGACGCCTGCGCCGCTGCGTCGGCGGGGGCCTCGGGTGGCCGTGCCTCGGCGATGAAGTCGGTCAGCCGCGCACTGCTGGCGAAGAGGGCGACCGACCGTGCGTAGGCGTAGATCTCCACCGGCTCGAGGGGACGGACCCAGTCCTCGCCGGCGCACCAACCGGGCACGTCGGCCACGCCGACATCGATGAGCTGGTCGTTCCAGCCCGTGGTGAACGCCTCGAACTGGTCGACGACGAGCGGCGAGGCGTTCTCGAAGTCGGTGGCGGCGATGCCCATGATGTCGATCGCCTTCCAGGCGAAGTCGCTGTCGAGGTTCTCCCCCTCGGCGCCGGGCCCCAGATGGCGCGACCGTTCGCCACGGATCTTGGTGACCTGGTCCGCGAGTGCGCAGGTGTGGTCCTCACCGCTGACCCAACCCTGGCCGTAGGCGACGTCGCTCGTCGTGTCCCCGGAGATGTGGGGGACACCGTCGGTGGTGCGGCGGATCGTGGCCTCGTATCGCGGTGGCACCAGGGTGGTCGGTGGGACCGTCGTGGTGGTCGTGGTGGTGCTGGTGGTCGTGGTGGTGTCGGGCGAGGTCGGCAGCGGGATCGACTCGGGGCCCTCGCCGGGCGAACACGACGCCGCGATGGCGGCCGCGGCGACCAGCCAGGCGACGACGACGCTCTTGCGACCCACGTCGGCCATAGTGCCAGATCACCCACGGTGTGCCGCATCGGTATCCTCGGTGGCGTGACGGTGTTGCGGATCGCGCTCGCTCAACTCGACCCCACGGTGGGCGACCTCGACGGCAACCTCGCGAAGATGGTCGAGGCGTACGAGCGCGCCGAGGCCGCCGGATGCGACATCGTGGCGTTTCCCGAGCTGTCCACCACCGGTTATCCGCCGGAGGATCTCGTGCTCAAACCGGGTTTCGTCGCCGACAACCTGGCCGTGCTCGCGAAGCTGGCGGCGCGGACCCGGCGGTGCGCCGCGGTGGTGGGGTTCGTCGACCAGGACCGCGACCTCTACAACGCTGCCGCGGTGTGCGCCGACGGCGAGGTCCTCGGCACGTACCACAAGCGGTTGCTGCCGAACTCCACGGTGTTCGACGAGGCGCGGTACTTCACGCCGGGGCACGGTTCCGACCCGCTCGAGCTGTTCGTGATCGGCGGGGTCAAGGTGGGCGTGTCGATCTGCGAGGACATCTGGAGCCCGTTCGGCCCGGTCGCCGAGCAGGCGGCCGCCGGCGCCGAGATCAACATCAACATCAACGCGTCCCCGTTCCACACCGCCAAGATCGACGAGCGCGAACGGATGCTCGCCACACGCGCCACCGACGCCCACTGTGCGGTCGTCTACGTCAACCAGGTGGGCGGCCAGGACGAGCTCGTGTTCGACGGCGGCTCGGTGGTCCTCGACCACGAAGGCACCCTGCTGGGGCGTGCCCCCCAGTTCGTGGAGGATCTGCTGATCGTCGATGTCCCGGTGCCACCGGTGTACCGCAAACGGCTGCTCGATCCGCGGGGACGGATCACCGAGGCGTTGCTGCCGGTGGTGCACGTCTCGGCGGCGCCGGTGGTGCGCGACGACCCTGCGCCCACCTCGGTGGCCGAACCGCTCGACGCCGACCGCGAGCTGTACGACGCCCTGGTGCTCGGCACTCGCGACTACTGCGGCAAGAACGGCTTCTCCGACGTGGTGATCGGGCTGTCCGGCGGGATCGACTCGACCCTCGTGGCGTGCGTGGCGGTGGATGCCCTCGGCGCCGACCACGTGCACGGCGTGTCCATGCCGTCGCGTTTCTCCAGCGACCATTCCAGATCGGATGCACAGCAACTGGCCGACAGCCTGGGGATCGACATGCGCACGATCTCGATCGAACCCGCGTTCCAGGCCTACATCGACATGCTCGCGCCGTCGTTCGAGGGCCGCGAGCCCGGCCTCACCTACGAGAACATCCAGAGCCGGTGCCGCGGCCAGCTGCTGATGGCGCTGTCGAACGAGTTCGGCTGGATGGTGCTCACCACCGGCAACAAGAGCGAGATGGCCGTCGGCTACTTCACGATCTACGGCGACTCGGTGGGCGGCTACGCCGTGATCAAGGACGTGTTGAAGCTGCGGGTCTACGACCTGTGCAGGTACGTCAACCGCCGTGCCGGTCGCGAGGTGGTGCCCGAGGACGTGATCACCAAACCGCCGTCGGCCGAGCTGCGACCCGATCAGCGCGACGACCAGAGCCTGCCGTCGTACGACGTGCTCGACCCGATCCTCGAGCTCTACGTCGAGCACGACCGCACGGCCGGCGAGATCGTCGAGCTGGGCCACGACGAGACCCTCGTGCGTCGGATCACCCGGCTCGTCGACATCGCCGAGTACAAGCGGCGCCAGTCGCCTCCGGGCGTGCGCGTGAGCCGCAAGGCGTTCGGCAAGGATCGCCGGCTCCCGATCACCAGCGGATACCGCGGCTGACTCCGGCACATCCGCACGAGAGCCGGACAGGAAGCACGAATGCCATCAGCGCACGCCGACATCCACCGCACGGTGAGGGACCTCCTCGACCAGCACGACCAGCGGTACACCGCAGGTCGTCGGGCCGTGGTGGCGGCGCTCGCCGACGCCGGCGGCCCCGTGACGCTGCCCGAGCTGATCGACCGGGCCCCGCAGGTGGCGCAGAGCTCGGCGTACCGGAACCTCGCGGTGATGGAGGAGGTGGGAGCGGTGCGCAGGCTGGTGCACTCCACCGAGCACGCCCGCTACGAACTCGCCGAGCATCTCACCGAACATCACCATCATCTGATCTGCGAGTCGTGCGGTTCGGTACGCGACGTCACGCTGACGCCCGGGCTCGAGCGCCGTCTCGACGACGCATTCGAGGCACTCGCCGCGGCCGAGGGGTTCACCCCGACTCATCACACGATCGACCTCTACGGCCGTTGCGCCGACTGCACCTCGAGCGTCTGATCCGGTTCCGTGATCCCGTTCGCGGCGCGGCGACGGGGCCGACGGCGAATCGAGGTGACGGCCAGCACGACGAAGAACAGCATCACCGAGCACAGCGCCATCGTGGCGCCCGCAGCGCTGCCGTGGTGGTAGCTGAGCAGGATGCCGACGTAGGTGGCGACGATGCCGAGCAGGACCGAGAGGGCCATGATCACCGGAACCCGCTTGGCCAACAGCGTCGCCGCGGCCGGCGGTGCGATGAGGAAGGCGAACACGAGCAGGTTGCCCACCGATTCGAACGACGCCACGATCGACACGGCGAGCAACGCCAGCAGCACCGCCTGGGCGAGACCCGGCCGGAGACCGAGCATGCGGGCGAGCGTGACGTCGAAGGTCATCACCACGAACGCCCGGTAGAACACCGTCACACCCACGAACGCGATCGCCGCGGCGATCGCCTGGCGGAGGAGGTCGCTGCTGTCGAGACCGGTGATCGACCCGAAGAGGAAGCGGTTGAGGTCGCCCGTGTACGACGCCTGCTGGCTCGACATGATGACCACCGCCAGCGCGAGGAAGCCGACGAACAGCACACCGATCGACGTGTCGTCGGGCAGCGGTGAGTGACGCCGGATCAGCGAGATACCGCCCACCATCACCCCGGCTGCCACCAGTGCGCCGATCGACGTGTCGACGCCGATGATGAACGCGATGGCGATTCCCGGGAGCACGCCGTGTGCCAGTGCGTCGCCGAGGAAGCTGAGACCGCGCAGCACCACCCAGGTGCCGACGAGTGACGTGGTGATCACCGTGAGGATCCCGGCGACGAGTGCGTCGCGCATGAATTCGTTGTCGAGGAACGGACGGAGCCACCAGTCCCACGGATCGGTCAGGAACTGCATCAGGACACCATGATCACACGGATCGCCTGGTGCGCCGGCGACGGCCGGAGGGAGGCCGAGGTCTGCGCAGCCGCGTCAGCCGGCCAGCGCCTCGACGACGGTGGTGGCCGTGCCGTCGAGCCATCCGATGTAGTCGCCGCCCGGCGTGCCGGGCTCGTCGAGGGTGCCGGTGCGCAGTTCCACGATGGTCGCGCCGACCCGATCGGCGAGGGCCTCGGCATCGGCGGACGAGTGCTGGGTCTCGGTGAAGATCGCCGGCACGCCGGTGCGCTCGATGGTGTCGGCGAGCGCTTCGAGGTCGGCGGGGTTGGCTTCGGCGAGTGAGCTCGACGACGGGATGACCGTGCCGACGACCTCGAAGTCGTAGCGGTCGGCGAAGTACCCGAGGGAGTCGTGGTTGGTCACGAGCAGCCGTTGCTCGACGGGCAGCGCCGACACGGTGTCGTCGATGGTGCTGTCGAGTTGCGTGAGCCGGTCGGTGTAGTCGGCGACACAGGTGTCGAGGGCGTCGGCATCGACGCCGACGTCGGCGAGACCGTCGGCGATCGTCGGGAGGGCCTGGATCACCCGGTTGGGATCGAACCAGACGTGCGGGTCGCCGCCTTCGTGGTCATGGTCCTCGTCGTCGCTGTCGTTGTGCTCCTCGTCGCCCTCGTGCTCGTCGCCCTCGTGCTCGTCGCCCTCGTGCTCGTCGCCCTCGTGCTCGTCG
>JAWLEC010000017.1:23676-33025 GCA_041686315.1 Ilumatobacteraceae bacterium
CTCGTCGCCCTCGTGCTCGTCGCCCTCGTGCTCGTCGCCCTCGTGCTCGTCGCCCTCGTGCTCGTCGTCGTGGCCCTCCTCGCCCGTCAGCACGTCGACGGCATCGGCGGCGTACACCACGGGCACGCCGCGCCCGGCGACCGCATCGATCGTGTCGGCGAGACCTTCCTCGAGCAACAGCCCGTTGGCCACGATCAGGTCGGCGCCCTCCATCGTCTCGCGGTCCTGCAGCGAGGGCTCGAACGAGTGCGGGTCACCCCCCAGCGGCACGATGGTGTCCACCTCCGCCAGCCCGCCACAGGCGACGTTGCGGGTGATGTCGGCCCAGATGCTGGTGGAGGCGACGACGAACGGCGCCTCCACGGCCGGTTCGGTGGTGCCGGTCGGTTCGGCCGTCGTGCCGGTGTCGTCCGATCCGCACGCGGCCAGCATCAGGACGACGACGGCGGCAGTGGCGAGCGAGGAGGAGCGCATGCCCGCCATCATACTGAGAACGATTCTCATTCCAACCACCGTCCGACACGGATACCCTCCGTGCGGTGACCGCCCCGCCCATTTCACCGACGGCGCGTCTCGACGACGTGTCGGTGCGCTACGGCGACCTCATCGCTCTGGATCGCACCACCACGTCGTTCGCGCCCGCATCCTCGGTGGCACTGGTCGGCGCCAACGGCAGCGGCAAGAGCACGGTGCTGAAGCTGCTCGGCCGGCTGATCGAACCCACCACCGGGTCGGTGGAACGGGCACCGGGCGTCGAGGCGTCGTTCATCTCCCAGCAGCACGGCCACCACGACTGGATGCCGCTCGAGGTCGACGACGTCCTCCGCATGGGCTGCTATCGGCGGCGCGGCCTCGTCGGCAGGATCACCCGCACCGACCGTGAGGAGATCCGGCAGGTGGCAGCTCGACTGGGAGTGACCGACCTGCTCCGGCGGTCGTTCAGCGAACTCTCCGGTGGTCAACGTCAACGGGTCCTCGTGGCCCAGGCCCTCATCGGCGCACCCGGTCTGCTGTTGCTCGACGAGCCGATCACGGGTCTCGACATCCCCAGCCAGGAGACGATCCTCGCGATCGTCGCCGAGGAGGTGGAGCGTGGCGCCACCGTGGTGTTCTCCACCCACCACCTCGAGGAGGCGGCGCAGGCCGACCGAGTGATGCTGCTGGCCGGTTGTGTGATCGCCGACGGGCCCCCGGGTTCGGTACTGCAACCGCATCATCTCGCGCATGCCTTCGGGGGCCGCATCGTGGAGATCGCCGGCAGCAAGGTGTTGGTCGACGAGCACGGACACGGGCACAGTCACGACCTCGGCGTCGACGGCAGCCATGCCGACGCCGGACATCGCCACCTGCACGACCCGGCCCACGTCGCCGAGCACGCACCCGGACCGGGCGACGCCGATCCGGGACGTGCCGACGGCCGGTAGATCTCCTCCGGTCGGGGACGCCGGTGCCACCGACGCCGGGCCCCGGTGGATCACACTGGGACGATGGCTCACGGGCACGCGCACGGCAACGACCAGTCACTCGACCAGTACGTGCCGCCGACCGTGCGACGCAACATGTGGATCGCGGTCGTTCTCTGTGCCGTCGTGGTCGTCCTCGGCCTGATCCTGCTGTGGCCGAGCGGCGACAGCGACCGGCTCGACCCCCTCGGTCTGGAAGGCGATCCCATCCGTGCCACGGTCACGTCGGTGGAGGAGGTGCCGTGCTCGTTCGACCCGTTGCTCGCCTGCACCCTCGTGGAGGGCACGGTGACCGAAGGCGACCGCAGCGGTGAGCCCTTCACGCTCGAACAGCCGCTCGGCAGCACCATCTCCGCCGGCGACGACATCCTCGTGGAGATCCAGCAACTCGGTGACGGCACCGAGCAGGTGGTGTTCTACGACTTCCAGCGCGGCACGCCGATGCTGCTGCTCCTGGTGCTGTTCGTGGCGGCGATCGTCGTGCTCGGGCGATGGCGGGGCGTCGGGGCACTCGCCGGCCTGGCCATGAGCCTCGTCGTCATCGTGGTGTTCGCGCTCCCCGCTCTGCTCGACGGGAGCAGCGCCGTCGTGGTCGCTCTGGTGACCGCCGGCGCCATCGCCTTCGTGGCGCTCTTCCTCGCCCACGGTGTCGGTCTCGCCACCGCCGCCGCACTGCTGTCCACGTTCGCCAGCCTCGCCGTCACCGGCGCCGTCGCCTGGGTGTTCCTCGCCGCATCGAACTTCACCGGGTTCGGTGACGAGAACGTCGGCTATCTCGAGGCACTCGGCTCGCAGATCGACCCACGCGGCCTGCTGCTCGCCGGGATCGTGATCGGGTCACTCGGCGTGCTCGACGACGTGACGGTCACCCAGGTGTCCGCAGTGTGGGAGCTGAAGCGGGCCGCACCGGCAGCGGGCTTCTCCGAGCTCTACGGGCGAGCTCTGCGGATCGGCCGCGACCACATCTCGTCGACCGTCAACACGCTGTTCCTCGCCTACGCCGGTGCGTCGCTGCCCCTGCTGCTGCTGTTCAGCGAGTCCGGCCAGAGTGTCACCTCGGTGGCCACCCGTGAGATCGTCGCCGTGGAGATCGTGCGTGCGCTCGTCGGATCGATCGGCCTGGTCGCTTCGGTGCCGATCAGCACGGCGCTGGCTGCCAAGGTGTTGTCATCGACGACCGCGACGCCCAGCGACCCCTCCACGACTCCCCCGGAACCGAGCAGCACCGACCCGATCGGCGCGCCGTCGACGGACACACTGCCGGAGAACCCCTCGAGCTGACCGGCCGGCTTCGGAGCACGATCACCGACCACCTGGGCCGGCACGATCGGCTCGAACTGCCGCTCGACGGCCGCCGGCACGCCGCTGTCGCGATCTTGCTGGTCGACTCCGACACGGGGAGCGATCTCGTCGATCCGCACGAGGCCACGGCGGAGGACCTGTCGGTGATCCCGTCCGACGTGTCCGGGCTCGACGGAGCGATGACGGGCGTCGCGGGTGGGGCGTCGTTCGTGCTCTGCCGGCGGAGTGCCGGGCTCAACAGTCATGCGTCGCAGTGGGCGCTGCCGGGCGGCCGCCTCGACCACGGGGAGACGCCGATCGACGCAGCGCTGCGCGAGACCGACGAGGAGATCGGCGTGCGGCTCCCCGAGTCGGCCGTGCTGGGCCTGCTCGACGACTATGCGACCCGCTCGGGGTACGTGATCACGCCCGTGGTGGTGTGGGGCGGGGGAGGCGTGGAACTCCGCCCCGACCCCGCCGAGGTGCTGGCTGCGTACCGGATCGGCCTCCACGAACTGGTCCGTCCCGACTCGCCGCGCTTCGTGGCCATCCCCGAGAGCGACCGGCCGGTGGTGCAGGTGCCGCTGGGCGGGGATCTGATCCATGCGCCCACCGGCGCCGTCCTCGTGCAGTTCCGCTGGGTCGGCCTCGACGGTCGACTCCACGAACGCGTCGTCGACTTCGAGCAGCCCGTCTTCGCCTGGGGCTGACGGGCCGAACCCACGGGAACTCGCAGGGGGTCAGCGTCCGGAGTGGCCGAAACCGCCGCCGCGGTCCACGCCGTCGAGCGAGTCCACCACCTGCCACGCCACCGACTCCACCCGCTGGATCACCAGCTGGGCCACACGGTCACCGCGGTGCACCTCGTAGTCGGTATCGGGATCGGTGTTGATGAGGATCACCTTGATCTCGCCACGGTAGGCGGCGTCGATCAGGCCGGGTCCGTTCACCACGCTGATGCCGTGTCTCACGGCCATGCCGCTGCGCGGCAGGACGAATCCGCCGTGACCCATCGGGATGGCGATGGCGATCCCGGTCGGCACCAACGCCCGCCCGCCGCCGGCGGCGAGCGTCACCGACTCACGGGTGTACAGGTCGAGGCCGGCGTCGCCCTCGTGGGCGTACTCGGGCAGCGGCAGGTCGGGATCGAGCTGGACGATGGGAACGGGGAGCGTCACGACGCCGAGCGTAGGTGTCGCATGCGTCGCGAGGCACAGCCGTCGGTCGTCACGGTTCGAGGACCACGATCTCCCAGTCCTCGAGCGCGTCGGTCGGGCACGATCCGACGGTGGTGACGAGGATCCGGTCGTCGGCCTCGCCCGCTTCGGTGAAGGTGCCGATCCCCTCGAACGAGCACGGAGCGAACGGTGTCACCCCCGAGAACTCGAGTTCGGGTTGCCACGAGTGCACCAGCTCGGCACTGCGGCTCTGGCCGTGGGCGAGCGCGAATTCGCTGCTCGACCGGTCGTCGATGCGGTCGAGTTCGCGTTGCACGTCGCCCCACACCGGCTCCATCGGATTCGACGAGTCGACGAACACGAAGACCTGGGTGGTCTCCCGCAACGACGACGCGATCAGCGCGTAGGCGCCGAACACGACCACCACGATCGCCAACCAGATCGCGAACGGCTTCACGGTCGACGCTCTCGTGACCGGGTCGCCGCGGCCGGTGCCGGCGACCGCAGCGGGTCAGCCACCGGCATTGAAGAGTGCTGCGATCTTGAACTCGACGTCGGACTCACTGGCGTCGATGCTCGCCGCCTCGACCAACGACGACACTCGGTCGAGCTCGTCGAGGTCGGCTTCGAAGCCGACGGTGTAGACGGGAATCCGCAGACCCTCGATCACGTCGTCGACCTGGCCGAAGGTGAGGCCGTTCGTGGTCTCGCCGTCGGTGAGCACCACCAGGATCGGCTTGCTGTCGCCGTCCACCTGCCGCTGCTGGTCGAGCATCGACAGCCCGAGCACGATGCCGTCGTACATGGCCGTGCCGCCACCGGGGCCGAGGTCCTCGGCGATGGCGGAGTACCGGCCCTGCTGGTTGAGGTCGAACTCGCCGATGTCGAGCCGCTTCATGGCGATGTCGTTGAACTCGACCACGCCGACGCTCGTCTCCGGCTTGATGAACTCGCGGGCCGAGAGCATGGCCCTGCGCACCGACTGGATGCGCGTGCCCTCCATCGAACCACTCACGTCGACGACGAAAACGGTGGACACCGGACGCCCGCCGTCCTTTTTGTCCTTCCACACGTTCTGGGCCCCGATGAGGCTGCTCCCCGGGGGTGTCTCGATGTCGGGCGTGTACGGCGCCGGGTCGAAGCCCACGTCGGCGGCACGTTCCTGCCATTCGGGCTCGGTGACGAATGCGGCGAACAGCTCGAGCACCTCCTGCTCGTCGGCCGACAGGTCGCCGATGCCCACGAGCGGATTGTCGTGGCGGACACCGAACGGGACGAACTGGAACCCCGAATCGAGCGAGTCGGTGTTGGTGTAGGTCTGCCACTCCATCACGAACGTGTCGAGGGTTCCCGTGTCGTTCTCCACCGAGTCGCGCATCTGCAGGGTGGTGAGCGCCACGAACGGCACCTGACGCTGGAACTCCTCGAACACGCTGGCCACGTCGTCGTCGGTGAGGCGTGACTGGTCGCCCTCGGCGATCGTGTCGAGCACCGTGACCAGGAAGTTGAGCCCGGTGCTGGAGGCGAACGGGTCGGTGTAGCCCATCACGAGATCACCGGCGATGACGGCGTCGACGAGGTTGGCGGCGGTGAGTTCGCCGTAGCCGGCGACCAGCTCGTCGGCCGTGGCGTCCCTCATCACGATGCCGGCCACGTTGGCCACCGTCTGCTCGGCCACGGGGGTGACGGTCTGGAACTCGGCGGCCATCTCCACCCACAGCCGGTTGGACGGCGTGAAGCCCTGGGGCAGCTCCTGGCCGCGGGCGATGAACTGGTAGCCGGTGCCCGACGCGATGCTGCGGAGGTCCACACCGGCGGTGCTGCCGTCGGCGAGCGTGATGCCGGCGTCGTTGAACGCCTGTGCGGCCTCGGTCATCCAGCCGTCGGTGCCTTCACCCGATTTCTCGGTGGAGGACCACACCTCCACCACCTGGTCGGCTCCACGGGACCGGACCACGACCGGGAACTCGTCGATCGGAGGCAGGGTGTCGGCCAGGTTCGCTCCGGTCGGGGGCGGGATGGATGCACTGCGGGTGACCGGATTGTCGACCCACCCGATGTCGTCGGCGAGCTCGTCGAGACGCTGTGACGCCTCGGCCGGTTCGAGCGGTTCGCCGCTGCCCTGGTCGAGGGTGCCGCACGCGGCGGTGCCGAGGGCGAGCAGCACGAGCGTGACGCCGAGGCGACGCAACGTCGAACGGGGTGAGAACGCGCCGCTCATCGGCCGCGCTCCTCGTTGCCGCTCGAACTGATCTCGCCGACGTCGGTGGGATCGCCGGTGGGGTCCAGCGTCGCCGAGGCGGCACGGCCGCTCTCCATCCGCTCGATGGCGGTCTCGCTGTCCTCGGTGAGCTGGTCGAGCTCGATGATGTTGGCGGCCATCGTGGGCAGTGCCTCGCGCCGGTACGTCGAGATCTCCTCCAGTGCGATGTCGATGTCCTCGAACGCCGAGCGCAGCGCATCCATGTCGAGCATCGTGCTGGTCGCCTGCTTGTGGATCTGGGTGCCCTGCGTCTTCAACCGCTCGGCGGTGCCGGCGATCATCTCCGACGTGGTGGTGTTGATGGCGTCGATCTTGTCGAGGACGATCTTCTGGTGGGCGAGGGCCAGGGCGACGGTGACTGCCACCTGCAGTGCGCTGACCGTGACGTCGAGCGCACGATCCACCCCGCGGATCAGTTCGCGGTTGTTGCGGATGATCAGCTCGGTGGCCAGCACGCCCTGCTGGTTCACCGCCAACTGCTGCTGCAGGTCGAGCGTGCGCTGGCGGATCGTGAACAAGATGTCCTCCTCCACGAACTGCCGTCGGGGGTCGTCGGGGCCGATGTCGGTGGCCAGCTTGTCGACCACCGCCTGGTCGAGTGCCTGTGCGAGCGCGATCTGGTCGGCCAGCGACACGGTGAGCTCGCGCATCTTCGCCTGGTCGTCGCCGAGGGTGACGTTGTCGCGCTTGAGCTGGTCGCGCCCCTGTTCGAGCGAGTGGATGATCGCGTCGATCTGGGTCTGCGAGCTCTCGTAGCGCATGAAGTAGCGCTTGAGCGGCGTGCCGACACCGGGGATGCGGCCCACCAGACGCGTGAACCAGCCCGCCTCGGTGTCGAGACCGGCCGGGTCGAGCTTCTCGACCTCGATCCGCAGGTCGGCGAGCGACTTCGCCACCGGGCCACCGTCCTCGCTGGCGTGGGCGATGTCGCGCATCGGTGCCTGCAGCATCTTGCTGCGCGTGGCGGCGCGTTGTTGCAGGTCGCGGCCCATCGACTCGACCGCTGACCTGGCCGCGTCGCGGGCCTCCTGGTCGTCGGAGTCGACGCTGACCAGCTGATCGACCTGTTCGTGGGCGCGGGCACGCAGCTCGTCGGTCGGGTCGGGTTCGGGCAGGGCCAGCTCGGTCTTCGCCTCCTCGACGTCGAGGCGCAGGTCGAGGGCCGTGGAGGACGACGTGTTCGCGGTCGGTGTGCCTGTCGGCGTGTCGGTCATGTTCGTGCTCCTGTCGGTGTGCCGATCCGCTCGGCTGGGTTGGCGATCGTGGGTCAGTCGGCGTACTGGCTGGCGCGGTCGGCCAGTTCGTCGAGGGCGGCCATGGCGGCGTCGGCGTCTTCGGGACGTTTGCCGATCGGCACGTCGGCGAGGGCCGTGGTGGTGCGGTTGAGCGCGGTGAGGGCCGATTCGTTCTGGGCCATGAGACGAGCGATCTTGCGGCGCTGGGTGTCGCGCAACTCGAGGCGCCGCTCGAGGGTGTCGCGTTCACGGCCGGCGGCAGCTTCGTCGGCGTCGTCGTCGCGCAGCTCGGCGAGGCGGCGCTGGATGTACTGCTCGTCGATCGTCCGGATGCTCTCGGAGGCCACGGCCACCTCGTGGAGGTTGTCGAGCGCCGACGCGTACACCTGCTGTGCGGTCGCCAGATAACGGGCCCTCCTGTCGGTCGCGTGGGTCATGCGGCGGCCTGACGGCCAGGCAGGCTGGGTCGGTAGCCGCCGAGGGCGAGTAGGGCCAGGGCGATGAGTGCGTCGGGTGACTTGAAGCCGTAGGCCATGCGGGTGAGCACGCGGATCTTGGTGTTGGTCGCCTCGATGAGGCCCTGTGAGAGCCCGTGTTCGAGGGCGGCATCGATCGCGGCTCGGTGTTTTCGGATCTTGCGGCCGAGCTCGACGAAGACGGGGATGCGGCATCGCTGAGCCCAGCCGAGCCAGCGGTCGAGCGCTTCCTTGCCGGCCTGCCCCTTGACCTGGAACACGAACCGCAGGCCTTCTTTGAGCAGGTAGCCGCGGTGCAAGATCGGGTTGGTCTTGGCCACCCAGGCCAGCTTCGCTTCCTGGTTGGCAGTGAGGTTCTCGGGGTTCTTCCACAGCGCGTAACGGGCGCCCTTGAGCTTCTTCGCTTCGCCGGTGGCCCGGCCCGCTGTGCGCTGGTTCACCGCGCCCCGGGCTTCGTTCCAGGCCGCTCGGCGCAGCTCGTCGAGCGCGTCGGTGGCCCAGGCGACCACGTGAAACGGATCGGCGCAGCGCACGGCGGTCTTGCAGTGGTCGGCGACGGAGTTGGCGATCCAGTCGGCCGCATCTGCTGACACGTGGGTGATCCGGGCGCAGCGTTCTGGGCCGAGCAGGACGAAGAACCGATCGAGCGTGGCCTTGTCCCGGCCGACACCGGCCCACACGAGCCGGCCGGTGTCGTGGTCGACGACGATGGTCAAGTAGCGGTGGCCGCGCTTGTAGCTGATCTCGTCGATGCCGATCCGCCGCAGACCTTCGAGGCGATCTACCTGCGCGTCGATCTCGGTCTGGATGCGCGTCACGATCCCGCCCACGGCCCGCCAGCCGATCCGGAACAGCTCGGTGATCGTCGTCTTCGACGTCGCCGTGGCCAGCCAGCCAACGGTGTCTTCGAAGTCGCGGGTGAACCACGAACCGTGCCGCGCCCACGGCACCTGGGTGGCCACGACTCCGTGGTCCCGGCATCGGACCCGCACCATCTCTGCTTCCAGGTACACACGGATCGTGCCCAGGTCCAGGGCCCGCCAGCGCCGTGGCCCCGCCCCGGCGCGGCCACGGTCATAGCCCGGCGAGGGCCGCCCACACACCCCACAGCGACGGGCAGCATTTCGCCGCTGGCGGACCGTGGCCACGATCTCCTCGACGTCCGCACCGAACTCAACCGACTCGAGCACCACCGCCCGACCGAATGCCGCCAGACCCAGCACGTGACGCCATAGTTTCTTCACCGAAGCCGTTCCCTTCCTTGTTCGGACCTAGACAGCCCGAACGCTAGGCGGGGAACGGCTTCTTGAATTACACCCCTGTCATTCGCGCCCACTCAACCGACAGGTGAGCCCAAAATGTTCGCCGGCACCGCACCCATCACCGCCTCATCCGGGCTCACTCATCGGCACCGACTCAACCCCGCCGGCGACCGACAACTCAACCGCCACAT
>JAWLEC010000142.1:0-7855 GCA_041686315.1 Ilumatobacteraceae bacterium
GCTCGGCATCACCGATGTCGGTACCGGCGTACGCGGGCAGGGCGGCACCAACGACATCGTCGCCGCCGGCAGCGGCAAGATGCTGCTGTCTGCCGCAGCGACACCGGCACCCGCGGCGTCCGGCAACGTCGGCACCATCGCCCGCGACAGCGACGGGGCGCTGTGGTACTGCTACGCCGCGAACATGTGGCACAAGCTGTCCGGGCCCTCGTCATCGGGCACGCTGCACACCATCGCCCCCGCCCGCGTGTACGACTCTCGTCCCGACAAGGCTCCGCTCGCCGTCACCAAGGGCCGCCTCGAACCCGGCGACAACCGGGTGATCGACTGCACCGTGAACGCCTCGGGCGTGCCCGCAGCCGCCAAGGCGGTGATCCTCAACCTCACCGCCGCGGCGCCGTTGGCCAACGGCAACCTGGCCGTGTATCCCGACGGGTCGCCGGCTCCCGACACGAGCACCGTCAACTACCAGTCCGGGTCCAACATCGCCAACAGCACCAGCTCGGGTTGCGGGGCGGGTGCAACGATCCGGGTGCAGTGCGGCGCCACCAGCCCCGGAGGCACCCACTTCATCGTCGACATCGTCGGCTACTACCTCTGAGCCGACCGGCTTCGTGACGGACGCCCGCCGTCGCCGGCGATGACGTCGGCGATGGCGTCGGCGATCTGCTCCGCTTCGGTGATGAAGTCGGGGTGGAACGCCGTGAGGGTGGCCGGGTTGAGCCCGGCGGTGTAGAGGCCGGGAGCCTGACGGAACGGCGGCTCCTTCACGTGCGGCCAGCCGTCGTCGAGCAGTTCGGGCGCCAACAGGTCGCCGAGGCCCGGCTCGTAGCCGGTGGCCGCCACCACCACGTCCACCCGCAGCCGCCTGCCGTCGGCGGTCACCACACGATCGCCGTCGAAGCGCTCGACGGCATCCACCACCTCGATCCGACCGGCTCGCACGTCGTCGACGAACCCGCTGTCGATCGTCGCACCCGCGGCCGCCTCCACGTCGCTCAGCCGGTGCTGCGGCGGGCCGAGCCCCACGTCGCGCAGCGAACCGAACAGCACCCGCTGCATCAACCTCCCGCTCAGGTCGACGAGACGCTCGGGCATCCACTTGGCGACACGGGCCACCGAGGTGAGGTTCGTGCCGAACATCTCCCGGCGGGCGAACACCGGACGCCGGCGGATCGAGATCAGCGTCTCGACCCCTGCGGAGGCGACGAGATGGGCGATCTCCGTGCCCGAGTTGCCGCCGCCGACCACCAGCACGCGCCTGCCGACGAACACGTCCGGGTTCCGGTACTGCCGGGAGTGCATCACCTCGATGGGCGTGGCCTCGATCCCCGGCCACGGCGGCATCGTCGCCACACGGTTGCGCCCGGTCGCCACGACCACCACGTCGAACGGGTTCCGGACCATCGATGGCTCCGCCCCGTCGGACGTCGCCGTCACCCGCCAACCGCCGTCGACCGCACTCACCTCCGTCACCCGCTCCGGGCGGCGCTCGACGCCGAGCGTCTCGGCGGCGTGCTCGACGTGGTCGGCCCACTCGTCGCGCTCGGGCCACTCCCCCATCGTCTCGGGCAGCGGCACGGTCGGGACGGCCGACAGGTCACGGTGCGTGTTGAGGACGAGCCCGTCGAAGCGGGCGCGCCAGGTGTCGCCCAGGCGGTCGGCGTCGTCGAACACCACCGGCCGGATCCCGCGCCGTCCCAGCGCCTCCACCACGCACAGCCCGGCGTGCCCGGCCCCGATCACGGCGACACGCACGGCCGTCACTGGAAGATCTCGACGACCCGCCAGCCGAGGTAGAGCACCAGCGCACTCACCATCAGCTTGAAGTGCCACGGGGCCTTCTCCTCGTCGGTGGGGTCGGCCGGCGTCGGCTCCTCCACCGTGCGGCCGCACTTCGGGCACGTGCCGTCCGGGTTCATCGAGTTGGGCGTCCAGTACTTGGCGCACTCCTCGCACCAGGGCATCAGCCGGCCGATCCGATCGAGAGGGGCAGGGACGTCACTGGCGCTTGCGGACCCGCATCTTGATCGCCGTCGAACCGAGGTCGAACTCCTCACGAATCGTCCGTTCGATGTAGCGCAGATACGGCCGGGGGATGTCACGGTTGACGAACAGCGTGAACGTCGGCGGGTCGATCGCCCCCTGGACGGCGTAGAGGATCTTGGCCCCACCGCCGGCGGGTTGGCGCTGCTGGGCCGCGGCGATCATCTTGTTGACGTCCTTGGTCGGCACCCGGGTGTGGTACTGGGCGATCGACTCCTGCAACAACGGGCGCAGCTTGTCGACGTTCTTGCCGCTCAGGGCGGAGATCTTCAGCATCGGCGCATCGCCGACGAACGCCAGCTTGCGGCGCAGCTCGGCCTGCACCTCGAGGCGCTCCTCGGTGCCCACGAGCTCCCACTTGTTGAGCAGCAGCACGATCGGGCACCCGGAGGCGTCGACCCGCTCGGCGAGGCGCTGGTCCTGGGCGGTGACCCCCACGGTGGCGTCGATCACCAGCAGCGCCACGTCGGCGTCGTCGATCGACCTCAGTGCCCGCACGAACGAGTAGTACTCGGTCGAGTCGTCGATGCGGCCCTTGCGGCGCATGCCGGCGGTGTCGATGAACACGATCGGGCCGTCCTCGGTCTCCACGAGCGTGTCGATCGAGTCACGGGTGGTGCCGGCGAGGTCGTGGACGACCGAGCGGTCCACCCCCACCAGCCGGTTGAACAGCGTGCTCTTGCCCACGTTCGGTCGCCCCACGATCGCCACCCTCGGCGCCACCACCTCGTCGCGGGCAGCGGCAGTGTCTTCCTCGTCGTCGGAGGGCACCCAGGCCGGCACCTCGGGGCGGCGCGGATGACGGGCATCCTCGGGGAGACGCTCGAGCACCACGTCGAGCAGGTCGCCGGCCCGCCGGCCGTGCAGTGCGCTGACCGGCACCGGTTCGCCGATCCCGAGGCCCATGAACTCCCACATCTCGGCTTCGCGGCGCTCGTTGTCGCTCTTGTTGGCGACCACGACCACCTCCGTGCCCGAGCGACGGATCCAGTTGGCGATCGTCTGGTCGTCGTCGGTGAGGCCCACGGACGCGTCCACCACGAAGAGCACCACGTCGGCTTCGCGGACAGCCTGCTCCACCTGCCGGCTCACCTTCGTGTCGAGAACGTCGCCGCCCGGCATCCAGCCCCCGGTGTCGACCACCAGGAAGGGGATGTCGAGCCACTCGGCCTCCATCTCCTTGCGGTCACGCGTGATACCGGGCCGGTCCTCGACGATGGCCTCCTGACGGCCCACGATGCGGTTGAACAGCGTGGACTTGCCCACGTTGGGCCGGCCGATGATCACGACGGTCGGCAGCGGAGTCTCGACCGCGTCGGTGGTGTCGGTGTCGAGCTCGTCGGTGTCGAGCTCGTGGGTGTCGGGTGATGCGTCGATGTGATCGGTCATGTCGCCTCCAGGGCGCGTCGGAGGGCGATGCCGTCGGTGGTGACCACCTCGACGGGCCGGGGAAGGTCGGCGACCACCACGCCGTCGAGGAAGCGTCCCTCGTCGGACAGGCACACGTCGGGCAGCAGGTAGCGGTGGCCCTCGGGCTCGCGGGCCAGCGTGCGGGCGACGTCCTCGCCCGTGATGAGGCCGGTGACGCCCGTGTTGCCGCCGAAGAATTCGTTGCGCACCGGGATCACCCGCACGTCGCTGCGGTCGAGCGACCGGACGAGCGGTTCGATCACGGGTGCGCCGAGCTCGCCCGTGAGCACGCCGATCGGAGCCGACCGTCGCGGGCGCAGCGAGATCGAGGTGGTCGTGGCAGCACCGCCGGCGGTACCCGCGTCCGTGTCGGTGCTGCCTGCCGTACCGCACCCGGAGGTACGCAGCCCGGTGTAGGCGGCCGGATTGGGTGGTGCGTCCACCGCCGCGAAGAAACCCCGGCGGACACCGGTGGCCTCCTCGGCACGGCCGTGGAACTCGGCTTCGAACGTGCGCGCCATCCCGATGCCGTCCTCGTGCATGGGGAACCCGTCGTAGCGATCGGCGGGCGGGAAGGGCCGGCCCGCCATCAGGTAGTACTCGTCGGCGGCGTACACCATCCGCTTGCCGAGCGTGGCGGCGAACACGTCCTGCCAGTCGGCGACCGTGTCGACCACGGCCTCGGCCTCGGCGCGGGTGTGCAACCGCATGGCCGCCTCCCCGTTGAACTTCGAGATCCCGAGCGGCACGACGGCCACCGAGTCGAGCTCGGGATACTGGTCGAGGACGCCGGCCATCGTGTCGTCGAGGATCCGCCCGTCGTTGACCCCGGGGCACACCACGATCTGCCCGCGCACGACGATGTCGTGGTCGAGCAGGGCGCGCAGCCAGCGCAGGCTCATGCCACCCCGCGGATTCTTCAGCATCTGGCTGCGCACGTCGGGATCGGTGGCGTGGATGCTCACGTGCAGCGGCGACAGGCGCTCGGTGACCACCCGCTCGAGGTCGGCCTCGGTGAAGCGGGTGAGTGTGGTGAAGTTGCCGTAGAGGAACGACAACCGGTAATCGTCGTCTTTCAGGTACAGGCTGCGGCGCATGCCCTTGGGCAGCTGGTAGATGAAGCAGAACTCGCAGTGGTTGTCGCAGGTGCGCACCCGGTCGAACACGGCGCTCGACACCTCCACACCGAGCGGCTCGCCGGCCCGCTTCTCCACCGAGAACGACAGATCGAGCCCGCCGCGGACCACGTCGAGCTCCACGTCGGCCTCGTCGGTGGCCAACTGCCACTCGATGATGTCGCGGGGCACGTCGCCGTTGATCCGCACGATCTCGTCGCCCGCAGCGACTCCGGCCACCGCCGCAGGCGACGCCGGCGTCACCGCCACCACGATGGGCGCGAGCGAACGTTTCGTCGGCCCACCCGTGGGCAGGCGGTCGCTCGCAGCGGTGTCGGTGGGTGCGGACATGGCCGGTACAGGCTACCGGCGGGTCGTCGCCGGTAGATTTGACACGACATGAGTTCCTCCGCCGTCGATCGGGTCCTGCTGGCCGAACCCCGGGGGTTCTGCGCCGGTGTCGAGATGGCGATCAAGGCGTTGGCGTGGATGGTCCGGTCGTTCCCGGCACCCGTCTACTGCTACCACGAGATCGTCCACAACAAGCTGGTGGTCGAACGGTTCGAGCGGCTCGGCGTGGTGTTCATCGACGACATCGACGAGGTCCCGGCCGGGAGCCCGATCATGCTGTCGGCCCACGGTTCGGCTCCGGAGGTGCTGGAAGCGGCGCGCAGCCGGGGATCGTACGTGGTCGACTCGGTCTGCCCGCTGGTCACCAAGGTGCACCACGAGGTGAAGGTGCGCGCCGGCAAGGGCTACCGGATCGTGTACGTGGGCCACGAGGGCCACGAGGAGGCGATCGGCACGATGGCCGTCGCTCCCGATTCGATCGACCGCGTCGAGTCGGTCGACGACGTCGACGCACTCGACCACCCCGACGAACCCGTCGCCCTGCTCGCCCAGACCACGCTGTCGCACCGTGACTGGGAGGGTGTGGCCGTCCGCGTCCGCGAGCGGTTCCCCGACGTGTGGACGCCGGGCCGCAGCGACCTGTGCTTCGCCACCACCAACAGACAGTCGGCGCTGATGGAGCTGGCCCACCGGTGCGACGCGATCGTCGTCATCGGATCCGCCAACTCGTCGAACACGCGGGCCCTCGAACAGTTGGCACGCGAAGAGGGCTGCGAACGCGTCTACCGCATCAACGCCGTCCACGAGTTGCCCGACGACCTGTCGGGCGTGGTGGGCGTCACCGCCGGAGCGTCGGCCCCGGAGGAACTCGTTGCCGAAGTGATCGACTTCCTGGCGCCACGCAACGGCATCGACCACGTCAAGGTCACCGAGGAGGACGAGTACTTCCCGCCGCCGCGCAACATCCGCGACCTGCAAGCGGCGATCGAGGACGCGTCCACGGTGCTGCTCGGTGGGAGCCTGATGCACCGCCCCGGCATGGACGACCGCATCCTCGGTGCCAGCGACGTCCTGTCGAGCCTGTCGACCTGAGTTGACACAGCGGGGTCAGACCCCGGTGTCTCAACTCCCTTCTCTCAACTGCGCGGCACCTCCGACCACGGCCTGTCGCGATCGACTCGCACGTCGCCGGGCAGGCCGAGCACGCGCTCGCCGAGGATGTTCTTCATCACCTCGGTGGTGCCGCCCTCGATCGAGTTGGCCCGGCTGCGCAGGAACGCCTTCTGGGGGGTGTCGGCGCCCATCGCCGTCTCGGGGCGGACCATCTCGTAGCTGCCGTACAGCAGGCCGTCGGCGCCGAGCAGGTTCATCACCTCGTCGTAGATGTCCTTGTTGAGGTCGGCCGACGCCATCTTGCCGATCGACCCCTCCGGGCCGGGGTCGCCCATCTTGCGCATCTGGTTGGCGCGGATGTTGGTGAGGCGCAGCACCTCGGCCCGGCTCCAGAGCTTCATCACCTCGTCGAGCGTCGCCGGGTCCCTGCGGTCGGCGGGCAGCTGCGTCCAGGTCTGCACCAGCGTCGAGATCGTGCCCGACCCCTTCGACGGGATCGTTCCCCCGATCGAGACCCGCTCGTTCATCAGCGTGGTGAGCGACACCCGCCAGCCGTCGCCCGGGTTGCCGAGCATCTCCGAGTCGGGGATGCGGGTGTCGGAGAAGAAGACCTCGTTGAACTCGGCTTCGCCGGTGATCTGGCGCAGGGGCCGGATCTCCACGGTGGGGTCCTGCATGTCGACCACGAACGCGGTGAGGCCCGCGTGCTTCACGGCGTCGGGGTCGGTGCGCACCACGAGCAGACCCCACTTCGACAGGTGGGCGAGCGTGGTCCACACCTTCTGGCCGTTGACGATCCACTCCTCGCCGTCCTTCACGCCGGTGGACGACAGCCCGGCGAAGTCCGACCCCGACCCGGGCTCGGAGAACAGCTGGCACCAGATCTCCTCGCCGGTGAACAAGGGTCGCAGATAGCGCTGCTGCTGCTCCTCGCTGCCCCACGCCACCACCGTCGGTGCGCACATGCCGTGGCCGATCGGGTTGCGGTACATCGGGTTCGGTCCGCCCTCGGCGAAGATCCGCTCGTTGACCAGCTTCTGCAGCTTCGGGTTGAGGCCGAGGCCACCCTGGCCCTCCGGGAAGTGCACCCAGGCGAGCCCCCGGTCGTACTGTTCACCGAGGAAGACCCTGGGGTCGGTGTCGGCCGGCGGGAACGAGGCGAGCAGGTCGTCGACGAGCTGGCTGACACGCTGTTCGTCGGCGGAGAGTTCGGTGCGATCGTCGGTCATCGTCATGCCTCGAAACGTACCCAACAACCAGCCCGGACGATCAACCGTGCCGAAGCGTTCGCCAGGGGTCAGACACCGAACGAACCGCTCATGGATCACCCGGCTGCGTCGTCGGGGCGTTCGTGTGGGGTCTGACCCCTGGCGTACGTCGTGGGTTCGGGGGTTGCGCGGATCGAAATCGGGGGTACACAGCCATCACGAACGGAATCGACAAGGAGCGAACGATGGCCAGTGCAGCAGCAACCGACTCGGGGGTCGAGCAGGACAAGGTGCTCGAGACCATCCGCGGGACCAAGGATGCGCTCACCGTGCGACGTGTGTTCGGTGACGCGTACCAGCTCGACGGGGTGACCCTCATCCCCGTGGCACGCGTTGCGGGCGGCGCGGGCGGCGGCGGAGGTCAGGGTGAGGAACCCGACGACGAGGGCGGACGCAGCGTCGGGAGCGGCTACGGCACCGGCTTCGGGATGGGCGTGTCGCCGCTCGGCGTGTACGAGGTGCGCGGCTCGACCGTGACGTGGAAGCCGGCGATGGACATCAACCGCACCGTGAAGGGCGGCCAGGTCCTCTCCGGGATCATCGCCGTGTGCC
>JAWLEC010000143.1:0-7844 GCA_041686315.1 Ilumatobacteraceae bacterium
CGGCTGGTGAAACAGTTCGGCGAGATGCAGAAGATGATGAAGAAGATGGGCACGGGCGGCGGCGGCCCCGGTCGGGGCGGGGGCAAGAAGGGCAAGAAGGGCAAGAAGGGCAAGGGCCCCAAGGGGCGCGGCCTGCCGCCCGGACTGCTCGACCCGAACGCCACCGGTGGGATGGACCTGCCCGGTCTGCCCGGCATGCCGAACACGCCCGGCGTCCCCGGCATCCACAACCGATGACCCGAACGGTTCCGTCGGCGATCGACCCGGACGCCATCGGGCGAGGGGAACCGGCCGGTGGCCGCTAGCCTTTCGACGTTCTCATCTGCACCAGGAGTATCGATTCAAGATGGCAGTCAAGCTGCGCCTCACCCGCATCGGCAAGAAGAAGCAGCCGCAATATCGCATCGTCGCGGCCGATTCCCGCGCCCCTCGTGACGGGCGCTTCATCGAGATTCTCGGCCACTACGACCCCCGTCAGGACCCGTCGGTGCTCACCGTCGACAACGACAAGGCCGTGAAGTGGCTCGGCGAGGGCGCCCAGCCCACCGAGCGTGTCGCCAAGCTGCTGCAGATCTCGGGTGCGATGGAGCAGTTCGAGAGCGCGAAGGCGGCGAAGTGACCGACGTGGACGGAACGGTCGAGGGCACGACCGACGAGACAACCGACGACGAGCTCGCACCGACCGCCGTCGCCGTACTCGCCCACATCGTGAAGTCGATCGTCGACGACCCCGACGCCGTCACGGTCGAGGTCGACGAGTCGGGCCGCCGCCCGGCGCTCAACGTGCGCGTCGGCGAGGGTGATCTCGGTCGGGTCATCGGCCGCCGCGGCCGCACCGCCTCGAGCATCCGCACCGTCGTCCGGGCCGCTGCGAGCAGGGACGATGTCGAAGTCGACATCGAGTTCCTCGACGACTGAGCCACCCGACGGCCTCCTCGAGGTCGGGCACATCCGTCGCGCCCACGGGTTGCGCGGCGACGTCTTCGTGCAGCTGACCTCCGATGCCGACGTGCGCGTGGAGCCGGGGGCGCAACTCGTCGCCGACGGCCGCACGCTCACCGTCGAGTCGTCACGGGTCGCCTCCAACGGGCGCCGTGTCGTGAAGTTCGACGCGATCGCCGACCGCACGGCGGCCGAGCGGTGGGCCAACGTCACGCTGTACGCCGCACCGCTCGACGATCCCGACGCGCTGTGGGTGCACGACCTGATCGGTGACCGGGTGCGCGAGACCGATGGCACCGACCGCGGCGCCTGCGTCAGCGTCGTGGCCAACCCCGCCGCCGACCTGCTGGAGCTGGAGTCGGGTGCGCTCGTGCCGGTCAACTTCGTCGTGTCCCACACCGACGGCGTGATCACGGTCGACGTTCCCGAGGGCCTGTTCGAACTCGTCGACGAATGACCGCCGACGACGCCACTCGAGACACACTGCGGATCGACGTCTTCTCGCTGTTCCCCGGCATGGTCGACCGGTTCTGCTCGGAGAGCCTGCTCGGCCGGGCGCGAGGATCCGGGCTGCTCGACCTGCGCTGCCACGACATCCGCGACCAGACCACCGACGTGCACCGCACGGTCGACGATGCGCCGTTCGGTGGGGGAGCCGGCATGGTGATGCGGGCCCAGCCGATCTTCGAGTCGGTCGAGGCCGTGACGCCTCCGCGGCCGCTGTTCCTGCTCGGTCCGGGCGGCCGACGCTTCGACCAGGCGATGGCGAACGAACTGGCGGAGGGTTCGGGCTTCAGCCTGCTGTGCGGACGGTACGAGGGCGTCGACCACCGGGTGCGCCAGCATCTCGTCGACGGCGAGATCAGCGTCGGTGACGTCGTGCTCAGCGGGGGAGAAGTGGCGGCCTGTCTCGTCATCGAAGCCGTCACCCGGCTCCGGGAGGGGGCGATGGGCAACGCCGTGAGCCCCCTGACGGAGAGCTTCGGCGAGTCGGGACTGCTCGAGGAGCCGCAGTTCACACGTCCGGCCGAGTTCCGGGGCTGGGACGTGCCCGAGGTGCTGCGCAGCGGTGACCATGCACGAATCGAACGGTGGCGGCGGGCGCAGCGGCTCCACCGCACGCTGCGCGACCGGCCGGACCTCGTGGAGGCGATGGGCGGTCTCGGTGACGATGACCGACGACTGTTGGAAGAGTTCCCTCCGGTCCCGTATCATTGACGGGCCCCATCGGGCACCACTTCGATCGCCGTGGAACTCACACGGCATGCCCCCACGACAGCGCAGGTACGCCATGAAAGCCACCGATCTCATCGACACCCAGTCGCTCCGCGACGACATCCCCGAGTTCCAGGCGGGCGACGAGTTGAAGGTCCACGTCCGCGTCGTCGAAGGTGGCAAGGAGCGCATCCAGGTCTTCCAGGGCGACGTGATCGCCCGTCAGGGAGGCGGGCTCCAGGAGACCTACACGGTCCGCAAGCTCAGCTACGGCGTGGGCGTCGAGCGCACGTTCCCGTTGCACACCCCCACGGTGCAGAAGATCGAGGTCGTCAAGCGCGGCGACGTTCGCCGGGCCAAGCTGTACTACCTGCGCGACCGCAGGGGCAAGGCCGCCAAGATCCGCGAGAAGCGCCAGTTCTGAACGCGCCCGGCGGGCTTCGGCCGGCCGTCGGCGCGCGCCCGTGATGGCGTCGCTGACGTGACTCGTCTCGCCGGATAGCCTCGCGGCATCGGCGCCCGGCGCCCCGTCGGGTCTTCCGACCCCTCCCACACCGGAGACACCGGAGACGGAGGTCGTCGTCATGCCCGCAGCATCCGAACCCGATCTGTCGCGACAGGCCCGTGGTGCCTGGGGCGAGGATCTCGCAGCCGCCCACTACACGCGACTGGGCTACGACGTCGTCGACCGCAACTGGCGATCACCGACGGGCGAGCTCGATCTGGTCGTACGTCGCGGTTCGACGTACGTGTTCAGCGAGGTCAAGGCCCGCCGCACCGACGCCTACGGGCCGCCGGCGTCCGCCGTCGGGCCGGCCAAGCAGCAACGCATCCGGCGCCTCGCCGTGGAATGGCTGCGCGCCCACGAGGTCGGCGCCGACACGATCCGGTTCGACGTGGTCGCCATCACCGGCACCCGGCTGGTGCTCCTGGAAGGAGTGTTCTGAGAGGCTCGGGGGAGCAGTCGCTGCTGTCAGCGGCCATGATGGGGCGCCATGAACGACCGGATCGAGATCTCCGCGCTGCGCGTGGTCACCATCGTCGGCGCACTCCCGCACGAGCGGGAGATCCCTCAACCCCTGCAGGTCGACCTCTCCCTGGAGGTGGATCTGGCCGATGCCGGCCGCACCGACGAACTGGGCGACACCGTCCACTACGGCCTCGTCGCCGACCAGGTCACCGCCGTCGTCGCCGAGGCGAAGGACGTGCTGCTCGAACGGCTGGCCGCTCGCGTCGCCGAGGAGGTGCTGTCGTTCGACCGTGTGGATGCCGTGGACGTGACGCTCACCAAGCTCCGGCCACCGCTCGCTGTCGATGCCGCCACCACGTCGGTGTCGTTGCGGCGTACCCGGGCGACCCTCGACGTCACCGCACGTCCGGCGTGCCGTGCGTTCATCGCGCTGGGGTCGAACCTCGGTGATCGGGAGGGGTATCTCCGCGGGGCCCTGGCGGAGCTGGGCACGGTGATGGCCGAGTCGCAGGTCTATGAGACCGACCCGGTGGGCGGCCCCGACGAGCAGGGCCCGTACCTCAACATGGTGGTGGAGGTGGAGACGACACTCGACCCGTTCGCCCTGCTGCGCCGGTGCCGGCGGATCGAGGCCGAGGCGATGCGGCAGCGGGTCGTGCGCTGGGGGCCGCGCACCCTCGACGTCGACATGATCCTCTACGAGGGCGTCACCATCCAGAGCGAGGAGCTGACGCTGCCGCACCCGCGCTTCGCCGAGCGACGGTTCGTGCTCGCGCCCCTGGCGGAGATCGCGCCCGAGGTCTGTCCCGACGGCTGGGACGAGAGCCTGCCGCCGGCGGGCGTCCATCCGCGCGGTGTGCTCGAACGATGACGGCCGACGCTCTCCGCCGAACCGATTCGGCACACCGCTCCGACCGCGTCCGCACCGTCGACGCCGCCGCAGTCACCGCCGCAGCGGTGCTCGACGCCAAGGACGGTCGCACGGTGTCGGTGTGCGTGCCGTGTCGCGACGAAGCAGCCACCGTCGGCTCGCTCGTGAGCGTCATCCGCAGCGAACTGATGGAGGCGACGGGAGTGGTCGACGAACTGATCGTGCTCGACGACCGCAGTACCGACGACACGGCGCAGGTGGCGGCCCATGCCGGCGCTCGGGTGGTGTCGATCGACGACGTGCACGCCATGTACGGCGGAGGCCACGGCAAAGGCAACGCCCTGTGGGCCACGCTGCTCGTGAGCCGTGGTGACGTCGTGGTGTGGTGTGACGGCGACGTCACGAGCTTCGAGCCGTCGTGGGTGCTCCGGCTGGTGTGGCCGCTGTTGCAGGACGACACGGTGAGCCTGGTGAAGGCCCTCTACCACCGCCCGTCGCACGCGGGAGGGGGTGGCCGGACCACCGAACTCGTCGCCCGCCCGCTGATGTCGATGTACTTCCCGGAACTGACCGGTCTGGCCCAGCCGCTGTCGGGTGAGTACGCCGTGCGCCGTTCGGCGGTGGAGACACTGCCGTTCCAGCAGGGCTGGGGCGTGGAGATGGCCCTCCTGATCGACGTGGTGCGTCGCGACGGTCCGGCGGCGATCGCCCAGGTGGACCTCGGCGAACGCATCCACTCCAGTCGCTCGCTCCATTCGCTGTCGGTGCAGGCGGCCGAGGTGATGGCCACGATGCTGGAGCGCGCCGGGGTGCCTGCTCCGCCGTCCGATCGGGTGCTGCGGCGCGCCGACGGTTCGGTGGTCCCGCTGAACCTCGACGTCCGTCCACCCCTCACCGACTTCGGCGAGTCCCGGTGACGGCGCCCGACGCGTCGGCACCCGACGATGCGGCCGGGGGACCGGCGAACGACACCGTGCCCGCCGGCGCCAATGTGCTGCTCGTCCGTCACGGCCAGTCGACGTGGAACGCGCTCGGGAAGTGGCAGGGGCAGGCCGACCCGGCGTTGTCGCCGCTCGGGCTCGAGCAGGCCGCCCTGGCCGGTGAACGCCTGCGTGCCTGGGGGATTGTCGACGCCGTGGTGAGCTCCGATCTGGAACGGGCACGCCGGACCGCCCAGTTGCTGTCGGTGGCGGCCGGCGCTGCGCTGCTCGATCCCGAACCGGCGCTGCGCGAGCGTCATGCGGGTGCATGGGAGGGGTGCACCCGGGCGGAGATCCACCGGGACTTCCCCGGCTGGATCGACGACGGTCGTCGTCCCGAGGGGTGGGAGCCCGATCACGCCCTCGTGGAGCGTGCCGTCCCCGCGCTGCAGCGGCTCGTCGACGCCCACGCGGGCGAACTCGTCGTCGGAGTGTCACACGGTGGCCTCATCCATGCCCTCGAACGCGGTCGGCCGGCCGCCGACTCCTCCTTGCGCGAGGGCGCCTTCAAGCGCGTGGCCAACCTGGAGGCGGTGTGGTTCTGCGTCGACGCCGGTGGAGTGTTCGCCGTCGGCGAGCGGGTGCACCTGCTGCCACCCGAGACGGGCGAGACCTTCGGCCCCGAAGCCTGAGAGGAAGGATCGACGTCGTCGACGGCACCCGGAGACGGCCGGGAGCCGTCAGCCGGCGATCCGCTGCTCGACGGCGCGGACCTTGGCGGGATAGTGCACGCGTCCGAACTCGGGCTGCTGGCCCACCACGATCTCCAGCAGCTCGTCGTGCTGGGCCGTCTCCTTCCAGGGCAGCGCGATGTACAGAGGCAGGCCCCAGCGGCGCAGCTCGTCGAGGTTCGAGTACACCCGCTTCTGGTACACGAAGCGTTCCTCCCACGGCCAGTTCGACGGGGCGAACCCCGTGCCCGGGTCGATGATGCAGCGCGAACGCAGGCCGTAGCGGTCGGCCACCTCGAGCCGCGCTCGGAAGAAGTCGACCATCACCCCGATCGGATCGGCGCGGACGTGGGCCATCTCCCGCGGGTTCGGTCCCGACAGGAACGGCAGCACGATCGGGACGTCGTAGGCCTCCGCCACCTCCCACATCGCCTCGGTCTGCATGCCGTCGGCGGCGTTGATCACCGTGGCGCCTGCGTCGAGGGCGCGCCGCACCACCTCGGGCCGCCACGAGTCGATGGAGACGTCCTTGCCGAGCGCCGCCAGGGCCGGCACGAGATCTTCGAGGCGGGCCCATTCCTCGGCCCAATCGACCACGGTGGCGTTGTCGGTGGAGCCCTGGCCGCCGAGGTCGATCGAGTCGGCCCCGTCGGCGAGCAGCGCGACGGCCCGGGCGACGGCGTCGTCCACCGTGGTGGCGATCGAGTCGGCGGCGAGCGAGTCGGGGCTGGCGTTCACCACGCCGTAGAGGTGCATCGTCACCGTGGCCCTCCTCAGCCGGCCGCAGCCCAGATCAACAGCGCCAGCGACACGAGCAGCGCGGCCGCCACCAGCACGTAGTCGGCGGGCTTGGCGCGGAACTTCCGGTACGGGTTGTATCCCACCGGCCTCAGTATCGTCGCCGCACATGGCCACCGAAACGCGCGAACTCGAAACGATCACCGCCGAGCGGACCGATGGGGTGGTGACCATCACGCTGCGCCGCCCGGAGAAGAAGAATGCCGCGAACGCGACGATGTGGAACGAGCTGCTCGCCGAGTTCCGCTCGGTGGCCGGCAGTCCGGCCGACCGCGCCCTCGTGCTCACCGGCGCCGGTGGCAACTTCTGTTCGGGCGCCGACCTCTGGGCCGGGGGCGACGGCGAGGGCGGGCCGCCCCCGCACCAGCTGGCGGCGATGCGCCACATCACCGACGTGTGCCTGGCGCTCCACCGCATCCCGCAACCCACGATCGCCAAGGTGCGCGGGGTGGCGGTCGGTGCCGGCCTCAACATGGCGCTCGGCTGCGACCTCGTGGTGGCGTCGGACGACGCCCGGTTCTCGGAGATCTTCGCCCGACGCGGGCTGAGCATCGACTTCGGTGGCTCCTGGGTCCTGCCCCGCCGCGTGGGCATGCACCGGGCGAAGGAGCTGGCGCTGCTGGCCGAGATCATCGATGCGCGCGACGCCGAGGCCATCGGTCTCGTCAATCGGGTCCTGCCCGACGACGAACTCGACGCCTTCGTCGACGACTGGGCCGCCCGGCTCGCCGGCGGGCCTCCGATCGCGCTCGCCATGACGAAGCGACTGCTGAACAACTCACTCAACGTCACGCTCGAGGAGGCACTCGACGACGAGGGCCTGTCGCAGACGGTGAACTTCGGGACGAACGACACCGTCGAGGCGATCCGCGCGTTCGTGGAGAAGCGGGACCCGGTCTTCGAGGGCCGCTGACCCTCCGGTCGTCGAGCGTTCGGTTCCTGCTGTCGGGCTGGCTCCGAAGATGTTGCATCCGGTGTCTGACACCGGATGAAACGCCTGGCTGACGGGACGGCTGACCCGGCCGGCGCGACTGCGGTCGTTAGCCTTGTCCGTGTGATGAACCGTCGCCGCCCCCTCGTGCGCCTGGGTGCGCTCGTGGGAGTGGCAGCCGCACTCACGCTGTCGACGGCGGTCGCTGCGGCGCCACCGCCGGTCGACGCCGAGCCGCAACCGGGAGCGTCGTTGGTTCCGGTACCGGCCGGGTGTCCCGTTCCCGACCCTGCGGCGGCGGTGTTCGTGGGCACGATGATCGGCAAGGACGACGTCGACCAGGTGGTGCGTTTCCGCATCGACCAGCTGCGTGCCGGGTCGGCCGGACCGTGGGCGATCGACGGGCTCATCGACGTGCGCTACGGAGCCGACTACCGCTTCCTCGTGGACGGCGAGCAGTATCTCG
>JAWLEC010000144.1:0-7734 GCA_041686315.1 Ilumatobacteraceae bacterium
ACGAGTCGAGTCCGCTTTCGCGAGTTGCCACCACCCCTCACGCCGGGCGCTCGGCCGGACTTGCTCGCGACTTTCCGGAGTCCACGTCCGAGCTGCTGGAGAAACTGACCGACGAGCGCGAGCACGCATAGCGCTTCGTCGATCTGTCAATCGACTTCGTAGAACCTTGACCGTGCTCACCAGCCGGTGCGTACATCGCGTCGACCTTCAGCCGCCATCGCGGGGCTTACGCTCAACGCATGCCCGAATCGTCGCTTGCCAACGGTGCACTTGGGGTTCCTCGGGGAGGCGCTTGGTTCGCCTGCTCTGTTCCCGAAGTCACCGGCGTCGCGGCAGACGTCGAGCACTTCTTCGACACGCCGATCGACGAGATCCTCGGTGCACTGACCCTGGAGGCGAGCCGTCATGGCTTCCAGTCCGAGACCCAGCAACTCGAGGCTTGGGAAGCTTCTATACGCGTGCTTGGGAACGCTCTGCGTGAGGTCGGTGAGCATCGGTCGCTGGAGGGTTGGACTGTCTTCTTTGAGTACACGATTCCCCGTCGGCGGACGCGTCCGGACATCGTGCTCTTGACCGGCGGTGCAGTCATCGTGATTGAGATGAAGGTCGGCGCAACGACGTTTCTCAGGGCAGATGAGCTTCAGGCGGATGACTACGCACGTGATCTACGTGACTTTCACGAAGCGAGCCGAGACCTCATCGTCATTCCCATACTCTGTTCGACGGAAGCAAAGAGTGAGGACTGCTCGGGCAGGGAGCCAGTGCGCCGATCGAACTCGGCCACGCTCGGACAACTCCTGATCGAACTCGACGAGCGGCATCCTGATCCACACGGTGTTGATGCTGTTGCCTGGGAGCAGTCGCGCTACTTCCCAACGCCCAACATCCTCGAGACAGCACGTGAGGTGTACGCCGGTCACGATGTTCGCGAGATCAGCCACTCCGGTGCCGACAACCTTGGCAAAACCGTCGATGCCATTCGAGAACTGATTCGAGAGGCGCGAGATCGAGGACAGCGACTCCTCTGTTTGGTGACCGGTGTTCCTGGGTCGGGCAAGACGCTTGCTGGACTCAGCGCTGTTCATGAGCCGGGCACGCAATCAAGCGCGAAGGCCCTTGGTGTGTACTTGAGCGGAAACGGCCCCCTTGTCGACGTCCTTCAGTATGCGCTCGCCAAAGATCTCGTCGCGCGCGGTGGATCGTCGCTCCAAGAGGCACATCGTTCGACTTCCGTGTTCGTTCAGATGGTCCATGGGTTCGTGCAAGAGCTTGCAGGTACCAACGCAACGCCACCCGAGAACGTGATTGTCTTCGATGAGGCCCAGCGCGCCTGGGATCGGCAGCGCATGGCGAATAAGCAGGGCATTCATGACAGTGAAGCTGGTGTGACCCTCGACATCATGTCTCGGGCAGAGGGCTGGTCGGTCGTGATCGCTCTCGTCGGGAGCGGCCAAGAAATCAACTCCGGTGAGGCCGGAATCAAGCCGTGGATTGAGGCGTTGGAGTCCCGCCCCGAGTGGGTCGTCGTCACGTCACCTCACCTAGCAAGTGAAGTTGGAACTTCCGTTCCGACCCTTTCGGCACTGCATCTCGACGTCGGTGTACGAGCACCGCGGGCTCAGCGCCTTGCCGATTGGGCGCACGCAGTCGTGTCTGGAGATTCGGAGTCGGCTTCCGCAGTCCGTCCGAACGCCAAGGAGTATCCGATCTATCTCACGCGCAGCCTTGACGACATGCGCTCGTATCTCAACGACCGAGCCTCCGTAGACCGTCGAATCGGACTGGTAGCGAGCGCACAAGCTCGCCGACTCCGCGCATTCGGAATCGAGATGAACGGTGTCTTTCAGGGTGGGATCGACTGGCCAAAGTGGTTCGTTGAGCCTTCCGAGGACATCCAATCTTCGTACGCACTTGAGGTCGCGGCGTCAGAGTTCAAGTGCCAAGGGCTCGAACTGGACTGGATCGGGCTGTGTTGGGGTTCGGACTTCAACTGGGATCGGTCACGAGCTGCTTGGCATGCACGCAGGCTTCGCGGAGGCCGTTGGACGAACGACTCCGATCCGACCTTCGCGATCAACCGGTACCGGGTCTTGCTCACGCGCGCCCGATACGGGATGGTGATCTGGGTGCCGCGACCCGATTGCGAGGTGCGCCTGGTCGATCCGGTCGCGCTGGACGAAACGGCGGACTTCTTGATCGCTGCCGGAGCGCAGCAGCTGTGAATTGGGCGTGAGCTCGGATGTACACCCATCGGAAGTCGGTCCACCCGGCCGCGGGCCCTACGATGGCGAACCGCACTCCGGCACACACGGTTCAAAGCGTTCTGCTACGCGAATCGCGCCGGTCCCGCCTCTCTAGCTCAATGGTAGAGCAGTGGACTTTTAATCCATTGGTTCAGGGTTCGAGCCCCTGGGGAGGCACCGACAGCCGCCGGATCCGACGGATCCACCGCGCGCCGGGTCACAGTAGGGTCGGGTTCGCGGGCACGAGAGTCGGGAGCGTGATGCGATGGAACGGATGAGCCCCCTCGACGCGATGTTCCTCCACGTGGAGGACGGCGTCAGTCACATGCACATCGCGTCCTGCGCGATCTTCGAGGGGCCGCCGCCCGCGTACGGCGACCTCGTCGAGCTGGTGCACAGCAAGCTGCCGCAGATCCCGCGGTACCGCCAGCGGGTGCGCTTCGTGCCCGGCGGCATCGGGCGTCCGGTGTGGGTGGACGACCCCCACTTCCGCCTCGACTACCACGTCCGCCACACCGCCCTGCCGCCGCCCGGGACCGTCGACGATCTCCGCAACCTGATGGGCAGGTTGATGTCGCAGGAGCTCGACCGCAACCGCCCCCTGTGGGAGACCTGGGTGGTCGAGGGGCTCGAGGACGGCACGTGGGCCATGATCTCCAAGGTCCACCACTGCATGGTCGACGGCATCTCGGGTACCGACCTGATGGCGGTGGTCCTCGACAGCGAGCGTGACGCCGCTCGGGTGCCGATCGTCGACTGGGCACCCCGGCCCGAGCCGACCGACGCCGAACTCGTCGCCGCATCGTTCGCCGACACGGTCACCACCCCGGCTGAACTCGGCCGTTGGGCCCGGGCCGTCGGACGGCATCCGCGGCGCATCGCCTCCGAGGTCGGCGAGGTTGTCCAGGGCGCCCTCTCGTTGGGCGACCGGCTCCGACCGAACGTCGAGCTGTCGATCGAGGGCTCCATCGGCCCGCACCGGCGGTGGGCATGGGCCCGGACCACGCTCGACGAGATCAAGGAGGTGCGCTCGGCCGTCGGTGGCACGGTCAACGACGTCGTGCTCACGGCGATCAGCCTCGGCTACCGCGACCTGCTCCTCGGCCGTGGCGAGGACGTGGACGACGTCGTGGTGCGGACGCTCGTGCCCGTGTCGGTGCGATCCCTCGACGACCACTCGCCGAGCAACCAGGTCTCGGCGATGATCGCCGAACTCCCCGTCGGCATCGCCGACCCCGTCGACCGGCTGACGGCGATCCGCTCGCAGATGCACGACCTCAAGGAGTCGCACCAGGCCCAGGCCGGCAGCGTCATCGCCGGGCTCGCCGACTTCACGCCGCCGGCCCTGCTCGCCGTCGGGTTGCGCACGGCGACCTCGGTGCTCCGGCGGATGCCGCAGCGTTCGGTGAACACCGTCACCACCAACGTGCCCGGGCCCCAGGTGCCGCTGTACGCGTGCGGCCGCGAGATGCTCGACTACTTCCCGTACGTGCCCGTCAGCCACGGCGTCCGCACCGGCGTGGCCATCCTGTCGTACAACCGGAAGGTGAGCTTCGGGATCACCGGCGACTGGGACTCGGTGCCCGACATCGACGTCCTCGCCGGCGGCATCGAAGCCGGCATGGACGAACTGCTCGCCCTCGCCCGCCGGGGCTGATCCCGCCCCTCGCCGGTCCGACCCCCGAAACCCCCCGAACACCCCGAAATTTGCCTCGTTCGTAGCGCTCAGCGCTAGGAACCGGGCATTTTCCGGGGGTGTGACGGGCGGCCGGAGGATCGGGTGGGCGACGCGCCCGGCATCGGCCGGCGCGTCGATAGGTTCGACGGGGTCATGAACCGGGTTGTCTCTGCGGGTGGCGGACCCGCTCGTCGCCGTCGCCACGCCGGGCTGATGTTCGCCCTCCTGGCGTCGTTGGTGCTGACCGCCCTCGTCACGCTCGGCGATGATCACGGTGCCGACGCGATCGTGCTCGGCCGACGCGTCGACGTGGCAGCTGCAGGCCCGCTGGGGCCCGTCACGGTGGTCGGCGACTCGGTGCTGCTCGGCTCGGCGCTCTACGAACCGACCCTTCCCGACCGGCTGGCGGCGCAGGGCTGGGGACCCATCCGCTTCGTCGCCGGCGTCGGCTACAAGGCCGGCCCGCCGGGCGACTCCACCACCGCCGGCTGGTGGATCGAACAGTGGCGTCGGGAGGGCTGGGACGCCCCCAACGTGATCGTCAACCTGGGCGCCAACGACTCCGGCATCTGCGGCACCGACCTCGCCTGTTCCCGGCGCCGCATCCTCGCCGTCGTCGACACCATCGGCCGGGGCCGGTCGATCTGGTGGCCGATGATCACCCGCCTGCAGGGCTACGAGCACCAGGCCGCCACCTGGAACCTCGCGTTGAGGCAGATCGCAGCCGAACGCAACGACGTCCACACGTGGGACTGGCCCACGGAGATGGCGACCGGCGGCTACCGCAGCACCGACAACACCCACCTCGACCCCGCCGGCTACCGGCAGCGCTCGGAGCGCATGGCCGCCGAGTTCACGTCGACCGTCGCCACGGCCCGCCGTCTGGGAGACGACGCTCCGCTGCCCACACCGATCGGCGAAGCGAGCACCTACGTCCCCCTCGTTCCCCGCCGGGTCGTCGACACGCGCATCGACCCGCCCGGGCGGCTCGGGCCGGGGAGCACCGTGCGGGTCGACTTCGGTGACGCACTGCCGGCCGGGACCACGGCGGTGGCGATCAACGCCACGGCGGCCCGACCCGGCGGTGCCGGTTACCTCGCCGCCGGGCCGTGCGGACAGCCGATCGACGGGTCGACCGTGAACTACGACGCCACGGGCGCCCGCGCGGCGATGACGGTGGTGCCCGTGGGAACCGGCAGCGACGTGTGCATCCGTACCCGGACCGCCACCGACGTCGTGGTCGACCTGCAGGGGGCGTTCGTGGCCGGTCTGGATGGTGACGGCTTCGCACCGCTGGCCTCGGCCCGCCGGCTCCTCGACACCCGCGACACCGGCAGGTCACGGCGTCTGGTGGTGACGGCCCCCGCCGACGCAACCGCGGTGGCCGTGAACCTCACCGTCACCGGCGCCGTCGCGTCGGGTTGGCTGCGGGCGGCGCCCTGCGGCGTCACGACGGGTGTGTCGAACGTGAACTTCCGCGCCGGTGAACCCGTGGCCGGAGCGGCGTACGTGCCCACCTCGCCCGCCGGCACGATCTGCGTGGAGACCAACGTGTCGGCAGACGTGATCGTGGACCTCACCGGCACGTTCCGGCCGGCGACCGGCACCTCGACCGGTCTGTCGTTCGTGCCCGTGCCACCCACCCGCATGCTCGACACGCGCAGTGCGATCGGTGGCTGGGGACCCGCGCACGGCGCCGGACAGACGATCGATGCCCGGGTCGCCCCGGCAGACGCCGAGGCCGTCACCGGCACGATCACGATGGTGCGGCCCTGGAGCCGCGGCTACCTGGTGGCCCATCGGTGCGGTGCGCTGCCGCCGACCTCGTCGGTCAATGCCTCGGCCGGTTCGGTGCTGGCGAACTCGCTCACCACCGGTGTGTCGTCGTCGGGTCGGCTCTGCATCCACGCTGCATCCGCCACCCAGTCGGTGTTCGACGTCACCGGCTGGTGGATCCCCTGACGCCGCCGGCCCGACGGCCGTCAGACACCCCGAAATTTGCCTCGTTCGTAGCGCTCAGCGCTAGGAACCGGGCATTTTTCGGGGTTTGCGGGGTCGGTCAGGTGAAGGTGTCGGGGGCGACGACGGGTTCGCCGGCGACGATCGCTTGCACGATGCGCTCGGCGACCGCCGATGGCGCCAGGCCGTCGGGCATCTTCGGCGCCGCACCGGCCAGCGGGCGGGTGGCGAGACCGGTCTCGGTGTGGGGCGGGCGGGCGTCGACCACGTGCACCTTCATCCGGCGGAACTCGCGCCGGATCGCCTCGCTCGCCGCGGCGGCGGCCGCCTTCGACGCCGAATAGGCGGCCATCCCGGGCATCGGCGACTCGGCCACCACCCCCGAGATGTTCACGAAGAAGCCCTGCGTCTCGCGCAGTGCCGGCGCCACCCGCTTGGCCAGCCACATCGGGCCCATCGCATTGGTGAGGAACAGCTCCTCGATCGTGACGTCGTCGGTGTCGACCAGGTCGCCGAACGCCACGATGCCCGACGCCAGCACCACGCCGTCGAGCCGACCGTGCCGGCCCGTCACGTGTTCCACGAGCGCATCGCCGGCGCCGGTGTCGCGCACGTCCACCGCCAGCTCCACGCCCTCGCCGCCCGACCGGTTGACGCGCACCACGGTGGCGCCGCGCGACTCCAGCGCCGCAGCGATCTCCGAACCCAGCCCGCCGGTGGCGCCGACCACGGCGACGACGGATCCGTTCAGGTCACGATCGGCCACGACGCCGCCTCAGATCCCGAACTCGGCGCTCGACACGGCAGCGACCGACTCGTCGTCGCCGAACAGCTCGACACGGCTGTTGGCCTGACGGCCGTACACGAACATCACCAGCTCGCCGATCGGGCCCCGCACGGTCACCGACGGCTCGGCCTCCTTCGCCACGATCGGCTCGCCGTCGACGGGCTCGAGCACGATCCCCACCGGCGACGACTTGGTGAGCTGCTTGGCCATCTTCGACAGCACCGACGTGAGTGTCGCCTCCAACTCCGGATCGAGGTCGCGAGGCTCCCAGCCGTCGCCACCGCGTCGTACGTCCTCGTGGTGCACGAAGAACTCGACGGTGTTGGCGAGCTTGTCGACGGCCCCGATCTTCGTGGGCGACCAGATCGGCGGGCCCGACCGCACGGTGGACACCAGCTCGGCCCAGTCGGTGTCGGCGATCTTCGACTGCACCTTGTCGGCGTAACCGGCCGCCTTCGAGAACACGATCCCCACGGCGCCGTCGGGCCGGCGCTCGCGCATCACGAGATGCGCCGCGAGGTCACGGGTGGTCCAGTCGCCGCACAGCGTGGGAGCGTCCGGGCCGACCTCCTCGAACAGGTTGCAGAGCTCGGCGCGCTCGGCCTGGGCAGGATTGGTGGTGGTACTGGCCATGGGCCAGCACGGTACCGGTGCCAACGGCAGCGATCGATTCGTGGCCCGATCGATTCACGCGAGCCGTTCGCCGGACGACCGCTCCGGCCGACGGCCGCCGGTTGCGTCAGCCGTAGGTGGCGACGAGCTGCTGACCGATCTCGGCCAGCGAATCGGGCGGGAAGGTCGGCACGATCGCGTGGGTGACGCCGATCTCGGCGAGCCGCTCCACACGCTCGTCGAGCTTCGGGCCCGGGGGCGCACCGGCACCCGCGATCATCTCGATCGCATCGGGATCCCGGCCGTGCTCCTCGGCGGTCTGGCGCACGAGCGCGATCAGCTCGGCGATCTCGCTGATCGACGCACTGCCGGGGAAGAAGCCGTCGCCCAGCCGCCCCGCCCGACGAGCGGCCGTCTTGCTGTGGCCGCCCACGATCACCGGAATCGTGCCGTTC
>JAWLEC010000145.1:0-7686 GCA_041686315.1 Ilumatobacteraceae bacterium
GGCCGACGTCGATCGACCGGTCGGGCAGGTGGACCGTGAGGGGCACCAGGCCGTGGGGAGTCCACTCGCAGGTGAGGTCGACGTCGGCGCCGGCCGACACGGCCAGCAGGCTCGCCAGGTCGGCTCCGGGAAGCAGCGGGAGGCTGCCGTCGTCGTCGGTGAGTGCCCAACGGTCGCCGCCGATCGGGGTGGGTGCCGCATGCACGGTGACGGGCACCCGGTCGAGCCAGGGCTCACCCGCCAACATCGTCCCGATCTCCGAGCACGCACCGGCGACCCCGACCGATGGCGGCGCCTGGGCGTCGACCGGTTCGTCGTGGTGGTCCCCGACGAGCGCCCGCAGTGCGGGGCCGGGATACCGGTGGAGGTCGGCGTGCAGTGACGTACCGACCTGCAGCGAGGTGTCGAGGCTCTGCTGGTAGGCGGCGAACGACAGCACGAGCGCCCAGCGTCCGCTCGCCTCGCCGCGCAGCCAGTGGCGGCGGACCTCGATGCGGTCCTCGCGGGTGTCGCTGCGGCCGGCGACCACCCACCAGTCGGTGTCGGGCACCCCGGCGAGCACGTCGGCACGGCGGACCTGCCAGCCGACGGTGGTGGCCACGGCGTCGGCGAGCGGGTCGGGCAGCGAGCCGAGGCGGCGTCCGGCCCGGGCGAGCAGATGGAGAAGGCCGAGTTCGGCGAGCACGTCGTGGTGCCAGTGGGGTGAGGCGCCGACCACGCCGGCCAGCCGGCGGATCCGGTTGGCGAGGCTGCCGGCCTGGGCGTCGACGAGCCGGGCGGCGAGCTGGTCCCAGGTGGCGTAGCGGGCGAGGGACGGGTCGGCCAGGCCGCCGCGGATCCGGTCGTCGAGCCACCGGTCGAGTTCGTCGAGCCCGGCGTGCATGCGCTCCACCCGCTCGTCTCGCGCCTTGTCGCGATCGTGCGGCGGCTCGGGTACCGGCTCGGATTCCGTGTCGGGTGTCGGCCCGGTCGTGGTGCTCCCGGCCGGCACTGCGTCCGCTCCCCCGTCGGCGGTGGTGCCGGTGGTGGTGCCAACGGGTTCGTCGGACGTATCGGTGGAGGTATCGGTGGAGACGTCGGGGCGACGGGTGGCGACCGTGCGGGCGGCCAGCCAGCGGGCCACCCGCGGCGGGGATACGGCATCGGCCACGTCGCCGTGCACCCACATCAACAGCAGCGCCAGCGCGTGCTTGCACGGTGTGCGCCGGCTGGGGCACGAGCACGACACCGCCACGGCGAGGTGGTCGACCATCGTGTCGTAGGGCTCGGCGCCGCTGCCGTGGAACGCGCCCCACACGGCCCGGTCGTCGGCGCCCACCCCCAGCCACCGTGACGGTGTGGCCAACGGCCGCGCTGCCGTGATCGCCGCCGCCGACGTGGCCAGTGCCTCCACCTGCTCCACCGACCAGCGCGTCGCCGTCACGGTGCGCTCACGGTCGCGTCAACGGGCGGCGAGGGCGACCGGCACGGGAGCCGCCGAGTCGGCCGCCTGCTTGGCGTGGTAACTCGACCGGGTGAGCGGGCTGGCCTCGACGTGGCCGATCCCGAACGCCTCGCCGATCTGCTTCCACCGTACGAACTCGGCCGGGTCGGCGTACCGCTCGATGGGCAGGTGGTGCGACGTGGGCCGCAGGTACTGACCGATCGTGACGATGTCGACGCCGAGATCGGCGAGGTCGGCGAGCAGGCCGACGATCTCGTCGTCGGTCTCGCCGAGGCCCACCATGAAGCCGGTCTTGGTGACGAGGCCGGCGGCCTTCGAGCGGGCGAGCACCGACAGCGACCGGGCGTAGCCGGCCGACGGACGGACGGCGCGCTGGAGACGGGCCACCGTCTCGACGTTGTGGTTCAGCACGTCGGGCGACGACCGGAACAGCACGTCGAGTGCGGCGTCGTCGCCCTTGGCGTCGGAGATCAGCGTCTCCACGCGCGTCTCGGGCCGTCGACGGCGGATGGCCTCGACGCAGGCGGCGACATGAGCCATGCCGCCGTCGGCGAGGTCGTCGCGGGCCACCATCGTGAGCACGGTGTGGTCGAGGGCCATCCGGTCGACCGCCTCGGCGACGCGGGCCGGCTCGTCGGCGGCCGGGGCGAGCGGCTTGCTGGTGTCGACGAGGCAGAAGCCGCAGGCCCGGGTGCAGCGCTCGCCGAGCACCATGAACGTGGCCGTGCCGTCGGACCAGCACTCTGACAGATTCGGGCAGCCGGCGTCCTCGCACACGGTGACGAGGTCGAGTTCGCGGATCGTGCGCTTGAGGGTCAGCACCTCGTCGCCGTGCGACACGCGCGGACGCAACCAGTCGGGCTTGCGGGTCTCGATCGCGAGGCCGCTCGTGACGCCGGCAGCCTCGAGGCGCGCTGCGGCCCGTCCGGACACGAGCTTCACCTGTTCTCCGGCGCCCTCGCCGCGCGAGAACGCCGAGAGATCGCGCCCGGCGGTGTCGTGTTTCCAGGCGACGTCCTGCCGCTCGGCGGCGACGTCGACGTCTCCGCTCGCGTCGCCGCCCCAGCGCTCGGCGGCGAGCCGGGCGACCACGTCGACGACCTCGCTCATCGTGACGTCGATGCCCTCCTCGGCCAGCGACGTGACGGGCTTGTCGCCGATGCCGCACGGCACGATGTGCTCGCGCATGTAGGACAAGTCGGTGTGCACGTTGAGCGCGAAGCCGTGCATGGTGCGCCCGTGGGCCAGGCGCACCCCGATCGCGCAGATCTTGCGGGGAACCCTCTGGGGCTCGGGATCGTCGGCACCGTCGGCGTCGAGCCACACGCCGGCGAAGCCCGGCAGTCGGCCCGCGTTCGTCAGGCCCAGTTCGGCGAGCGCGTCGATCACCAGGCCCTCCACGTTGCACACGTGGTCGGACGCACCGAGACGGTTGTCGACGGCGAGGATCGGATAGCCGACCAGCTGGCCGGGCCCGTGGTAGGTGATGTCTCCACCCCGCTTCACCGGCACCAGTTCGGCGCCCACGGCGGCCGGCTCGCAACGCAGGTTGGTGGCGAGGTCGGCCGTGCGGCCGTGGGTGAACACGTGCGGGTGCTCGAGCAGCAACAGGTGTTGCCCCGTTCCGTTGTCGAACAGCGATTGCTGCACCGCGAGCGCTTCGCGGTAGGGCACCCGGCCCAGCCAGCGGACGCGCAGTGGCGTGGTCATCGCACCTCCGAGTCAGAGCTCGGTGGACCAGTCCTTCGTCTCGAGGATCTCCTTCACGCGCCGGAGGAAGTTGGCCGCGTAGGCACCGTCGAAGGCCCGGTGATCCCAGCTCATCGCCAGGTTGCCGACGGGGTGGATGGCGATCGCCTCGCCGCCGTCGGACCCCACGGTGACGACGGGCTTGCGCACGATTGCGTCGGTGGAGATGATCGCCACCTGCGGCTGGTTGATGATCGGCATGGTGAGCACCGAACCGGCCGAACCGTTGTTGCTGATCGTGAACGTGCCGCCCGAGATCTCGTCGGGGCTGAGCTTGCGCTTGCGGGCCCGGTCGGCGAGGTCGGAGATCTCACCGGCGATGGCGGCGAGCCGCTTCGTCTCGGCGTCGCGGACCACCGGGGCCAGCAGGCCTTCGTAGTCGAGGTCGACGGCGATGCCGAGGTCGACGTAGTCGTGCACGATCAGCTCGTTCTCGCCGACGCTGGCGTTGAGGTGCGGGAACTCGCCGAGCCCGTCGATGATCGCCCGCGAGATGAAGGGCAGGTACGTGAGGCTGAAGCCGTGGCCGGCCTTCCAGTCGGCCTTCACCTTGCCGCGCACCACGTCGACGTTGGCGAAGTCGATCTCGACGACGCTGAAGGCGTGCGGGCTCGTGGCCTTGCTGGCCACCATGTGGTCGCCGGTGAGCTTGCGGATCTTCGACAGCGGCACCGAGCGGTCGCGGTCGCCCGCGGCCGGGGCCGGGGCCGTCGGGCGGGGAGCGGCAGGTGCCTGTTGGGCGGCGGGAGCGGGCTGCGCCGGCGCAGGCTGAGCGGCGGGAGCCGGCTGCGACGGTGCGGCGGGTGCGGCGGGTGCTGCAGGTGCTGCCGTGGTCGGCGCCGAGGTGCTGCCGGGGTCCTGGCGGGTGGCGCCCGTGGCGTCGATGTGGTCGAGCACGTCGTCGCGTGTGATGCGTCCTCCGGGGCCCGAGCCGGTGATGGCGTCGGGGTCGAGGCCGTGTTCGTTCACGAGGCGGCGCACCACGGGTGACAGCAGCCGGTTGTCGCCGGCGGCGGCGGTGGGGGCAGGTGCGGCAGGGGCACTCTCGGCGGGAGCGGGTGACGCCGCAGGGGGCGGAGGCGGCGGCGGGGTCGCTGCGGCGGGCTGCGGTTCCGGTTCCGGTTCGGGCTGCGGTTCCGGTTCGGGCGCAGCTTCCGCCTCGGCGGCGGCGGTCTCGGCGGGCTGGGGCACTGCGGTGCCGTCGCCGTCGCCCACCATGGCGATCACGGTGCCCACCTCGACGGTGTCACCCTCGTCCACCCGGATCTCGGTGAGCACGCCGGACACCGGCGACGGCACCTCGGTGTCGACCTTGTCGGTCGACACCTCGAACAACGGCTCGTCCTCGGCCACCGTGTCGCCGACGTTCTTGAACCACTGGGTGATGGTGCCCTCGGTGACCGTTTCGCCGAGCTGCGGGAGCGTGACCTCTGCCATGGTGGGAATCCTTCTCGTTGATCGTTCTTGGTGATCGTTGGGGTCTGTCGTCGGGCGGTGGTTCGGGTGCTCGTGCGGGCGGGGGGTCAGCCGTTGAAGTTGCGTCCGGTGAGGGACAGCGCGGTCTCGCCGAACAGTTCGCTGAGGCTGGGGTGGGGTTGGATGAACTCGGCCACTTCGTCGACGGAGGCTTCCCAGTTCACGGCGAGATAGCCGCCGCTGAGCTGTTCGGTCACCCACGGGCCCACCATGTGCACGCCGAGCACCTGGCCGGCGGTGCCGTCGGAGCGACGCTTGGCGATGATCTTCACGAGTCCCTCGGTCTCGCCGAGGATCTGCGCCCGGCTGTTGAACTTGAAGGGGTGCTTGGCCACGACCACGTCGTGGCCGGCCGCCTTGGCCTCTTCCTCGCCGGGGCCGGCCCAGGCCACTTCGGGATGGCAGTAGATGGCCCACGGCACCCGGTCGTACATCACGGGCATCGGCGACTCGCCGAGCACGTGCTTCACCACCAGGATCGCCTCGGCGTAGCCGACGTGGGCGAGCTGCGGCGTGGCGATCAGATCGCCCACGGCGTACACGCCGGGCTCGCCGGTGCGGCAGTACTCGTCGACCACGACGAAGCCGCGGTCGTCGACGACCACGCCGGTGCCCTCGAGCCCGAGCTGGTCGGCGAACGGCCGACGGCCGACCGACACCACCACGGCGTCGACTTCCACCGACTCACCGTCGCCGAAGTTCACGGCGGTGCCACCGCTGCCGTTCGGCGTGTGGCCGTTCACCATCACACCCGTGCGGATGTCGATCTTCTTCTTCTTGAACGTCTTCTGCACGACCTTGGCGACGTCGGTGTCGAGGCCGGGGAGGATCTTCGGCAGCCCCTCGAGGATGGTGACGTCACTGCCGAGATCGGCGAACGTGGAGGCGAACTCGCAGCCGATCGCCCCGCCGCCGATCACGGCGACACGCGGCGGTACGTGGTCGAGGTCGAGCACTTCGTCGCTGGTGAGGATGGGGCCACCGCGTTCGAAGTTGGGGATCAGCCGGGGCACCGAGCCCGAGGCGAGCATCACGGCGTCGCCGGTGATGGTGGCCGACGAGCCGTCGTTCATCGCCACGGTGACGGTGCGGTCGGCGCCGAGCGAACCGACCCCGTTGAACACCTCCACCTTGCGGCCCTTGCACATCGCGCCGATGCCCTTCACGAGCCCGTCGACGATGCCCTGCTTGCGCTTCTGCGTGCGGGCGAAGTCGACCGTGACGTCACCGGAGGTGTCGATCCCGAAATCGCTCGAGTGGTCGACGTGGCGCTTCACCGCGGCCGTCTCGAGGAACGCCTTGGCGGGGATGCAGCCGCGGTTGAGACACGTGCCACCGAGGGCGTCCTTCTCCACGAGCGCCACGTTCAGGCCGGCCGACGCTCCGTAGAGGGCAGCCGAGTAACCCCCCGGGCCGCCACCGATCACCACCAGGTCGAATTGGTCACTCATCGAAGGCCACCGTAGCGCCCGATCCGGGCGACGTCATCCGGCCGCCCTGACCGCCCACCTTCGCCGCCCACCCTCGTCGCCCACCCTCACCGCCCACCCTCACCGCCCACGCTCACCGCCCGCGCTCAGACGTCGAGTGACCAGTTGCGTTGATCGTCGCCGCGGCGCAGCACCAGCACCCGGCTCGAACTCTCGGCGGCGCTCACGTCGAAGTCGATCCGGCACTGCTGCACCGCCTCGGTGATCGACGAGCACCGACCGTCCTGCGGCGCCGGCTCGGGAGCGAGGCTCCGGTCGCCCGTGACCAACGTGAAGCTCTCGATGCCGTCGGCATCGTCGACGCCTCCCACTTCCACGTCCACGGCGAGCGTGCCGCCGGTCTCCACTGCGTCGATCACGGTGATGTCGACGTCGCCGACCTCCACGGGTTCACCGACGGCTGCGGTGGTGAACGTCGCCGACTCGTTCGACAGCTGCAGGAGGAACACGCCTCCGGCCAGCAGGATCGCCAACGCCATCGCCACCGACAGCAGGAGCAGCGTGCGGGTCTTCATCGCCGCCCGATCCTACGGAGCATCTGCCCGGCCCGGCCGGGTTCGTTCCGGCAGTCCGTTCCGGCCGGTCGTCGGGCGCAGTCGGCCGTGGGATGCGCAGCAGCATCTCGGCAGCGACGGAGAACAGTTCGGAAACGACAGGCCCCCACCGGGCATCCGTCGCAGGCGGGCACTACCGTGCCCGGCGTGACACGGTCGACCTCTCTCCGCCGCAGCGCGCGCTGGCCGGCGCTCGTTGCCACCCTCGCGCTGACGGCCGCCGCTTGTTCCTCCGGCGACGACACCGGCGACGGTACCGGTACGTCGGCTGCCGACCCAGCGGCCACCGCAGCGCCCGCGGCAACCACCGCTCCCTCGACCGGCGACACTGCGAGCGACACCGCGGACGGCGACACCGCGAGCGACACCGCGGACGGCGACACCGGCGGCGACACGGGCGGCGACACGGCCGCCGCAAGCACGACGCCGGCCACGGAGGCACCCGTCGCGGTACCCGCGGCGTTGCAGTTCACGGCGCCGCTCGTGGGCGGCGGCGAGTTCGACGGCGCCGAACTGGCCGCCAAGCCCACCGTGTTCTGGTTCTGGGCGCCCACTTGAAGCATCTGCAACCGTGAAGCCCCCTCGGTCGAGGAGGCCAGCCAGCAGTTCGCAGACTCCGCCAGCTTCATCGGCGTGGCCTGGACGGGCGACGACGACTCCTTCCAGGACTTCATCGACCGCCACGGCGTGACGTTCCCGAACATCAGCGACGGCCCGGGCGAGGTGTTCAACCGGTTCGGGATCTCCTACCAGCCGGCACTGGTGATCGTGGGCACCGACGGCTCCACCGAGACCGTGGCCGGCGCCGTCGACGACTCGTTGCTCGAGCAGATCATCAGCGAAGCCACCTGACGTTGCATCCGATGTCTGACACCGGATGCAACACCGCACGTCGGCTCCGGCGAGCCCTCGGCGACGTTCGCACGTACCATCACACCATGCGCGTCGCCATCACCGGATCCACAGGGCTCAT
>JAWLEC010000146.1:0-7650 GCA_041686315.1 Ilumatobacteraceae bacterium
GGGCATCGGTCGACCACTGACACCCGAACGTCCCGTCTCGCCGCAGACGGTCCCGGTCGAGCGATCGTCGAGCGAAGCGCGCTTGCGCTCCGGTGACCGTTCGGAAACCGCGTCACCAGCCGGGCTCAGTACATGATGTCCAGCGCGTAGCGCAGGGCCTGATCGAGTCGGGCTCGGGTGACCTCGTCGAGGTGGCCAGCCGGTTCGTCGTCGAGATCGTCGACCGGGACGGTGATGACGTTGTCGCAGCTGATGACGCACGCCTCGGGAATTCCGTGCTCGGGGCCGAGTTCGACTTCTGTTCCGACACCCCGAACGGTACGGGTGATCGGTGCACAGGCGACGGCCGCGAGAACCTCGATGGCGGCGTCGCGGGTCAGCACGCAGACCGGCCGACGACCAGCGGGCGGTCCGAGATCGGCCCAGTAGATGTCGTTGCGAGCTACCACGCCGGGGCGGTCTCGGCAGCGAGTCGCCTGGCCGATCGCACGAGCGCAGGGTCGGCGGGCTGTCGGCGATACGCCGCTCGGAGTTCCTGGTCGGCCGCCGCCAGGCGCGCCGCGTCCAGCACCGCCTGGGCGCCGCGTCGCATGAGTTCGGAGCGGTTGGTACCGAGATCGGCGGCCAGTGCGTCGAGTTGTTCGACGAGATCGTCGTCGAGTTGTACCAGTACCTCACGTCGAGCCATCACCATATGGTATCCCATATGCTTCACCTGGCAGCTGCGCTGGAGCCGGGTGCGAGAATCGAACTCGCGACCACATGATTACAAGTCAAGTGCTCTACCAACTGAGCTAACCCGGCCGTACCAGGGCCAGCGTACCCGTCGTGGTCCGTGAGCCGGCCGGCGCACGCGACCGTGCCCGCACCGCTCCGGGACCGGCAGGCAACCGGCTACCCCGGCCGTCGGTCTCGGCCCTCTACTCGGCGTCGGCTTCGGGCAGGGTGGCGTCGACGAGGATCTGGTCCCAGACGTCGTCGTCGTCGAAGCCCAACGCCCACAGTGCCACTCCGCCGAGCCCTGCGTCGATCGCCAGGTCCATGCGGGAGCGGACGCCGTCGGCGTCGACGTCGTGCACCTGTCGGGTCTGCACGCACGTCGTCGTGCCGTCGCTGATCTCCAGGTCGTACTCGAACGACCACTCGCCCGTCTCGGCGTCGAACTCGGGGACGGCGTTGCGCCGCTCGATCAGGTCGTCCACCGAGCGCGCCGTCACCGTGGTCGTGCCGGGCACCGAGATGTCGGCTTCGGCGTCGGGTTCCGGGCACTCACCGGTCACCGACACCGGCCAGTTGCGCCCGTAGACGGGCAGACCGAGGACCAACTTGTCCGGTCGCCCCGTCGCCTCGATCGCGCCGGCGATGGCCCGCCGGACGAACGACAGCGGGGCGATCGGACCCGGGTCACCGACCGAGAAGTCGTAGGCCATCATCCGGATCCGGTCGACGTGATCGGCCATCGCCGCGTAGTCGTACACCCAGAACCCGCTGTCGGACGTGCGGCCGGCGTCGTACACCACGGGAATGCTCACCGTCAGCGAGCGCCCGTCGGCGCCGAGTTCCTCGGCGAGATCGGCGACGAACGACACCCAGTTCGGCCGAGTCGCCTCCCACGTGTCGCGGCCGTCGGCGAAGGCGAACTGCTCGTAGTTCAGATCGATGCCGTCGTAGTCGCCCTCCGCTGCGAACCCGACGATGGCGTTCACGTGACGACGGCGAGTCGCCGGATCGGCGAGGATCGCGGCCATCTCCCCGGCAGGGAGCCCGTCGACGATCGACGGAACGACCAGCGCCTCGTCGGCCTCGTCGAGGAACCGTTCGGTGAGCTCCGTCGAGGCGTTCGGGTCGAAGGTGATCTGGTCCACGCCCGTGGCGCGGAACCAGAACGGCGACACCTCTCGCATCGATCCGTCCCGTCGGGAGATCTCGCCGGCCATGTCGTCCAACGTCCAGTACGGCGCCCACCCGTCCACGGCGATCACGGGGATCAGCTCGGGCCCCTCGTCCTCTCGTGTCACGACCACGACCGCCACGACCGCGACCACGATCACCGCGACGATCCCGACGGCGCCGGCCACGATGCCACGGCCGGGCAGCTGCGCCCAGGCCGGCCGGTCCCGGACGTGTTCGGTCGGTTCGACCCTGGGACCCGCAGCCTCCTGCGAGACGTCCGGCGCCGCGGGCCACAACGGATCCCCCGGTGGCCCGGCCCCCGACATCATCGCCGACCCACGGGTCAGCCCAGATCTGCCCACTCGACGAGCTTGAAGATCGACACGATCCGCCACCTGATGCTGCCGCCCGGGAGGCGATTGAGCGCTCCGGTGTTGCCGTCGCCGGTGCACGCCACCAGCGCGAACGTCTCGCCGGGCACGCTGCGCGCCGCCTGCAGGATCTGGCTCGAAGCCGAATTCGTCAGGACTTCCTTTTCCATCACGTACGTGTACCGGCGGTTGTCGGCGGTGAACACGTACAACGGGTCACCGCGTCGCAGGAAGTGCTGGTAGCGGTAGGGCCCACCGGCCTCGGTTCGATGACCGAAGGCGACCGACTTGCCGCCCTGGCCCGGCAGGCCGGTGCCGGTCCAGTGCCACGAGTGCCCGGCATCGACGATCGGGTCGGGGCTGCCGTCGAACACACGATGCGTCAACCCCATCCGCGGCACCTGCAACGTCCACGGGATCGGCCCGCCGGGCGGTGGAGGGTTGGTGGGCGTGGCCACGGTGGGGCTCAGCGGCGTGCCCGTGAACCAGCCGGTGACGTCGCACACCACGTGCGCACCGTTCAGCGAGTAGCACCACGCACCCCGAGTGGACACCGAGGTGATCGCATGGTTGGCGATGGTCTGCCCCGGACCCGTGGCGTTCAGCGTGGACACCACGCGACGCACGGTGTTGGCGGCGAACAGGGTGAAGTAGCCACGGTCGCGCGTCGTGGTGACCGTGAGGTTCGCCGAGATCGCCTTGGCCTTCGCATTCATCGGCGATGGCAGCGTGAATCCACGGATCCATCCGGGCCACAGCCGCCGCTTGCCGATACGGGTGTCGAGCATCCGCACCGGGTCGATGGGGATGAACAGCCCGTCGGTCGATGCAGCAGAGCCCGGGCCGGTGATGTAGCCGGCGACGTCGACCACCACGTGCGCACCGGAGTGGACGTAGACGTCGAAGCCACGCACGCCGCCACTCGAACCCAGTTTGGTCATGATGCCCACCGCACGGTTCTGACCGGGCAGCACGTTGAGGTTGGACGTGCTCGGCCGCCGCTCGCCGATGGGGTATGCCGTGAGGTAGCCCTGCCCCGTCGGGGCGACGGCCGTGAGGTTGGCGACCACTGCGAGTGCGTCGGCCGGCACCGTGCCGTTCAGGTTGACGCGTACGACCGCACCCCGACCCGGTTTGCGACCTCGGTCGCGGGTGTCGATCACCCGGCGGACCGGATCGACGGCCACGAACCGCCCTTCGCTGGAGGCAGCGGTGGCAGGGACGTAGACGCCCGCCAGGTCGACCACGACGTCGGTGGCGGAGCGGCTGCGGATGTCGACGTGGCCCTTCGCGGCACCCGACGTGCCGAGCTTCACCGTGACGAGGTTGGCCACCCGGTGGTCGAAGAACGCACAGTTCAGGCTCGACGTGCCGGGCCACGCCGTACCGGCCGGATAGGCGCTGATCCAGTTGCCGCCCGAGGTGCGGTTCACACCCGTCACGGTGAGCACCGCCGCCACCGCACCGGCCGGTGCGGTGCCGACGCCGGCCACCTTCACCCTGATCGTGTCGGCGTCGAGCCGGCGGAAGCCGATCCCCTTGCGGGTGTCGGTCAGCCGTCTGGGCGTGAGGGGGCGGAAGGAACTCGCCCGCCCGTCGATCGCCGATGCGGTGCCGGAGTGCGCCATCACACCGAGCGCCGCCCCCGCGGCACCGGCGATGAACAGGCGCCGACCGATCGTGGGCGACACCGGAGCCTGGAAAGGGGCCACCTCGGTCGGCCCGATGAGTTCGTAGCCGAACTGCGCGACGTCGGGATGGCCGTCCATCCCCTGAAACTACGGCATGTCGCGCCGTGACCTCGACACCTCGTACAAGGAAACTGCCGCAGCTGCTGACACGTTCAGCGAGCTCACCCCGCCGGCCATCGGGATGCCGACGACGGTGTCACAGCGCTCGCGCACCAACCGGGACAGGCCGGCCCCCTCGGCGCCGAGCACCACACAGATCGGCTCGGCGCCCAGGTCGCCGAGATCGAACAGCTCCCGATCGGCGCCGTCGTCGAGACCGACGATCCACACGCCGGCCTCGCGCAGGCGCTCCAGCGTGTTGGGCAGGCCGGGCACGAGCACCATCGGCACGTACTCGACGGCGCCGGCCGAGGCCTTGGCCACGGTGGGGGTGACGTGCACCGCCCGGTGCCGCGGCAGCAACAGCCCGGTGGCACCGGCGCCGTCGCAGCAGCGCACGATGGCGCCGAGGTTGCCGGGGTCGGTGACGCCGTCGACGGCGACCAGGAACGGCGGCGTCGTCCCCGAGCCACGGATCAGCTGGCCGAGGTCGGCCTCGGGCAGTTCGGCTGCGTGGGCCAACACTCCCTGGGGCGCCTCGCTGCGGGCTTCGCGTTCGAGCTTCGACTTCGCGATGTGGACGAGCGGCACCCGCTTGGCAGCGGCGATCTCGACGATGTCGGCCACGCCCGGATCACCCTCGAGTTCGGCGCTGATCCAGATCTCGTGCGTCTTGCGCCGGTCGGCGATCAGCAGCTCGCGCACAGCCTGACGTCCTTCCACCTGGCGCCCGCCGAGGCCCTTGGCCCCGCCACCCTGTGGCGGACCGCTCCGCCCGGACCCCGAGCGCTGGCCGCCGGAACCACCACGCCCGCCGCCACCCGGGCCGCTGCTGCCACGCGTCGGCGGACCGCCGCCACGGCGCGACACATCGCCGCGCGATCGGCCGGACGCCCCCTGCTTGCCACCCTGCTTGCCACCCTGCTTGCCAGCCTGCTTGGGAGAGGATCGACGGCGATCGGGGGTTCCCCGGGACTTCGAGTTCATGACGCTCCTGGCACACGATGGATGAGAGCCGAGGCGAAACAGACGATGCCCTCGCCGCGCCCGATCGAGCCGAGCCGTTCGGCACGGTTGCCCTTCACGGTGACCGGCCCGCCGGCGGCGAGCGACAGGTTCCGTTGCATCTCGTCGCGGCGCGGCGCCAGCTTCGGCTGCTCGCACACGATCGCCGCATCGACGTTGCTCACCTTCCAGCCGTCGTCGGCCAGCAACGTGGCCACGTGGCGCAGCAGGGCGAGCGAGTCGGCACCCGCCCACTGCGGCTCGGTGTCGGGGAAGTGCAGGCCGATGTCGCCGAGGCCGGCGGCGCCGAGCAGTGCGTCGGCCACCGCATGGGCGACGACGTCGGCGTCGCTGTGGCCTTCGAGGCCGGGGGCGCCGTCGAACACACAGCCGCCGAGCACCAGCGCACGGGCGGGATCGTCGGTGAACCGGTGGATGTCGAAGCCCTGCCCCACCCGGAACTCGGGGATCGGCGGATCGATACCCGGCGGGCTCGGCGCGTCGCTCATCGGCGCGTCGCTCATCGGCGCTCCGACCAGCGCTGACGTGCCCAGTCGAGGTCGTCGGGTCGGGTGACCTTGCGGTTGTCGGCGTCGCCGTCGACCACCACGACGGTGCCGCCCATCTGCTCGACGAGAGCCGCGTCGTCGGTGGCGTCGGGCTCGCAGCGATGGGCGCGGCGCAGCACCTCGGCGCGGAAGGCCTGCGGGGTCTGCACGGCCACCAGTGTGGAGCGGTCCGGCGTGGACACCACCACGCCGCCGTGGACGATCTTCACGGTGTCGGTGACGGCCACGCCGGGGATCGCTGCGTCGGCACCTGCCACCACGGCATCGATCACCCGGCCGAACAGCGCCGCGTCGGCAAGGGGCCGGGCGGCGTCGTGGACGCAGATGATCGTGGCGTCGTCGGGCACCACGGCGAGGCCGGCACGCACCGAGCCACTCCGCGTGGATCCTCCGGCAACACCTCCCTCGCCTTCGGCGTCGGCGGCGGGCACCACGACGACCACACCGTCGGACACGCCGGCAGCCGCGTCGCGCGCCACGTCGATCACCCGCCGGCCGTCGCCGAGCGTCTCGTACTGCTTGGGTCGCCCGAACCGCTCGCCGCTCCCGCCGCCGACCACGATGGTCCAGATCTGCTCGGCACCTGGCACGAGTGCGCAGGGTAGTACCGTGACCGATGTCATGGCTCACGAAGAGACTCTTGCCCGAACCGACTTCTTCGCCGACGCCTCGCCCGACGTGCTCCGGTCCGTCGCCGATGCCGGGCAGGAACTGCACCTCATCCGTGGTGACGTGCTCTTCCACGAGGGCGACCCGCCCCAGGCCCTCTTCCTCGTGCTGCGCGGCCGGATGGCGATCGCACTGGCCAATCCGATCGATCGTCGTGAGAGCGTGGTGGCGCTGATGGAGCCCGGCGACCTCTTCGGGGAGATGGGCATGCTCGACGACGGGCCTCGCTCGGCGATGGCCCGCGCCCTCGAACCCACCACCGTGTTGTCGATCCCGTACGAGCCGGTGCTCAAGATGTACGAGGACAACCCGCGGCTGTTGTGGAACGTCACCCGACTGCTCGCCCAGCGCATCCGGATCACCGACGAGGCGCTCGCCGACTCGGTGTTCCTCGACGTCACCGGACGGACCGCCAAACGGCTGCTCGAACTCGCCAACGGCACCGACGAGTTCACGCTTCCCGTCACCCAGGAGGAGCTGGCCGGGATGGTCGGAGCGTCACGCGAGCGGGTGAACAAGGCGATCGCCAGCTTCATCCGGCTCGGCTGGCTCGAACAGCACGAGCGCACCTACCGCATCACCCAGCGCGATCGCCTCGAACTCCGCGCCCGCTGACACCACGCTCAGGTGGTGAGCCAGGTGTGGGTGCGCTCGAACGCGTCGGCGGCGTCGTCGGGACGGTGGGCCGGGCGTTCGGGAGCGTGGGCGAACCCGTGCTCGGCGTCGGGGTAGCGCACCACCCTGGCGCCGAGCGCCTCCAGGGCGTCGACGTCGTCGGGCGGCGTGTACGGGTCCTGGCCGCCGATGATCGCCAGCACCCGGTCGGCGTGGCCGTCGGCCAGCACGTCGAGCGGTTCGCGATGGCCCGGTCCGGCCCATCCCTCCGGGAGCCGGATCATCCCGTAGAAGCTGGCGATGCGGGCGAAACGGTCGCTGCGCGCCGCCTTGAAGCAGTACATCCCGCCCATGCAGAACCCCAGCAGGCCCACCCGTTCACAGCCGGTGGCCTCGGCGGCCTCTTCCAGGTCGCGCAGGTGGACGTCGTCGTCGAGCGTCGGCACCGCGGCGAAGCGGGGCTCGACGTCGTCGCCCAGATCGAGTCCGGGGAAGGGTTCGACGACGCACACGTTCATCTGCCACACCGACGACAACCTCGCCGCCATGTCGTCGAACAGCGGACGCAGCCCGAAGATGTCGGGCGTGATCACCAGCCCCAGCTCGGGGCTGCCGGTGCACTCGGAGAACTCGGCCTCGGTCCCGGACGGCAACGTGAAACGCATGCCGCGACACTAGGCAACTCGACCAGCCCCCGTACGACCCGCGTTGCATCCGGTGTCGGACACCGGATGCAAC
>JAWLEC010000147.1:0-7604 GCA_041686315.1 Ilumatobacteraceae bacterium
TTCAGCGTCCCGAGGACGGGCACGTCGAACTTCCAGATGGCCGACTCCAGGAACGACCCGTCGATCGCCAGGGACGTGAGCCCCACCGTGAGGGCCAGGACGAGCCCGGCTCCGATGAGTGCGATCGGGTCGATCCGCAGCGAGCGAACGCCCCTCGGGCCCGACGCGAGATAGCGCAGGATGACCGCCGATCCCATGACCAGACCACCGGCGAAGCCGCCACCGGGCGCATTGTGGCCCCGCAGGGTCAGGAAGATCGAGAACAGCAGCAGGACCGGCGTGATGCCGTTGACCGTCTCGGAGAGGACCACCGAGCGCCGCGTCTGTGGGGGGCCGCTCATCGCCACACTCCGACCTGCCGGCCCGACTGGGTGTCGGCGGCGTCCACTCCCGACGTTCCGTCCTCGATGTTCCTGCGGCGCTGCTGACGGCGAGCCGCTCGCACGAGGTTCACGACGCCCGCTCCGGCCACGGCGAGCACGGTGATCTCGCCGAGGGTGTCGAAGCCGCGGAAGTCGACCAGGATCACGTTGACCACGTTCCGGCCACCGGCTTCCGGCTCGGACAACGCGACGTAGTCCTCGCCGACCGACGGCCGGGTCCGCGACTCCGATGCGCTCAGCGCGAAGATCGCCACAGTCACGCCGACCGCGGTGGCGATGGCGAGCCGCACGAGCTTCGGCGCCCACGCCGGGGCGGGCGAGAACTCGGCCGGCAGCCGGGCCAGCACCAACAGGAAGACCACGATCGTGAGCGTCTCCACGAGGAACTGCGTGATCGCGAGGTCGGGCCCACCCTGGATGAGATAGACGATGGCGAGCGCGTAGCCGCTGCCGCCGAGCAGCACCGCCGCAGCGAAGCGGGTCCTGGCGAACACGACGGCCACCGCCAGCAGGCCGGTCACCACGACCGTCACGAACTCGACCGGTGAGTTGCTGAATCGCGGGCTCGAGATCGAGTCGGCGGCGCCGGTCAACAGGGCGGCGAACATGGAGGCGGCCACCGTCGTCAGCACCACCGCGAGGTAGAAGGGCAGCGATCCGCTCTGGGTCGCCACCGTCGTGCGCCGGGCACCTTCGAGGAGCCCGTCGTAGATCCGGTCGTAGAGGACCGTGGCGGAGCTCCCGAACGCATCGATCGTGCGGGTGGCCGCCCGAGTGAACCACCACAGCGCCACACCGGCCGCGACGATGCCGGTGGAGATGACGAGCGCCTCGTTGATGCCGGGCCACAACACCAGGTGTTTCGAGGCCGTGCCGGGGTCGAGCGAGGTGGCTGCCTCGGCCAGCCAGTCGCCCACCGACCCTGCGCCGAGCCCGAACGCCAGCGACAGCACGGCCAACAGCGCCGGTGCGGCCAGGAGCCCGAACGAGGGGCGATGCACGGCGGCCGGGTCGACGGGAGCCTGGCGAGCGACGGTGGCGGGGTCGTCGGTGTCCGGGAGTCGGGCGATGCCCGGAGCGTCGTTGCCGAGCAGACCCACGGTGATCCGGATCGTGTACGCCACCGTGAGCACCGACCCGAGGACGATGCCCACCAGGGCAACGGTGCCGATGGCGCCGACGTCGGTGTCGAGGAGCCCGTCGATGGCCTTCTCCTTGGCGACGAAGCCGAACATGGGAGGGATCGCGGCCATCGACGCCGCCGCCACGATCAGCGAGGCCGCCACCCACGGCAGCGCCCGCAGCAGCCCGCGCAGACGGCGCATGTCGCGGGTGCCGGCCTCGTGGTCGACGATCCCCACCGAGAGGAACAGGGAGGCCTTGAACAGGGCATGCGCCAGCAGCATCGCCACACCGGCGTAGGTGGCGGCCGGTGTCCCGAGACCCAGCAGCACCATGAGGAAGCCGAGCTGGCTGACGGTGCCGTGGGCGAGAGCGAGCTTGGCGTCCTGTTGGCGCATGGCGCGGACTCCGCCGACCATCAGCGAGGTCAGGCCGGCCGCCACCACCAGCTCGCGCCACGGCCCGTGGGCGGCGAACGCGGGTGCGAAGCGGGCCACCACCACCAGACCTGCCTTCACCATCGTGGCCGAGTGCAGGTAGGCGCTCACGGGCGTCGCCGCCGCCATTGCCCCGGGCAGCCAGAAGTGGAACGGGAACTGCGCCGACTTGGTGAACGCCCCGAGCAGCACCAGCACCAGCGCCACGTCGGTGAGCGTCCCAGTGGGTGGGTCGGCGACCAGTTCGGAGATGGTCGTGGTGTCGCCCACGATCGTGAGGATGATGAAACCACCGAGCATGGCGAGCCCGCCCGCGCCCGTGACGAGCAAGGCCCGCGTCGCCGCCGCCCGGGCGGTGGGATTGGTGTCGTCGAAGCCGATCAACAGGTACGACGTCACCGAGGTGAGCTCCCAGAAGACGAACAGCGTGAGCAGGCCGTCGGCCCACACGATGCCGAGCATCGCCCCGGCGAAGCCGACCAGGAGTCCGGCCAGCCGGCCCAGATCGTCGCGCCGGCCGAAGTACGCCGCGGAGTAGAGCAGGACGAGTACGCCGATGCCCGACACCAGGAGGCCCATCAGCAACCCGAAGCCGTCGAGCCGGAGCGAGATCGACAGGGCGATCTGCGGCACCCAGTCGATGTCGACCGTCGGCGTGTCGCCGTCGAGGACGGCCCCCGACTGGGAGACCAGCCACCCGAACGTGACAGCCGGAACCGTTGCCGCCGCCGGCAGCGCCCAGCGCGCGGCACGACGACCCGGAGCCAGACAGACGATCGCTGCGACGAGGTGAGCGAGCAGGAGGAGTATCAACGCAGTTCGGTGGTCATGAGGTGATCAGGGCTGGTGGCGCACCTGCGGAGCGGTCTCGAACCGTCTCCCAGGCGCTCAGGCGGGCGACGCTACTGCCTCGACTGCCGTGACCTTCGCCTCGACCGCCGAAACCCCTCGAGGGCAAGAAGACGCCGCTCGGCCCCGGTGTGTTCAACGTCCACACCCAGCAGGTGACCGGCTCTGTCGGCAACTGCGTGATCCCCTCGGATGCGGTGGCGGTGGCGATGAACGTGACGATCGTGAACCCGACGGCCCGGTCGAACCTGCGGATCTTCCCGGCCGACCTCACGACCGTGCCCACGGTGTCGAGCCTGAACTGGCTGCCGGATCAGTCGCCGACGCCCAACAAGGTCGACGTGCGGCTGTCGCCCGATGGCCAGATCCGGTTGTTCAACGCCTTCGGCACGGTCGACGTGCTCGCCGACGTCGTCGGCTACTACACCGATGCCACGCTGTCGGAACTCGGCAGTCGCGTCACGGCGCTCGAGGCGGCCCAGCCGTTCGCACTCACCGACTTCTCGGGTTCGACGGTCTCGTTGACCGGTACAGCGGCGTCGTACCTCGACGTGACGGTGACGGCGCCCGTGGACGGCGACGTCGTCGTGAACTACTCGGCGACCATGACCAACTCCGAGGCCGGCGCCGAGAACGTGTGTGCGCCGTTCCCCAGCACCGAGATCCCCGTCGGTATCGGGCCGAGTTCCCAGGGGGCCGGGCTCTGGCAGGCCTCCGGGGCCGCCGCGAACGGCTCGGTGTCGGGAACACGGCTCTTCCCGATGTCGGCCGGCGAGACGGTGACCTACTCGCTGGCCTGCGAGGAGTACGGGGGCGACGGCGCACTGCTGGGCAGCACGATGACCGCCACGTTCACACCGTCGTGACCGTGCGTCGCCGGTGGCAACGATGCGCCGGCGAACCTGATCACCGGTCCCCGATTCCGGTGGGAGGTCGCTGATCATCCGCCGTGCCGGCGGTACACAGTGAGCGGGTGAGATCGGTCATGACCCGGTCGAAGACGTCGACCTGTGCGGGGTCCGTCGGGTCGGCGCCGGGCCCACCGATCGTGGGACCGGCGGAGAAGTGGAAGCAGACCGCTCCGACGACGATGTTCCACACCAGCAGCGGATCGAAGCCGCTGTGGTAGCGGCGTTCGCTGGTGAGGACCCCCAGGAGGTGCTCCCAGTGGCGGGCCGTCGCCCGGCCCACGATGTCCTGGGCATCGGCGCTGCCTGCCGACGTCTCCCGCAGCAGCAGGCGAGCGGCGGACGGACGCTGGGCGGCGAAGCGGACCATTGCCGACGTGACCGCCACGAGCCGGTCGTCGAGGGGGCCGTCGTCGTCGAGCAGTGCGTACAGCTCACCGACGAGCGGCCCGAAGAGGCGATCGAGCACCGCTTCGTAGAGCTCGCGTTTGGTGGCGTAGTGGTAGAGCACCGCCGACCCCTGGATGCCCGCACGCCGTCCGATGGCGTCGAGCGACGTGGCGTCGTAGCCGTTGTCGGAGAACAGCGTCTCGGCGGCGAGGAGGATCGTCTGACGCGTGCGCTGTGACTTCGTCGGGCGTGTCGGCTCGGCGGTGTCTGGTGTGGTCGTCATGTCATCCGATGGGGTGGGGCCGGCGGTGTTCGCCCGGTCCGGCCGTCACACGCTCCTGAGTGTACGCTCAGAACTGAGTCACCACTCGAAACGGTGACCGGAACTACGACCCAGGGGGACATGCATGTCGACCGAGACCACATCCATCACCGACGGGCTCGACCTGATCTCCCCGCACGGCTACGCCGAGCACGGGCCGCCGCACGACACGTGGGCCCGCCTGCGAGCGGAGTCCCCCGTGCACTACTGCGAGCCTGCTGGTTACGAGCCGTTCTGGGCCGTCACGAAGTACTCCGACATCTTCGACATCTCGACGCATCCCGAGCGCTTCCTCTCCGAGCCGGGCATCACCGTGCTCACCGCTGCCCAGCAGCAGGCCCTGGAGACGAGCGCATTCGGATCGATGAGAACGGTGATCGGGATGGACCCGCCCGAGCACTGGGCCGTCCGCAAGGTGGCCAACCGCGTCTTCACCCCCCGGGCCATCCACGAACTCGACGCCGAGATCGAGCGCAGCGCCCGAGAACTCGTGGATCAACTGGCGGGCGCCACCGGTGAGGGCGAGTGCGATTTCGCCACCGACGTGGCCGCAGCCCATCCGCTCCGGATCCTGTCGAGCATGCTCGGCGTGCCGAGGGAGCAGGAACCCGACATCCTCCGCCTCACCAACCAGCTGTTCGCCCTCGACGACCCCGAGCTGCAGCGCGAGGGCGAAGACCGCCAGCAGGCGATCATGGAACTCGGCATGGAGCTGTACACCATGTTCGACACGATCATCCAGGACCGGCGGGCGTGCCCGCGCGACGACCTCGCCACCGTGCTCGCCAACGGCAAGGTCGACGGCGAGCCGATGGGGATGATGGAGACGGTCGGCTACTACCTGATCATCTTCAGCGCCGGCCACGACACCACCAAGAACGCACTCGTCGGGGGCATGCAGGCCTTCCTCCAGCATCCCGACCAGCTGGCCGCGCTCCAGCAGGATCCCTCGCTGATCGACCGGGCCGTCGACGAGATCACCCGATGGACGTCACCCGTCAACTACATGAAGCGCACGGCCGCGGAGGACGCCGTGGTGGGCGGCCGGCAGATCTCCGCCGGCGACAGCCTCGTGATGTTCTACGCCTCCGCCAACCGCGACGAGGACGTGTTCGACGACCCCTTCGAGTTCCGGATCGACCGGGAGAAGAACCGCCATCTCGGGTTCGGTGTCGGCGAGCACTACTGCCTCGGCGCCAACCTCGCCAAGCGCTCGCAGCGGGCCCTGTGGCTGGAGCTCGCGAGCCGGCTCGAGTCGATCGAGCAGACCGGTGAAGCCGAACGGATCCACTCGGCGTTCGTGGTCGGCCTGAAGCACCTGCCCGTCCGGTACCGGATCCGACCCGCCGGCTGACCCGGTTCGGATCAGCCGCAGAGATCGAAGTCGTTGGCGAGTGGCGTGAAGCCGGCGGCGTCGGCCCGGTCGCCGAACTCGTACCGCCGTCCCAGAACTCGTCGATCCAGTCCATCATCAGCGAGTCGGCCAGGTAGCAGCCCTCACCGTTGAAGTAGGTGTCGCAGGCGTCGACGGCCTCGTCCGTGGCGCATCGCCTGATCGTAGGGCGCCCGGCGGTCAGGGTCCGCTGGTGCGGCAGACACCGTCGGAGCGCAGCCGTGCGCGCAGCGCCACGGCGAGCAGCGCGATCGATGCCACGGCCAGCACGGGCTGGATCGGCTCGAACCACTGCCGGGCACCGGTGGTGCCCAGTGCGACGATCACGAGTTTGTTGCACACCGGGCACCCGACGGCGAAGAACGAGAGCAGGCCGCCCACTCCGCCCATGCGAGAGGGGGCATCGAGTTCGTCGAGATCGACCTGGCCCTCGGCGGGCGCCGCCGGGCCCGGAGCCGTCGCCGACCCGCTGACGTACGTGGCCGCCAGCAGGCCGCCCAGCACCGCCGTGACCAGCAGTGTGGGGTACGACCACCACGTGACCGGAACGGGGCGCCCGAACACCGGATTGGGGATCACGTCGGTGGGAGCGCCGACCAGCACGGCCACGACGACCGCCGCGGCCCCGGCCACCAACCAGCGGCGCGCCGGCCAGGTGCGCAGGGCGCCGAGCGCACCCCGAGACGAGGTGTCGACGACGGGTGCGGTGTCGAGTTCGATCACGCGAACACCCTACGGGGTATCAGCTCCCGGATGAACCCGCGTTCGCGGAGAGTTCATCGAGCGCCCGTACGACCACGTCGTCGAAGCGCTCGGCGACGGCCGCGAACCATGCAGGGTCGTCGTCGGCGAAGGCCGCCCGCACCTGGCGACGGACGGTCGCCGCCTCGGGGGCCGTCGGATCCCCGTGAGCGTGGAGCACGGCGTCGGCCCGCAATGCCTGCAACACGGTGACCGTGTCGACGGTGCCGAACTCGAGCGCGGCGGCGGTCACCTCGACGCCCGGCACGAGGTGATCGATGCGGCCGAGCCAGTCGCCGGAGAGGTTCGCCGACACGCTCTCGCCGTCGAGCATCGACCGCACGTCGCCCCACCATGCCGCACCCCGGAGGTACCCGGGGGCGTCGCCGGCCTCGTGGGAGATCAGTTCGCCGTGGCCCCACGGCCCGAGCCCCGTGTGGAGGTCGACGATGCCCAGACGTGAGGCCGTGCCGACGAGGTCGCCGACGTGGTCCACGAGCCAGCGATGCGACCACACGGGCCCCGTGCCGCCGTAGAACACGCCGGTCGGGTGGGTGTACTGGCCACCGCTGACGATCTCCTGCAGGCGATCGAAGCCCACCTCCTCGGCGACGCCGAACAGCTGCAGCGTCGTCGTCTGCTGCGTGTCCTCACTCCAGTCCTCGGGCACGAGGAGCTGCGCCAGGCCGCCGTAGTCCTCGTTGGCGGGGGGCGGCTCCGACCAGTCGACGAAGTTGCGGTTGAGATCGACGTTGTCCTCGTTCACGCGCCGCACCCAGGCGAACCCGTACGGGTTGAAGCCGTGCAGCAGGCACACCCGCACGTCTCCGGGCCGGTCGGCGGCACGATCGGCCAGCCAGCGATGTTGCAGTGCCGATCCGGTGAAGCCCTCCACACCATGGGTGCCCGACACCACGAGCAGCAGGGCATCGGCGTCGTCGGGACCGAGCACCGCCACGTCGATCGCCAGCTCCTCACCGTCGGGCCCTCGGTCGGGATGGATCCAGGTGGACACTGCGGCACCTGCCACTTCCGCTGCGTCGAGGAATCGGTTCCTCG
>JAWLEC010000018.1:0-4162 GCA_041686315.1 Ilumatobacteraceae bacterium
TTCGACGGACGACACGAGACGGGACGGCAGGGACATGTGGTGGCCTCCTTGGGGATCGGATCTCCGACCCGGCGGTCAGGTCTCCGGTGGTTGGTCGGTTGTTGCGCGCATGCACCGGACGATGCACCGGCCGTCGATCTCGACGGTGGGTGGGAGGGTGACGGCGTCGAGTGCGGTGAGATCCTCGGCGTCGGCGACGTCGAGGATCCAGTGTCCGGCGGCGCCGCGGAGCGAACGCATGAGTCGCGGTCGCCCATCGTTCAGGGCACCTGGTTGCTCGTCCTCCGATGTCGTGCATCGGGGTGTGTCGACTCGTCCGGTCGGTGGTACATGCCGAGGAATGCCCGGTGGCACGCAGACAGAAACCCGACACCGGGCGACACCGACCGCTGGCACAGCAGGGTGCCTCGTCGGCGAGACTGTGTCCGCCATGGACTTCACCCCGGACGACGATCATCTCGCCATCGCCGACGCCGTCGATCGCGTCTGCGCCGACTTCGACGACACCTACTGGGCAGCCTGCGACGAACGCCACGAGTTCCCGTGGGCGTTCTACTCGGCGATGGCGGATGGTGGGTGGTTGGGTGTGGCGATCCCCGCCGAGTTCGGCGGCGGCGGACGTGGAATCGCCGAATGCGCGACGGTGCTCGAACGCGTCGCTGCGTCGGGGGCGGCGATGAACGGCTCGTCGGCGTTGCATCTCACCATGTTCGGCCTCAACCCGGTGGTGAAGTTCGGCAACCAGCGACTGCAGCAGACGTTCCTGCCGCTCGCTGCCGCCGGTGATCTCCATGTGGCGTTCGGGGTCACCGAACCCGATGCGGGAACCGACACGTCGCAGATCAGCACCCGGGCGATCGACGACGGAGCAGGCGGTTTCGTGGTGCGTGGACGCAAGATCTGGACGTCGAAGGCACTCGAGTCGGAGGTGTGCCTGCTGCTCGCCCGGACCGACGACGCTCCTCCGGCGGGTAGCAGGTTCGACGGGTTGAGCCTGTTCCTGGTCGACCTCGACCCGGCACACTGCGACATCGTCCCGATCCCCAAGGTGGGGCGCAACGCCGTGGCGTCGTGCGAGGTCGCCTACGACGACCTGCCGGTGGAGGGTTGGCGCCTGGTGGGTGAGCGGGGCCGCGGATTCCACCACATCCTGCACGGGCTCAACCCCGAGCGCATCCTGCTCGCTGCGATGGCCTGCGGGATCGGTGAGGTGGCCCTGCGACGCGCCGTCGAGTACGCCGGCGAGCGGGTGGTGTTCGACCGTCCGATCGGAGCGAACCAGGCAATCGCCCACCCGCTCGCCCGGGCGCACATGCACCTCCGGGCCGCGGGGCTGATGTGGCGTGAGGCGGCTTGGCGGTACGACAGCGGGTTGCCGTGCGGCGAGCAGGCCAACACGGCCAAGTACCTGGCCGCCGAGGCGAGCTTCGAGGCAGCCGATCAGGCGATGCAGACCCACGGCGGCCTGGGGTACGCGAGCGAGTACCACGTCGAGCGGTACTGGCGAGAGGCGCGTCTGCAACGGCTGGCACCGGTGAGCCAGGAGATGACCTGCAACTACGTCGCCCAGCAGGTCCTCGGCCTGCCGCGCAGCTATTGAGCGTCGCTTCGCGCTCAAGTCGGGCGCGATCTTGCCGATATCCGTACATGTCCTCGGTCCCGGCGGCTTCGGCCGGCGGGGCTCACCGGCTCTCCGACAGGCAGGTTCCGTTCCCATGACCGATCAGACGCCGACTCCACCCGATCCACCCGATTCGTTGCCACCGCTGGGCTCCGGCGCGCCGCCGACGGGTTCCACGCCGCCACCTCCTCCACCCCCTCCGCGCCCCGTGGTTGCTGCACCCACGCCGGCCGGGCCGGAATCACACGTGGTTCCCGAGTCGTCCGCGGCCCAGGTGCCGTCGGGGACCTCGTCTCGTCCCCGCACGTCACTGCTCGTGGCACTCGTCGGCGTCCTGGCCGTCGGGCTCGTGGGTCTGCTCGTGCTCGTGATGGGCGGAAGCGGCGACGATGCAGACGCCGGTGCCGCAGGCGAGGTCGCCCCGGAACCGACCTCGCAGGCGGAGACCGCCGTCGCCACCACGGAGGCACCGGAGACGACGGCGGCACCGGAGACGACGGCGGCGCCCGTGACGACGGCGGCGCCCACCACGACGGCGGCGCCCGAGACGACGCAGGCGCCCACCACGACGGCGGCACCGACCACCACCGAGGCGCCGGTGACCACCCCTGCCGGCCCCAGCTACCCGACCCTGCCCGACGGCTCACCCGAACCCATCGTGGCGATCTTCAACGGCCCCGTCGTCCAGGTGACGGGTTGGGTGCCCAGCGAGGAGAAGGCCGCCCAACTGACTGCGCTGGCGCTCGCCAACAGCACCGATCCCGACGCCCAGGTCGAGGCCGACCTCCAGATCGACCCGTCGGTGCCGCTGAACATCGGCACCCGGGTGATCGAGGTCAACTCGCCACGCTTCCCGGCCGGCAGTGCCGACGTGACTCCCGAGCATGCCGAGCAGCTCGACCGGGTGGCTTCGGTGATGTCGCTGCTGCCCAACGTGTCGGTCACGGTGGTCGGCCACGCCGACCAGCTCGGCGACGAGGTGTCGAACTACGCGCTGTCGGAAGCCCGGGCGGTGTCGGTCGTCCGCTACCTCGTGGGCCAGGGCGTCGACCCGTCCCGTCTGGCCGCCCGCGCCGTCGGCGAACAGGACCTGCTGTTCGAGGACGACTCGGCGGAAGCGTTGGCCCTCAACCGTCGTACCGAGTTCATCTTCTACGGCCTGATCGCCGACTGAGGACGCAGGACGAGGTGGCGCCGGGTGGCGGACACCCGGCGCCGCAGCGATCCGGTCGGTCCCACCGGTAGGTTCCGACCGTGGACGATCGAGCGTCGAGCGACGCCGTACGCGAGCGGCTGCTCGAGGCATCAGCGCTGCTGCGCGAGGTCGCGGCGGCGCCGGAGATGCTCGCCGAACTCGACCCGGCGGAGAAGGCCGAGCTCCTCACTGCCGCCGGGGACGTCTTCTGCCCCGATCCGGAGATCCGGCGTCGCCGGACGAAGCTGCTGCAGCGGCGCCGCCGACTCGCCCGGCTGCAGCGCGACGACGAGGCGCTCGCCGGCACCGGCATTCGCACGTTGCGTGCCCGGCCCGTGTTCACGACACCCGATGTCCGTCCGCCCCATCGGGCCGACCAGGACGTCGCCGACGGTCGGAGCGACACGGCGGGCGACCTCGACGAGACACTCCCACTGCAGACGCTGGAGCCTCAGCACTGCTACGTCTGCAAGGCCCGCTACCGCGAGATCCATCACTTCTACGACCAGTTGTGTCCCGACTGCGCGACATTGAACTACGCCAAGCGCCACGAGCTCGCCGACATGTCCGGCATGGTGGTGCTGCTCACGGGCGGACGGGTGAAGATCGGCTACCAGGCCGGCATCAAGCTGTTGCGCAGCGGTGCCGAACTGGTGGTGGCGACCCGTTTCCCCCGTGATGCGGCACGGCGGTACGCGTCCGAACCCGACTTCGCCGAGTGGGGTCACCGGCTCGAGGTGTTCGGCCTCGACCTCCGCCACACCCCCAGCGTCGAGGCCTTCTGCGGGCACCTGCTGAGGACGCGTACGAGGCTCGATGCCATCGTCAACAACGCCTGCCAGACGGTCCGCCGTCCGCCGGGTTTCTACGAGCACATGATCGACCACGAGACAGCAGCGCTCGGCTCGCTGCCGCGCGAGGTGCTGGCGCTGATCGGCTCGTACGAGTCGCTCCGGGACGCGGCCGACGGTCCCCCGGCCTCGTCGGACGGCTTGCCGCAGCTGGCGGAGCGGACGGAGCTCCCCGGCCTCGCCCGCGCTGCGGAGCTGTCACAGACTCCGTTGCTCGCCGAGGACCGCATCGGGACGCAGGCGCTCTTCCCCGAGGGGCGGCTCGACCAGGACCTCCAGCAGGTCGACCTGCGCGGGAGGAACTCGTGGCGGCTGCAGCTCCACGAGGTGTCGACCGTCGAGCTGCTGGAGACGCAGCTGGTGAATGCGGTCGCCCCGTTCGTGATCAACGCCCGCCTGAAGCCGCTGATGGAGGCCACGCCGGGCTCCCACAAGCACATCGTCAACGTGTCGGCCGTGGAGGGCCAGTTCTACCGGCTCCGCAAGACCACGAAG
>JAWLEC010000018.1:4172-31849 GCA_041686315.1 Ilumatobacteraceae bacterium
CACCCGCACACCAACATGGCCAAGGCGGCACTCAACATGATGACCCGCACGTCGGCGACCGACTACCACGGGTCGGGAATCAACATGAACAGCGTCGACACCGGATGGGTCAGCGACGAGGACCCGGTCGACATCGCCGAGGCGAAGACCGCGGAGCACCGCTTCCACCCGCCGCTCGACATCGTCGACGGTGCCGCCCGCGTCGTCGATCCGATCATCGACGGGCTCAACACCGGTGCCCACGTGTGGGGCCGCTTCCTCAAGGACTACGCACCCACCGACTGGTGACGTTGCATCCGGTGTCAGACACCGGATGCAACATTCGTCGGTTCGGCCGTCGACTCGCCGAACCAGAGGTACTGGTTCCGCCGCAGCCAGCGCATGGCGACGTATCCCCACACCGGCGGGAGGGAATGATCGAGCGTGAGTCAGACCAGACGGCGGGGAATCGTCTCGCTCCAGTTGCGGCTGAACACCCGCCGGTCGCCCTCGTGGGCGTCGAGTTCCGCGTCGAGCCGGAAGTTGTCGGCGTCGCACGTCAGCTCCGTGCTGGTCCGCGTGCGGACCGACCACGACCCGCGGCTCAGTGTTCGCTCCTGCACCGTGTGGCCGGCCACCGAGGCGAAGTCGTCGGCGACGTGGCTGTACTCCTCGCGTGTGGAGCGGCCCACCGTCAGATCGATGTCCTCGAGTCGGCAGACCCCGCGGTCGTCGATGACCTCCAGAGCCGATCGGTCGGTCGCGAGATCGCGGATCACGTTCCACCCGTGGCGTTCACCGGTGATCCGTCCACACCGTCCGGACGGCCATCCCACTGCTTCGTCGAACTCGATCGACTCGGGAACGGGTTGCCGAACCGGGAGCCGGAGACGGCTCGCCGAGGTGTCGATGGTGAGCTGCACCGGCTCGGGCGGTGGCCACGCCAGCGGGAAGTACGACGTCGACACCGACAGACGGAGACGGTGCCCCACGGGGAACTGCTGGGCAATGTCGTTGAGCTGGACCGACACGTCGTAGAAACGGCCCGGAACGAGGGGCTCCGGTGCGGCGTGCCCGTCGCGGTGCGTGAGGTTCCACACGCCGTAGGTGACCCGCGTGGCCTTGTCGTCGGGTTGGACGTCGCTGAGTCGGACCGCCACCATCGCCACGGGCCGGTCGGAGCGGACCCGGAGGTCGACGACCGGTGCACCCAACACCTCGAGGTCCTCGTCCAACGTCTCGCTCGTGAACACCAGTGCGCCACCGTCTTCCTCTCGTTGGTCGTGGGGCAGGTCGGGTGGTGCGCTGTAGGAACACCACTTGCCCGCGAACAGCCCCACGCTCAGCGGGGAGCGCACGGCGACTTCGCGGTGCTCGGACACGGGGCCGGACACGAGACGGTGGTGTCCGAGCGACCAGTGCCGCTCGTCGATCCGGGGGGACGGCCAGCTGGGCTCGCTCACCCAGTGTCCGTGGCGCTGGCGGTACGACGCCGACGGCGGCATCGAGTGCAGCATCCACGCCCGCAGCATCGGCTCGGCGGCGATCCCGGTCTCGATGCCCTTCAACCAGTGGTCCCACCATCGCACCGACTCCTGCAGGAATCCGATGGCCGGCCCGGGCACCCCGAGATGGGGGTACTTGTGGCTCCACGGCCCGATGACCCCGAGACGGGGCCCGTGCAGACGTTGCAGCAACCGGAACACGGCGTTCGAGTAGCCGTCGGCCCATCCGCTGACCGCCATCACCGGCACCTCGACGCGGGAGAAGTCCTCGCAGATCGATCCGTGTCGCCAGTAGTCGTCACGGTGCTGATGTTCGAGCCACGGGACGAGCCACGGACGGTTGGCCTCGAGCCGCTGGAACCAGAGGTCGCGCCACCGTTCGCCGACGATCTCGGGGTCGGGCGGCAGCGAGTTGAAGGAGAACATCGTCGAGGCCCAGGAGAGGTTGTCGCCGAGCAGGCAGCCGCCCATGTAGTGGACGTCGTCGGCGTACCGGTCGTCGGTGGAGCAGACGCTGATCACGGCCCCCAGTTCCGGCGGTCGGAGCGCAGCGATCTGCAGGCCGTTGAAGCCGCCCCACGAGATGCCGATCATGCCCACTCGCCCGGTGCACCACGGCTGTGCGGCGAGCCAGCGGATCACCTCGACGCCGTCGTCCAGCTCCTGGGGGAGGTACTCGTCGGTCAGGATCCCGTCGGAGTCCCCCGAACCGCGCAGGTCCACCCGGACGCACGCGTAGCCGTGACCCGCGACATAGGGGTGCATGGTCTCGTCGCGGAGCCGTGAACCGTCACGTTTGCGGTAGGGGATGTACTCGAGCACGGCCGGGACCGGATGGTCGGCGGCATCGTCGGGCAACCAGATCCGGGCGGCGAGCCGTGTGCCGTCTGCCATCGGGATCCAGACGTTCTCGCTGTGCTGGATCCGCCGTGGCAGGTCGGTGGTCGTCCTCATGACGCCGCCGCCGTGCGGTCGTCCGACACGGGCTCGAGATCGAGATGGGTGGCCGATCGGATGCTCTCGTACCGGCGGCGCAGCTCCTCCTCGTCGTCTCCGCCGACGAAGATCGTGGCGAGCTCGTAGCTGTAGCTGTCCTGTGACGGGAGGTCGGCGAGGTGGTCTCCCGTCTGCACGTCGAACTCGATCTCGGCGTCGGGGAACCGTTGGCGCAGGTCGTCGAGTTCGTCGCCCGTCGGCACGTGGCGCACGATGGCGTCGTCGTGGGTTCGCCACATGAACTTGGCCGCGACCCGATGTCGTCCCCGGCGGTGGGGAGGGTCGGGCCGTTCGCCGAGTGCCACGTCGATCATCACCTGGTGGTGGTAGTCGCCGTCGACGTGCTCGAACAGTGGCGCATGCGACTTCGACAGGCGAGCGTTGGCCTCCAACATCCAGATGGCGTCGGTTGCCTCGTCCCAGAAGAACTCGATGTTGAACGGCGAGTCCGTGTAGCCGACGTGGGAGATGAACGTCGTGGCGGCGTCGGCCATCCGCCCGAGTACGGGTTCGGGCAGCATCGACGGATACTGGTAGCGGGAGAACGAGGACCGGTGCCGGCCTTCGCGCACCGAGTCGACCGCTCCGTAGATCACGACGTCGCCGTCGTGGGCGTAGCCCTCGAGGGTGCACTGCTGCCCGGCGGAGATGATGGACTCGGCGATGCAGTGTCGCCCGTCGATCCCCTCGATCTCCGAAGGGAGGTCGGCGTGGTGCAGGAGCTGGTCGAACGGAATGGCGATCGTGTCGATGCCCGCACGGATCCGCTCGACGGCACGGGTGAGATCGTCGGGCCCGTCGATCCGGAAGCCGAGGTGCGACTTCAACGATCGCACCGGCTTGATCCAGAACGGACGGTCGACCGTGATCTGGTCGACGACGTCGTCGGCGAAGGGGTCGACGGCGCAGAAGTCGGGCACCAGCGAGGGAATGCAACGGTGCTGCTCGAGGCGGCTCCAGTACTTGTGCTCGCAGCGGAGAACGGATTCGAGTGACGGCGTGCGCAGCCCGTGCTCGCGCCGCAGGATCGGCAGCATCGTGCTCACCGGGAAGTCCCAGTAGCCGACGATCGCATCGATCGGACCGTCGAAGCCGGCGAGGATCGACCGTGCGCTGGCCAGGGTGCGTTCGACGACGCCGCGGTCGAATGCCTTCACCTCGGCGGTCGAGCACAGTTCGTGGAAGCGGTACTCGCCCGCGCGCTCGAGAGCCTCCAACTCCCGTCGGCGAGTCTCGTCGAGACCCAGCACGAAGACGTTCCTCCGCCGATCGTGGCTCGGTGTGTCCGAGCGTTCGTGATGGCCAGGGTCTGTGGATGGCACTCGTCCTCCTCCCGGTACCGGTGATCCCCGACCGTCCGGGCATCCAAACCTGCGACGCCACGTACCGCTTGACCTTCCAGTCGACTAGAAGGTTTAGGCTGCAGTGATCGTCGGTGGTGTTTCCCGTCCGCCGGGCCGGGAACGACCTGAATCGACGAGGGGATGGAGATGACGGACACCACCGACGACGCAGACACCGCCACAGACCCCGAGACGGATGCCACCACGGACGTCACCGCGGACGCCACCGAGGGGGAGAACGGCGCGGCTCCCGGTCGTCACGGATCCCGACACGAGGACCACGGCGGTCACGGGGACCATGCCGAGATGTTCCGGCGGCTGTTCTGGAGGAACCTCCTCCTGGCGGTGCCGGTGCTGGTCTTCTCCGATCAGATCCAGGACTGGCTGGGCTACGAGTGGTCGTTCCCGGGTTCGCAGTGGATCGCCCCCGTGCTCGGTACCGCCATCTTCGTCGACGGTGGCCGGCCGTTCCTGAGCGGTGGCCTCGACGAGGCTCGCCGCCGCCGGCCGGGCATGATGCTGCTGATCGCGTTGGCGATCACGGTTGCCTTCGGATCGTCGCTGGTCTCGCTCACCGAGGCACTCGATCTCGAGTTCTGGTGGGAACTCGCCTCGCTGATCGTGGTGATGCTCCTCGGCCACTGGCAGGAGATGAAGGCCATCGGCCAGGCGCAGGGCGCGCTCTCCGCGCTGGCCGAGCTGCTTCCCGACCGGGCCGAACGGGTCGTCGACGACGGCTCGACCGAGGAGGTGGCGATCGACGACCTCGCAGTGGGCGACGTCGTCCTCGTCCGGCCGGGGGCCCGCGTCCCGGCCGACGGCGAGATCGTGGAGGGATCCGTCGAACTCGACGAGTCGATGCTGACCGGTGAGTCCAATCCCGTCGCCAGGTCCGAGGGCGACCAGGTCGTCGCCGGCTCGGTCGCCACCGACAGTTCGATCCGAGTCGAGGTCACTGCGATCGGCGACGAGACGACGCTCGGGGGCATCCAGCGGCTGGTGGCCGAGGCCCAGGAGTCGAAGTCCCGTGCGCAGGCGCTGGCCGACCGTGCCGCTGCCCTGCTGTTCTACGTCGCCGTGTCGGCGGCCGTCGTCACCGCCGCAGTCTGGCTGCTGCTCGATCGCGCCGACGATGCGGTCACGCGCACCATCACCGTGCTGATCATCGCCTGCCCTCATGCGCTCGGTCTGGCGATCCCACTCGTCATCTCGCTCTCGACGGCCAAGGCCGCCGGCAGTGGAATCCTGATCAAGGACCGCCTCGCGCTCGAGCGCATGCGCACGGTCGACACCGTGCTGTTCGACAAGACCGGGACCCTCACGGCCGGAGAGCACGAGGTGACCGATCTGCGCGCGCTCGACGGCGACGAGGACCGGCTGCTGCGCCTCGCGGCCGCTGTGGAGGCGGATTCCGAACACCCGCTCGCGCGGGCGATCGTGCAGCGGGCCGCCGACACCGGCGTGGAGCCTCCCCGTGCGACGGACTTCCGGTCGATGACGGGTCGGGGGGTCGCCGCCTCGGTCGATGGTGACGACGTCGCGGTCGGCGGGCCGGCGCTGCTCCGCGAGTTCGACCTGGCCGTTCCCGACGAACTCGGCGACGTCACGGCGCAGTGGGAGGAGCGGGGCGCCGCCGTCCTCCATGTCGTCGTCGACGGTGAGGTCACCGGTTCGTTCGCGCTGGAGGACGCCGTTCGTCCCGAATCACGAGAGGCGATCGACGAGCTGCACCGTCGTGACATCCGGGTCGTGATGATCACGGGTGATTCCCGGGCGGTCGCCGACCACGTCGCCGAGCAACTCGACATCGACGAGGTGCACGCCGAGGTGCTCCCCGACGACAAGGACGACACGGTCACCGAGCTGCAGGAGCGTGGCGCGACCGTGGCCATGGTCGGCGACGGCGTGAACGACGCTCCGGCACTGGCTCGGGCCGACGTCGGCATCGCCATCGGCGCGGGCACGGATGTGGCCATCGAGTCGGCGGGCGTGGTGCTCGCGTCGTCGGATCCGCGCAACGTGCTCGGTGTCGTCGAGCTGTCGCATGCCAGCTATCGCAAGATGCTGCAGAACCTGGGCTGGGCCGCAGGGTACAACGTGGTGGCGATCCCCCTCGCCGCCGGAGTGCTCGCACCGATCGGTTTCGTGCTCCCGCCCGCCGTGGGAGCGGCATTGATGAGTCTGTCGACGATCGTGGTCGCGGCGAACGCCCAACTGCTGCGGCGGCTCGATCTCCGGCCCGAGCAGATCAGCTGACCCGGCGACGATCCACCGCAGCGGCCAGGGCGGCTCGGGCGCGGGCGACGCGGGAGCGGATCGTGCCGATCGGACAGCCGCACACGTCGGCGGCCTCCTCGTACCGGTACCCGAGCATCTGGGTGAGCACGAACGCGAGGCGCTGCTCGTCGGGGAGGTCGTCGATCAGCAACTCGAGTTCGGTGGTCGCCGCGTGGTCGTGCGTCGACCGCCGGGTCAACTCGGTGCGGCGGGCGCGGCGGCGTTGCTCGACGCCGTCGGCGCAGGCCCGGCGAGCGATGGAGAGCAACCAGCGTCGTCCGTCGCTGTCGCCGCGGAAGGTGTGCAGGCTGCGCAGTGCGCGGAGGTAGGTGTCCTGTACGAGGTCGTCGACGTGGTCGACGTCTCCGAGGTAGTGGCAGTAGCGGGCCACGTCGATCGACGTCAGCTCCACGAAGCGCGTGAAGGCGTCGGGGTCGCCGTCCTGCGCGGCGAGGAGTGCTCGAGTGGCATCGGTCATGGGGGGATGGGGGCGAGTCGCCCGTGGAGGGGGACGGACACGCCGGAGAAATCCTAGGGAGCGATGGAACTCTTCGAACCCATGACCGGACCGATGGGTCATGAAGATGTTCGACCCCTCTGTCTCCGGTCGCCGTGATCCGGTGATCTCCGTCCGTCGCGCTGCGGCGGTCGCCTTGGCCGCTGCACTCACCTTCGCAGGGTGTGGTTCGGGCGACGGTTCCGACGACTCGGCCGGGACCACGGCACCGGACGCCGCCGACACCGGGTCGCCGGTCGACGGCTCGTTCACGATCGTCACGTCCGAGCCGCCGATCGCCGACCTCGTGGCGCAGGTCGCCGGAGATGCCGTCGAGGTCGTCAGCATCGTTCCGCTGGGTGCCGACAGCCACACCTACGAGCCGTCGCCACGGGACGCCCGAACGCTGGCCGACGCCGATCTCTACATCGAGAACGGGATGGGCCTCAACAACGCGATGACCGAGTTCGCCGCCACGAACTACCCGGCGGGCACGCCGCACCACTACCTCGGCGAGGTCGTGCCCGTGCGCGAGCTGATCTCCACCGAGTCGGCCGAGCAGATCGCACAGCACGGTCATGCCCACGACTTCAACGCCCACTTCTGGCCCGATGTGCGCTACGCCACGATGTACGTCGACCGCACCGCCGAGATCCTGGCCGAGCACGACCCGAGTGGTGCTGCCGGCTACGAGCAGCGTGCCACCGAGTTCATCGCGCAGCTCGACGCGATGGACGAGGCGTTCCAGACCGCGCTTGCCACGATCCCCGACGAGAACCGGCAGCTGGTCGTCTACCACGACAGCTGGTCGTACTTCGGACGTCGCTACTCCCTCCCCGTCGTCGGTGCGATCCAGCCCACCGACTTCTCGGAACCCTCGGCGGCGGAACTCCGTGACACGATCGAGCAGGTGCGCGCCGCCGGTGTGCCCGCCTTCTTCGGGAGCGAGGTGTTCCCGTCCGACGTGCTCGAGGCCATCGAGGCCGAGACCGGCGCCACCTACGTCGCTGACCTGTCCGACGACCGGCTGCCGGGCGAACCCGGCTCTCCCGAGCACTCCTACGTGGGGATGATGCTGCAGAACACGCGCATCATCGTCGAAGCACTCGGTGGCGACGCGTCGGCGCTCGACGAGGTTCCGCTGGTGCGCTCGTGACCGCAGCGGTCTCGCTGCGCGGTGTCGGCGTGCGCTTCGGTCACATCCGCCCGTTGGCCGGCATCGACCTCGAGGTGGAGCCCGGCGAGCTGGTGGGTGTCGTCGGACCGTCGGGAGCGGGCAAGACGACGCTGCTCCGTCTGCTGCTGGGCGAGATCGCCGCCGAGGACGGCACCGTCGAGGTGTCGGGGCCGACGACCCGGCGTGGCCGGCCGACCGTTGGTTACGTCCCCCAGCTCGACGCCAGCGAGCGCACGTTCCCGCTCACCGTGCTGGGTGCCGTCGAGCTGGGCGCCGCGGCGTCGTCGGCCCGGGTTCCGTGGTTCTCGCGAGCGGAGCGTGATGCGGCTCGCCGGTCGCTGGAGCGTCTCGGCATCGCCGATCTGCACGCGCGCGGGCTCCACGAGCTGTCGGGCGGGCAGTTCCAGCGGGTGCTGTTCGCTCGTGCGCTCGTGTCGAACCCGCAGCTCCTGTTGCTCGACGAGCCGACGAGCGGGATCGACCTGCGCACACGGGGGGAGATGCTGCGGTTGGTCGACGACCTGCGCAACGACGGGCTCACCATCGTGATGACCACCCACGACCTGAACTGGGTGGCGTCGCACCTTCCCCGCATCGTGTGTCTCAACCGGCGCGTCCGGGCCGACGGTACGCCTGCGGAGGTCCTGCATCCGGACGTGCTGGCGGAGACGTTCGGTGCCGAGGTGGAGGTCATCGAGCACAACGGCCGACCCGTCGTTGTCGACGGCGAGGCACTGGTCGGAGGCCCGGTGTGAGCCTGTTGCTGGATCCGTTCGACTTCGACTTCTTCGAGCGGGCGATGATCGCCGCCGTGCTCGTCGGCGCGGTCACGGGGGCACTCGGCCCGTTCGTGATCGTCCGCCGGATGGCCTACATCGGGCAGGGGCTCTCGCAGAGCGTCCTCGGTGGTGTCGGCGTCGGCCTGGTCTACGGGGCGGGTCTGTACGTCGGTGCTGTCGCCGCCACGATCGTCGCCACGCTGGCGATCTACGTCACGCGGCGGCGCGGGGTGCCGGTCGACACGGCGATCGGCATCGTGGCCTCGATCATGTTCGCGCTCGGTGTGGCGGTCATCTCCGCGAACCGTGACCGCAGCCTCAACATCCAGAACCTCCTGTTCGGCAACATCCTGGGCGTCGACCGCAACGATCTGATCCTGGTCGGTGTGGTCACCGCAGTGGTCGTGGTGGTGCTGGCGATGTTCTACAAGCAGCTGCTCGCCACGACCCACAACCCGGCAGTGGCAGCCGCCCACGGCGTCCCGGCCGGAGCGATGGAAGTGGTGTTCAACGCGCTGCTCGCCCTCGCCGTGGTGACGGCGCTGCAGGTGCTCGGTGTGCTCCTGGTGGCCGCCACGCTGCTGTTGCCGGCGGCGACCGCATCGCTCGCCTTCGGATCCTTCGGCCGGCTGATCCTCGCGTCGATCGGGCTCGGCGTCAGCACGGCGATCGTCGGGCTGTACCTCTCCTACTACCACGACATCGCCAGCGGGCCGTCGATCGTCCTGACCGGCGGAGCCGTGTTCGTCGTGGCGGCGTTGGGGCTTCCGAACCGTTTCCGGTACAGCGCGGCGAGGATGTGACGATGGACGGCGAGGACCGCAGCCGGCCCGCGACCGAGGCGGACACACCCTGTCCGTGGTGGGAACGGACGTCGGCGGCTGTCGACGGTGAGCTGGGGGACGATGAAGCCGAGCTGGTGATGGCACACGCCGGTCGCTGCAGGCAATGCGGTGTGCTGGTCGGACTCGACGGGGCGTCGCCGGCGACGATCGGACTCGGCCGGCCACCGTTGCCCAGGGAGACGCTGACGTCACGCGAGCGGCGGTGGCTGGACGGCGGGTGGACCCGGCGGCTCCTGCTCCTGGCGGCGTTGGTGATCGTCGTCGAGGCCGTGCCCGCCTACATCAGTGGCCATGGAAACGGTGCCGAGGCCCACGCAGCGCGGCACCTGGCGTCGTGGCAGATCGGATTCGGCGTCGGCCTGTTCGTCGCGGCGTGGGTGTCCCGACTCTCCAGCGCCATCCTCGCGCTGGCAGTGACCTTCGCGACTCTGATCGTCGCGGCCACGGTGATCGAGGCAGCGACCGCCCATCGAGGTCCGTGGGCCGACTGGGTGCACGGCGTGGAGCTGGTTGCCGTCTTCCTCCTCTGGCGGCTTGCTCCCGCTCACGTGTTGCAGTGGCGTCGCCCCGACGCGACCGACGATGCACCGCGTCGACCGGATCGCGCCGACAGGTTGCGTTCTGTCGACGACGGACCCCGGCAGGAGCGGTGATCGTCGGCGGACCGCTTCAGGTGCCGGGCCGGTCGTCGACGACGCTGCGGAGTCGTTCCTCGAGATCCGGTGGGATGACCGTGTCGGGGTCGGCGAGGTCGGCGAGCCGCTCATGCGCGCCGACGAGCGCGGCATAGAGCGGAGGACACGTCGGACAGGTGGCGAGATGGGCCTCGACCGTCGCCGCGGTGTCGGCGTCGAGCGCGCCGTCGAGATACTCCGAGACGTGTCGGCGGGCGTCCCAGCATCGCATGGGGACTCCTTGCAGTCGTTCGCGGCGCTCGGCGCCGGTGGCCAGGGCACTGACGAGCATCATGCGGCCGCGCCGCAGGCGCTGTTTGGCGGCGGGCAACGAGATCTCCTGCAGTTCGGCGATCTCGCGGACCCTCCACTGCTCGATGTCGTGCAGCACGACCACGGTGCGGTACCCGAACGGCAGCCGGACGAGTGCGTCCTCGAGCTCGTCGCGGTCGGCGAGGCGATCGGCGATCACCGCAGGATCCACGGTGTACGAGTCGGTGCGCCAGCACTCCTCGACGTCGTCGACCACGATCTCCCGGCGGGAGCGTCGGGCCCGGTCGATGGCCAGGTTGTGCAGCATCTGCCGCAGCCACGCGAGCAGGCTGCCGTCACCGCGGTACTGCGAGCGCCTCTCGATGGCACGCACGAAGGTGTCCTGCACCAGATCGGCGGCGAGGTCGGGGTCGCGGACCAGCCCGAGGGCGAACCGGTACAGCGCATCCACATGTGCGGTGAGGTCGTCCGCCGGTGGTGTCGTCGGGCTGGTCACGTCCGAAGGCTAGGGCTCGGGGGCGGGTTCACGCCGGTGGTGCCGGCCTGACGGTCACGTGGTCGATCCTGCACGCGGGCCGCGGTTCGTGCGGAAGCGGAACACCGAGTACAGGGGGCACCAGCCGACCAGCCCGGTGAGCAGCGGCACGAACGCCACGACGGCGAGGACCGTGCCGAGTGTGCCGTCGACCACACCGAGGCCCAGAACGAGCAGCACCACCCCGACGATGACGCGGGCGGCGCGGTCCCAACCGGCTTCGTTGACGAATCCCATTGCTGTCTCTCCTTGGTCGTGGCCCGATCGGGCCGTTGATTCGATGTCATGGAGACGAACGAGGGCACGACAGGGATACATCGACATCCGACCCAACCTTTCGGCGCCGTGCGGGGTGTCACTTCCCGACAGACCCCCGAGTGCTCGAGGAGCCCGTATGACACCGATCCGACCATCCCGATTCCTGACGTCCCGCTTCGGGGTCGTCGTCGCTGCCACGGTCGGTTTCGCCGTCGGTGCCGTCGGCTTCGCCGCTGCCCAGCCGGGCGATGCGACGCCGGAGGTGGTGTCGACACCTGCGACGACCGACGACGGCCCGACGACGTCGGTGAACGACGGTCCGACGGTGACGTCCGCGACGACGGTGACCACGCTGGACGACGGTCCCGTCACGACGGTGGACGACAGTCCCGTCACGACGGTGGACGACGGTCCCGTCACGACGATCGACGATGACGGTCCGGCGACCTCGGTGGACGACGGCCCGACGGTGACGTCCGCGACGACGGTGACCACGGTGAGCGACGATCCCGTCACGACGGTGAGCGACGATCCCGTCACGACGGTGAGCGACGGTCCCGTCACGACGATCGACGATGACGGTCCGGCGACGTCGGTGGACGACGGCCCGACGGTGACGTCCGGCACGACAGTGACGACGGTCGACGACGGCCCGGTCACGACGGTCGACGATGGCCCGACCACGTCCGTGGCGAGCGCTCTGCCCGAGCCGTTCACGACCAGCTACTCCTCCTCGGGAGGTTCGATCGGCGTCACCTGGAGCGGCACCGCCTTCACCCTGGACAGCGTCACCCCGGCAGCTGGTTTCCGGGCCGAGATCGAGCACCAGTCGTGGGACCGGGTGCGGGTGGACTTCGAGGGCGCCGACGACGATGCCCGCATCGAGGTCCGCATCGACGACGGACGTCTCCGGTTCCGGGTGGACTGACGATGACCGTCCGCCCGGCCGATGATCCGTGTGCCGACGCCTGTGGGCGCGCGCTGCGGGTCACGGCCGGGTGGGGCCCCACCCGGCAGCAGCGAGTCCCTAACGTGAGCACGTGTCGACCGATCCGCAGAGGCCCGCACGCCTGCTCCGGCGGCGACGCGACAGTCGAGGCCGGGTTGTGCATCCCGCGGTGAACACGCTCGAGCCGGACCTCTCCCCGATGAGCGCCGCGAGTGGCGAACAGCTCCCGACCCGACGCGAGCAGCACACCGGCAGCTTCGAGCAGGTGTTCGACGCCCACTACGAACGGCTCGTGAGGGCGTTGACGGTGGTCGCCGGAGACCGTGACGTGGCGGCAGATGCAGTGCAGGACGCCTTCGTCAAGGCGCACCTGCGCTGGAGCCGGATCAGCCGGTACGACGATCCGGTCGGGTGGGTGCGTCGGGTGGCGGTCAACAAGCTCCGCAACGAGCACCGGAGCACCAAACGCAAGTGGCGAGCGATCCACCGGCTCGGGGAACGCCACGAGACCGCCCACGACGACCACGAGATCGACGAGTTCGGTCGGCTGCTCGCTCGGCTGCCGAAGCAGCAACGTCTGACGACGGCGCTCTTCTACGTCGACAATCTGACCCTCGCCGAGATCGCACAGACGCTCGGCATCAGCGAAGGCACCGTGAAGTCGCATCTCCACGACGCCCGACGCCGACTCCGACCCATCCTCGAGAACGAGGCGAGATCATGAACGACGACTTCGACGACGACACACTGCGCGATGCGCTACGCGCCCGATCGGGCGGGCCCGTCGACCACGGCTCGGGTCGGCGAGCGGTCGGCGCCCGCTCGGCGCGGGTCCGCACCCGACGCAACGCCCTGGTCGGTGGTGCAGCGACCGCTGCCGTGGTCGTCGGCCTGGTCCTGCTCCCCACCCCTCGCGACAACCCGCCGGCGACATCCGACACCGTGCTCCCACCCGTGTCGACGGTCGTCGTCGACGAGACGTCGCCGTCGACCGTCCCGGCACCCACGCCGTCGACCGTGGTCACGACCGCACCCGGGACCACGCCGGTCGTCCCGACCGTCCCACCGACCGCATCGCCTGATCCGGGCACCGGCGACGGGCAGGAGGCGCCCACCTCGACAGCGCCGTCCCCGGCGATCACGCCGGCGCCGACGACTCCATCATCCAGCGCTGCGCCGCCGTCGACCGACGCGCCGTCGACCGACGCGCCGTCGACGGTGTCGCCGCCCGAGAGCACACCGTCCACGTCCGGTGCACCCCGGGCCGACGCTCCGTTCACGCAGCAGTACCGCTCCATCGGCGGCTCGATCACGGTGCGATGGGACGGCTCGGCACTCTCGCTGCTCGGTGTCGCACCCGACGCCGGCTTCGAACCCGAGGTCGAGGACCAGAGCTCGTCACGGATACGTGTGCGGTTCCGGGGCGATGACGACGACGCACGCATCGAGGTGCGCGCCGACGACGGACAGGTCGAATCCACGGTCTCCTGAGTCCAGCTCCAGCGTGCTCGGTACGCGCTGCACCGTGTCATCCGAGCGTCAGGCGCCGATCACCGTGATGCCGATCTGGCGGGCGACGGTCGCCTGGCGGGTGTCGAACGTGAGCAGTGCCGTTGCCTGACCGGCCCGCCGCGCGGCACCGAGATGGATCGAGTCGAGCGAGCGACACAGCGTCTGCTCGGCGATGCGGGCAGCCGTGTTCATCGTGGGCGTGTCGAGGCTGATCAGCGCGAACACGTCGAGGTCGACGCTGAAGGCCTGGCGCTGCCGATCGAGATCCTCCCCGTCCAGCAGGCGCGCCAGATTGCGACGCACCTCCACCTCGGTGAGCCGCGACGTGACGAGGACGGGATCGGTGCGCATCAGTTCGTCGGATGCCGCCGAGTCGTGCTCGTCGATGTAGCGCTTGAGCAGCGCGCTCGAATCGACGTAGAGGGTCATCCCCGGTCCTCGTCGAGAGCGGCGAGCGTCGACCGGTCGGAACGGACCCGTTCGATCTCACCGAGCTGCGTCCGGCGAGGTGCCTCGATCCAGCCCTCGTCGATCCCGCGCTCGACGTCGGAGGCAGCGACGTAGGGGACGAGACGGGCGACGGGTCGGTTGCGGTCGGTGACGACGATCTCCTCGCCGTGCGCAGCGCGGGCGACGTACTCGGACAGGTTGGCCTTCAGATCTCGGATGCCGATCGACATGTGACCACACTACAGTGCGATGTGGTCACATGTCGGTCGCTGTCGCCCGGCAGTCCGCGGGTCGCGTGGTCAGCGCACGAACTGGTACACGCTGTTCACGGCGTCGTCCGACACGTAGATCGCGTCGTCGGGGCCGACCGTCACACCGGACACGCCACCGTTCGGGAGGAACCCTTCGAGCGGCGGCGTCGAGAAGTCGAGCCCGGTGATCACCGGACTCGTCTCGCCGGTCGCGAAGTCGATCGCCGTCACCTGCTGGGTTCCGGTCTCCACCACGAGCAGCCGATCGCCGTCGACGGCGAGACCCTCGGGGCCGGCGAGCCCCTCGGCCAGCACGGCCGCGACACCGGCCTCGTCGACGGCCCACACGTTCCCGGTCGCCCAGTCGGCCACGAACAACGTCGTGCCGTCCGACGCCAACCCGGTGGGCAGAGCGATGTCGGCGATCAGCACGTCAGCGGGGTCGTCGACGTCGACGACGTTGCCGCCGCCGGCCTGTGCGGCGACCAGCCGGTCGCCGTGGCGGATCGCGTTGGTCGGGAGCACGAGCGTGCGGACGTCCTGCAGGATGTCGCCCGTCGCCGGGTCGATCACCTGCACGGTCCCCGAGAACGTGTTCGACAAGATGAGGTCGTCGCCGTCGGCCGACACGGTCGCAGCACCGGCAAAGCCCTCGCCCGGGGCGGAGAATCCGTCGTAGAACGACGCCGACCAGTTGTCGAGATCGTCCGGGTCGAATCCGCGCATCGCGAAGAACTCGGCGACCCAGATCGTGCCGTCCGGTGACACGGCGACGCCGCCCGGGAGTCCGAGTCCGGGCTCACCGAGCTCGGTGGTGCCCTCGTCGTCGACGCGGATGATCTGGTTGTCGTTGCCGGCGATCACGAACAGTCGATCGTCGGCGTCGAAGGCGATGTTGTCGATCGTGCCCTCGATGTCGAGCAGCATCTCGTGCTCGCCTCCGGCCAGGTCGAGTGCGAACACCTGGCCCGCAGCGAGGTCGACGAGGTGCGCCACGCCGGCCGAGTCGAACTTCACCGCCGACGTCGTGCCGAAGCCGGACGCCACCACCTCGGGAGTGATGACATCCGCATCGACGTCGATGCGCAGGGCCTCGCCGGTGAAGAACGACGGCGCGTAGAGCAGCCCGTCGGGTCCGAAGTCGAAGGCGTTCAGGCCCGAGAGCGTCTCGTCGAGGGCGATCGGCGGCGCCTCGAGCATGGGATCGAGCTCGTAGAGGCCGTCGCCGAGAAAGATCCTGGCGACGAACAGCCGGCCGTCGTCGGACATCGTGATCGGATTGACGCCGGGCCCCACCTGTTGTGTCTTGACCACGCCGTCGGGTGTCAGCATGCCGACGTTGCCGCCGAGCAGATCGGTCCAGTAGACGGTGCCGTCGTCGGTGACGTACACGTCGTCGGGGCCGTTGATCCCGAGGTCGGCGCCGAGCCGTTCCACGATCTCACCGGTCTCGGGGTCGTGGACGGTGATCTCGCTGCCGGAGACGCTCGCCACGTACACGTTGCCGTCGACGGGCGACACGTTGACGCCGTTCATCGAGTTCGTCTCGGCCGGCCGCCCGACGAGGTTGGCGAGCGAGACGTCGAACGGCTCCGACGGTGGTGGCGCCTCGGTCGTGGTGGTCGCCTCCTGCGTGGTCGCCGGCGCCTCGGTGGTGGCCGGCGCCTCGGTGGTCGCGGGCGCTTCCGTCGTCGCGGGCGCTTCCGTCGTCGCAGCGGATTCGCTCGTCGCCTCCGACGCGGCATCGTCGTCGCTCGCACATGCCGCTCCGATCAGTCCGAACGCGAGCACGGATGCCAGGAGTCGGCGTCGGGCGGTCCGCTGCGCGATGGCCGGCCTCCGTGCCGCCCGTCGCGCGGAAATGCTGGTGTGGTTGATGTTCACGTTGCTCGCCTCTCGGTCGTGTGCAGGATCGACGCAGCCGCGTGTGACGGCAGCTGCCGCCGTGGTCGACCTGCGACCCGGCGAGATCCACCATCGTCGGGCCGACTTTCAGATCACTTTCAGCGGTGCCGAACCGGTCTGCGCTCCCAGCATGGTTGGGCCGAGTCGAGTGGGTTTCCCGTGTGGCGACGAGCGCCTCTAGGGTCCGGGCCCGGAGGCCAGGATGGACGACGCCGGGGACGTAGCGCTGAACGTGTTGTGGGTGGCGATCGTGGTCGTCGTCGCGGCGATGGCCTGGCTCCTGGTGCAGTGGTCGACCACCCGTCGTCCCGAGCGCCGGGAGGAGCTGTCGGTCCGCCGACAGCTGCTGCACGTCGCCATCGTGGTCGTCTCCGTCGTGGCCGTGGTGCTGGTGCTGCCGATCGAATCCGAGCTCAAGGGAGCTCTCATCGGGGTCATCGGGATCACGCTCGCAGCGATCATCGGCCTGTCGGCGACGTCGATGGTCGGCAATGTCCTGGCGGGCCTGATGCTCCGGTCGGTCCGCAACTTCCGTCCGGGCGATTTCCTGAGCGTGGAGGGACACTTCGGACGGGTCACCTACCGGCGGCTGATGGAGACGGAGATCCAGACCGAGGATCGTGATCTGACGACCCTGCCGAACCAGTTCCTGGTCACCCACCCGGTGAAGGTCATCCGGGCGTCGGGCACTGTCGTGTCGACCACCGTGTCGATCGGCTACGACGTCCACCGGCTGACACTCGAGCCCCTGTTCAAGGAGGCGGCCGTCTCCGCAGGTCTCACCGATCCGTTCGTGCAGGTGTCCGAGCTCGGTGACTTCTCGGTCACGTACCGGGTGGCCGGCTTCCTCGACGACGTCAAGGCGCTGCTGACCGTTCGCGCAGGCCTGCGGGCGGCGATCTTCGATCGGCTGTCGGCGGCCGGCGTCGAGATCGCCTCACCGATGCTGGTCGGCCGCCGTTCGATCCGCAGCGACGATCCACTCGTCGCCTCGGCTCCACCGAGCCGACGCTCGTCGCCGTCGACCGATCCCGGTGAGCGGATCTTCGACAAGGCAGAAGCTGCGGCGGTCGTCGCCGAGCGCGATCACACCGTGCAGCGCCTCGACGAACTCGAACGCGAGCGGGCAGCGAGCGACGGCGACGACGCCGCCCCGCTCGACGTCGAGATCGCAGCCGCACGCGCCCGGCTGGCCGAGTTGACCGAGATCGTGGACCGGACCGGGCCCGCTCCCACCTGACGGGGGGTCGCCCGGGTGGGGGCCGGTCGCCGATACGTCGCCGTGTGCGTACCCGAGCAATGAGCGAAGGGACACGGGGGTTGGCTGCTCGCTCATCGACGGAGCCGACTCGTGCAACATCCGTGCAACAAGCAACGGACCAGACGAGGGTGATCGACATGCCGCGCGAACACCTCGATCTCGTGACCTGGACGTTCGCGATACGGCCGCTGCGCACGAGATGCGGTTTCAGCCCGGGCGAAAGGCTGAGAACGGCAGCAACTTCGGCAATCCATCGAGCAGGGGAAATGGAGCGGATGACGGGAATCGAACCCGCGTTCTCAGCTTGGGAAGCTGATGTTCTACCATTGAACTACATCCGCAGAGGCGCCCGATGATAGCGGGCGCCGGTGGCGGGCCGGGTGCTCGAACCGCCGAACGGTGCGACCGATGTACTGCCGGTACCGGCGCTCAGACGCCGCGGTCGCTGATCGCCGCCTGGTCGTACGGCTCGATCATGATGCACTCGCCGGGGCATTCCTCGGCGGCCTCGACGGCCGTGTCGATCAGCGAGTCGGGGATGCGCGCAACCCCTTTGCCCATGTCGGGGCCGTGACCTGCGCCCTCGGCACCGTCGAACACGATCGTCTCACCGAAGTGCGAGGCTTCCTCCTTCACCACCCAGAGGCCGTCGTCACGTCCGACGAACACGTCGGGGCAGATCTCCGAACAGATGCCGTCGCCGGTGCAGAGGTCCTGGTCGATCCAGACCATCAATGCCGTTGCTGCCATGAGAGAAATCCTTCCGAGGGGTGGAGTGCTACCCCTTCGTTCTACCGGCTCGTGCGCCCGATGGCCCAGTGGATCGCGCTGCAGCTGCTTGCCACGAGGCAGCTCCCGGGCGGGATCACTAACGTGTCCGATCGTGATCCTGTCCGACCGCACCATCCGCGAGCAGTTGGCTGCCGGTCGGATCGTGATCGATCCGCTCGACGAGTCGCTCATCCAACCGAGTTCCATCGACGTCCGCATCTCCAACCTCTTCCGCGTCTTTCGCAACCACACCCGCGGCGTGATCGACGTGAGGCAGGACATGGTCGACCTCACCGAACTCGTCGAGATCCCCGACGGCTCCGACGAACCCTTCATCCTCCATCCCGGCGAATTCGTGCTCGGCTCCACCCACGAACGGGTTGCCGTTCCCGACGACCTCGTCGGGCGGGTGGAGGGCAAGAGCTCGCTCGGCCGCCTCGGGCTGCTGATCCACTCCACGGCGGGCTTCATCGACGCCGGGTTCGACGGGCACATCACACTCGAGCTCGCCAACGTCGCCAGCCTCCCGATCACGCTCTACCCGCAGATGAAGATCGGGCAGGTGAGCTTCATGCAGATGACCACGCCGGCCGAGAGCCCGTACGGAACCGGTGCGAAAGGTTCGAAGTATCAGGGTCAGCGCGGTCCCACGCCGAGCAGATACTTCGAGAACTTCGACACCTGAGTCGACGTCACCTGAGTCGACGTTTCGTCGCGACATCGGCGAGGTACCGGACCCGGTTCGGAACGTCCCGACCGCGCCGAACAGGAGGATCTGGCATGCAACGCTTCATCGCTGTCGCCCTGATCGTTGCAACGGCACTCGCGGCCTGCGGCGACGACGACGATGCCGTCACCGAGACGTTCACGTTCTTCGCACCCAACGACGATGCCTTCACGACGCTGACCGCGGAGCAGACGGCCGAGCTGCTGACCGACCCGTCGCAGATCGTGGAGACGTTGCGCAACCACACGCTCGACACCACGGTGACCGCAGAGGATCTGACCTCGTTGGAGCAGGTGTCCACGCGCGCCGGTGAGACGCTCGACGTGACGGTCGACGGCGACACCGTGATGGTCGGTGACGTCACCGCGGTGACGAACGACATCGAGGTCGGCGACGGCGTGATCCACGTCGTCGACGGGTTCCTCATCCTGTGACGCCCGGTCGATCCCACTTCGAGCCCGATCGACTCCAGCACCGCAACGAGACTCGACGACGAGGTGAGCCGCCTTCCGGGACGTGATGCTGCGCGGAACCGATCCCGACGTCGACGACCTCGCCGTCACCAGCGTCGTCCTCGCCGCGGCCGCCTTCGCCATGCTGCGGCGTGAACTGAGGACTCGGTGACCGAGCACTCGAGCACCCGCATGAACCGTCCGCACGACGAACCACGAGCATCGCCACCGACGCGGGACGCCGCCGATCGACGAGCGCCGTGGTGGTCCCGCCGATGGCGCTCGGCGACTGCACGCCGCCGAGCGGGCCGGGTCATGGTGGCGGTGGCGGTCGCCGGTGCGTTCACTGCCGTCGCCGGCTCCGTGACGGGTTGGATCTTCGTCGGGCAGCTCAACGACACCACGACCGAGAGCCTCGACGTCACCGAGCAGACACTCGATTCCGTCGACGACACCATCGACGGCGTCGTGCGAGCGCTGTCCGACATCCCGTTCGGTCCCGACTGCGACCCCGACGACGGACTGGAGGAGACCTTCGGACGACTCGCCGAATCGCTCGAGCCCGTCCCCGGTGAGCTCGAGACCACCGCCGGAGGGCTCACCGACTTCACCGACTCGGCCGGTGACCTGCAGGAACGACTCGACGAACTCGCGGCATCGGTCCGCACGGTGGACGACGACCTGACCACCACCACCGACGACTTCGTCGAGCAGTATCGGGCGAGCGTCGCGGATGCGCGGGCAGTCGCCCGGCGTGCCGGTGACGACCTCGACGGGACGGTGACGGTGCTGCGTGTTCTGCTGGTGATCGGCGGGTTCTCGTTGCTGGTCGGCCAGATCGTGCCGCTGTGGGTTGGCCGGGAGCTGCTGGTCACACGGGCCGCCGACACCGAGCGGGCGCCGATCGAGGATTGAGGACCTGGCGATCGGGTACGCCGCTCGTCATGAGTGACGCATCGATCTCGAACGACGACATCAAGAGCGGCCCGACCGAGGACGAGGAGAATCTCGACGCGCCGGGTCAGCACTCGAAGGACACCGGCGACGAGCCGACGGAGGCCGACGAGAATCTCGACGCCCCGGGTGAGCACTCGAAGGACACCGGCGACGAGGCCTGATCTCCTCGGGCGGAAGGGACAACGGGGCCATGCCGCGACCGGGAACAGCACCACTGGCCCGCCTCTTCGGCGACGTCTCCTCGTTCCACGAGGCCTGGGGTCGCGAACCGCTGCTGTACCGGGGTCGCCCGAACTCCTTCGACGATGTCCTCGATCTCGATGCCGTCGACAAGTTCGTCACGAGTTCGCCGCGCCGACCCGCCGTGAGGATGGTGATCGACGGCGACGTCCTTGCCGCATCGCAGTACTGCAGCAGGATCCGACTCGGCGGCCAGCAACTCGACGACGTCGTCGACGTCCGCAAGGTCGTCGATTGCCTCTGCGACGGCGCCACGCTCGTACTGCAGTCGCTGCACCGGACCGTGCCCGCCGTGGGAGAGTTCGTCGACGCCCTCCAGCGCGACATGTCGCATCCGGTGCAGGCCAACGCGTACCTCACACCTCCCGGTGCCAGCGGGCTCACGGATCACGCCGACGACCACGACGTCGTCGCGATCCAACTCCACGGTGAGAAGCACTGGCACGTCGACGGTGTCGGTGACGTGACCCTCGGCGCCGGCGACGTGTTCTACGTGCCGGCCGGGACACGACACAGCGCTGCAGCGTCCGACGACACCTCTCTCCATCTCACTCTCGGGATCATCAGGGTGACCGCACGCAGTGTGATCGAACGTGTGCTGCGATCCGGATCCGAATCACTGGATCGGCCGCTGCCGATCGGGTATCAACTTCCGGGCCGTGCCGCAGCGCTGACCCGGGACGTCGAAGCGGCCGTCGGAGCGGTCGCCGAGCACATGGCAACTGTCGACGTGGCCGCCGTGGTCGAGTACGAGCAGCACCGACAGCGGCGCCGGCCGGAGACCGCTGGTCACGTGTCGTCGATGGCACGACGCGACCGGCTGACACTCGACGGTGTCGTCCGGTGGACCGCCCCGCAGCCCCTGGCCAGGACACTCGAACGGTTCGACCGGCATGAGCACACCGACACCGAGCGTCGCCGAACGGACGGTGGCACCGGGTTCGCCGATGCCGGCGATCCCTCGGGGATCGAGGTGCACCTCGGTGACCGGTCGGTCACGTTCCCCGCCGCGGCCACCGAGGCCCTGCGTCGCCTGAGCCGGGGAACGCCCACTCGCGTGGGCGATCTTCCCGGCATCGACGAAGCCAGTCGGCTCGTGGTCGCCCGCCGACTCGTCGAGGAGTCGGCCTGCATCATCGAGTCGCTCGGAGAGCCGGCCGGACTCGGCACCGTCGGGTACGCCTGAGCCGCCCCCGGTTGGTGCAGGTTTCGGGCGGGAGGAACGCGGGTATCTGGTCGTCGTATGCGGACGACGACCTCGAGGGAGAGGACCGAATGACCACGAACGACCATCAGTTCAGCGTGGACGTCGACGCGCCGGTGCGCGTCGCCTACGACCAGTGGACCCAGTTCGAGGAGTTCCCACGTTTCATGAACGCCGTCACCGAGACCCGCCAGATCGCCGACGACATGGTGCACTGGCGCGTCGACATCGGAGGGATCAGTCGTGAGTTCGACACGGTCATCACCGAGCAGACTCCCGACCAACGTGTCGCGTGGAAGACGATCGACGGACCGGACCACGCCGGTGTCGTGACGTTCCATCCACTCGACGACCACACGACCCGCGTCACCCTGCAGATGGACTACGACCCCGAGGGCTTCTTCGAGAACGTGGCCGACACGATGGGGTGGATACAGGGCCAGCTGAAGGCCGACATGACGGCGTTCAAGCAGTTCATCGAGGACCGGTCGTTGTCGACCGGTGCCTGGAGGGGCACGATCGAACGGGGCTGACCCCCCGGCACCCGTCGAGCAGCGTGCCCGCCTCTCCAACGACGTGGAGGCGGGCACGCTCGCGTCCGGCCCCCTGCCGCCGGCCCTTTCTCGTTTGTGTGACGTTTTCGTTGGCCCGCCCCAACATTTTCGTCACGCAAACGACCGTGCGCCCACGCCATTCACGTTTGTGTGACGATATTTTTGCCCCGCGCCAACATTTTCGTCACGCAAACGATCGGGCGCCCACGCAAACGAAGATCTGCGGGGTCACTCGACGAAGCGGCGGACGCGGGCGCGCTTGCCGCGCATGGTGGTCGACTGCATCTCGGAGATCACGTGGTCGACCGACGCAGCGGGCACACCCACCACCGAGTAGGCCTCGGCGATGCGGATCGGGCCGATCTCCCGCCCGGTGAGGCCCGACTCGTTGGCGATTGCACCGACGAGGTCGCCGGGGCGGACACCGGCCTTGCGGCCCAGGCTCACGTGCACGAACGCCGTGTCGGTCTGGCCGCCACCGCCCCGCTTGCCCTTGCCACCCTGGCCGCCCTGGCCGCCGCCTTCGCCGCGTGCCCCTCCGGCGCGGTCGGGACGCTGGCGGTTGCCTCCGGGGCGACTCTCGGCGCCGCGCTTGGCGTTCTTGCCGCCGCGCAGCTTGTCCGAAGCATCGGGGATCTCCAACTCGTCGATGGTGGCGCCACGCGCCTCGTGCACCAACTTGATTGCTGCGAGTGCGATGTTGCGGTCGCTGTCCTCGCCGGCCAGTGCGTGCAGCACCGTGTTGTAGTCCTCGAGGTCCACCGACGCCAGCGACTCTCGGACCGCCGCCACCGTCAGCTCGATCTGACGCTCGCGCAGATCCGACACGGTCGGCACCTTGGCGATCTCGAACTGCTGCTTGGTGAGCCGTTCGATGTTCTCGAGGCCGCGCCGCTCACGCGGTTCGGCGAGTGTGATCGCCACACCTTCCCGTCCGGCCCGCCCGACGCGGCCGATGCGGTGCACGTAGCTGTCCGCCGCCGACGGCACGTCGTAGTTCACCACGTGGGTGAGCGTGTCGACGTCGAGCCCGCGGGCGGCGACGTCGGTGGCCACCAACAACTCCGCCGTGCCGTCACGCAGGCGGCTCATCACCCGGTCACGTTGGGCCTGGTCCATGCCGCCGTGCAACGCCTCGGCGCGGTAGCCGCGGGCATTCATCGTCTCGGTCAGCTGGTCGACCTCGGTACGGGTCCGGCAGAACACGAGTGCCGACCTGGGAGCCTCGATGTCGAGGATGCGGCCGAGTGCCGACGGCTTGTGGGCACGCTGCACCACGTAGACCGTCTGGCGCACGAGCGCCTTCGTGCCCGGTTCGGCATCGGGGCGGCCGATCGTGATGCGTTGCGGGTCGCGTTGGTAGCGCTTGGCGATCGACGTGATGCGCTTGGGCATCGTCGCCGAGAACAGCACCGTCTGGCGGTGCTCGGGCGTGCTCTCGAGGATCGCCTCGATGTCGTCGGTGAAGCCCATGTCGAGCATCTCGTCGGCCTCGTCGAGGATCACGGTACGGATCTCGTCGAGTCCGAGCGATCCGCGGCCGATGTGGTCGAGCGCCCGGCCCGGTGTGGCGACCACCACGTGAACGCCCCGGTCGAGTGCCTGCAATTGACGGTGGATCGGCTGTCCGCCGAACACCGGCACCACCTTCACCCCCAGCCGGCGGCCGTAGCGGAACATCGCCTCGCTCACCTGTACCGCCAGCTCGCGGGTGGGCACCAGGACGAGCACCTGCGGTGTCGCCCGTCCCGACGTGTCGACCGACTGCAGCGCCGGCAGCGCGAACGCCGCCGTCTTGCCGGTGCCGGTCGCCGCCTGCCCCAGTAGGTCCTGGCCGGTCAGCAGCAGCGGGATCGTCTCGCGCTGGATCGGGGTGGGTTCCTCGTAGCCGAGTTCGTCGAGTGCGGCCAGCAGCTCGTCGCGCAGTCCGAGCGCGGCGAAACCGTTCGCCGCTGGTTCATGGCCGGTGTCGGGGGTGTCGCCGGTGTCGGGGGTGTCGCCGATGTCCGGGGTGTCGGTGGTGTCGGTGGGTTCGTCGTTCACGGTGGTGCTCCAGGTGGGGTCGACCAACGATACGGAGCGCGTCGGCAGATGAAACACTGTGGCATGGCCTACATCGACGGTCGGATCGTCCACGACGCCGACGCCCACATCATGGAGCCACCCGACTGGCTGCGCGAGCACGCCGATCCCGACGTGCGCGAGCTGCTCGACCGGCCGGGTTACGCCAACGAGCTGGCCCAGACCGGCGACGGCGACCACGGTGGTGACACCGACGCGATCGACGCCGCCTTCGCCCGGCTCGTCGAGCGGCATCGCAGCGACGAGTTCCTCGCCGACGAGGCCGTCGAGGTGATGAATCGCAAGAACTTCGCCGCCACCGGGTCGTTCCTGGCCGACGACCGGCCGCGGGTACTCGATTTCATCGGCGTGCAGAGCCAGCTGATGTTCAACACCTTCCACAACAGCCGGCTGTACCAGTGGGAGCATCAGCCCGACCTCGACCTGGCCGACGGCGCCGCCCGCGCCCACAACCGGGGGATGGTCGAGTTCTGCTCGGTCGACCCCCGTCTGCTGCCCACGTGTTACGTGCCGCTCGCCGACTTCGACCGCGCCGAGGCCATGGCCGGCGAGGCGATCGCGATGGGCGCCGCGGCGCTGCTGGTGGCGTCGGGCTGCCCCGCCGGCCACTCACCGTCGCACGTCGCCCTCGACCCGGTGTGGCGCCAGGCCGAGGAGGCGGGCATCCCGGTGGTGTTCCATGTCGGCGGCACGGGCGACCTGATCGATCCGGCCTACTTCGACAACGGCCTGCCGATCCCCGCCGACTTCCACGGCGGCGAGGAGAACTTCCGCTCGGTCGACTACATGGCCATCCCGTTCCCGCCGATGCAGACGCTCGCCACGCTGATCTTCGACGGCGTACTCGACCGGTTCCCCGCCCTGCGCGTCGGCGTGATCGAGCAGGGGTGCAGCTGGCTGCCGAGCTGGCTGAAGCAGATGGAGTCGGCGATGGACGCCTTCGGACGCCACGAGGAGAGGTTGCAGCGGCTGTCGCTCACGCCTCGCGAGTTCGTGGAACGCCAGGTGCGGGTCACGCCGTACCCGACCGAGGACGTCGGCTGGGTCACCGACCAGATCGGCCCCGACATCTTGCTGTTCAACACCGACTACCCGCACGTGGAGGGCGGCCGCCGCCCCTTCGAGCGTTTCGAACGCAGCCTCGGCGACCGGTCGGAGGAGATCCGCCGGAAGTTCTACTGCGACAACTTCGTCGACCTGATGGGCGCCGGCCTCGCTGGCATGCCGTCGCCGACCGCAGATTCCTCGACACCTGCCCCCACCACCTCGAACGCGTGAACAGTCTGCGGCCGGTCGCCGCACAGTGTTCACGCGTTCGGCGGTCCGGGTAGACAGGAGAGGTGAGCACACCACCCGCCCCGTCCACGACGACGCCCCTCGTGGCCTCCTATCGCGTCCAGCTCACCCCGTCGTTCGGCTTCGACGACACGATCGGGCTGCTCGATCATCTCGTGTCGCTCGGCGTCAGCCACGTGTACCTGTCACCGATCGCCGAAGCGACACCCGGCAGCAGCCACGGCTACGACGTGGTCGACCACACCCGGATACGCAGCGACTTCGGTGGCCGTGACGGCCTCGGCCGGTTGCTCGACGCTGCAGAGGAGCACGGTCTCGGCGTGGTGATCGACCACGTCCCCAACCACATGGCCGCCGGCGAGGCCCATCGCAACGACCGCTGGTGGGAGATGTTGCGCGATGGACCGGCGTCGCCGTCGGCGGCCTGGTTCGACGTCGACTGGGCGGCGGGCGAGGGCAAGGTGATCGTCCCGAAGCTGGGCGATCCGCTCCGGAACGTGATCGACGCCGGCGGCCTCGAGATCGGTACGGGTGACCGAGGGCCCGAGTTGCGATACGGCCCCTTGCGGTTCCCGCTCGCCCGTGGCACGGAGGATCTCGACGTCGCCACGGCCGTCGAGCGCCAGCACTACCGACTGCAGTGGTGGCGCGACCCCGAGCGCAACGTCCGCCGGTTCTTCACGATCGACGACCTGGTCGCCGTCCGGGCGGAGGACCCATCCGTGGCGGAGGCCATCGACACCCTGCCCGCCCAGTTGTGCGATCACCCGGCCTTTGCCGGTGTGCGCGTCGACCACGTCGACGGTCTCGCCGATCCCGGCACCTATCTCGACGGGCTGCGCCGCCGCATCGGCGCGCACCGCTGGCTCCTCGTGGAGAAGATCCTGGCGCCCGACGAGCAACTCGCTCCCTCGTGGCCCGTCGACGGCACGACGGGGTACGAACACATCCGCGCCACAGAGCACGCACTGCTCGACCCTGCAGCGGAGGCGCCGCTGCTCGGCCTCTGGCACGAACTCACGGGCGACACGCGCTCCTTCCACGACGTGGAGGAGACGGCCCGGCGGGAGGTCCTCGACGGCGGGCTCCGGCCGGATCTCGACCGGTTGGTGCGCACCGTGGAAGCGAGCCGCAACGTCGCCGACCCGCTGCACGAGGTGGAACTCACCCACGCCGACGAGTCACGGGTGGTCGCGGAGGCCGCCCGCCTCCGAGCGGCGGTGATCGAGCTCACCATCGGGCTGCATCGGTACCGCACCTACCTGCCGCACGACCCCGCCTCGCAGGTGGCGCTCGACGTGGCCCACGCCCGAGCCGCGGCGACCCGCCCGGATCTCGCCGACGAGTTGGCCGACCTCGTGGAACTGATCCGCCGCGTGCCCGTGGTGGCCACCCGGTGGCAGCAGCTCACCAGCCCCACCATGGCCAAGGGCGCCGAGGACCGTGCGTTCTACCGGTACCTGCCGCTGGCCTCGCTGTGCGAGGTGGGAGGCGACCCGTCCACCTTCGCCTCGTCCGCCGAGGAGTTCCACGATCACCAGCGACGGGTCCAGCAGACCACGCCGCTCACGATGTTGGCGGGCACCACCCACGACACCAAGCGCTCCGAAGGGGTCCGTGCCCGCTCCTTGGCGCTGGCCGAGTTCGCCGACGAGTGGACGGAGGTCGCCCGCGCCTGGGTGAACGATCACCCCGACTCCCGTGTCGACTCCGCGACCGTGCTGCTGGCGTTGCAGACCGTCGTCACGGCCTGGCCGATCGACGCCGAGCGACTCACCGAGTACCTCGTCAAGTCGGCCCGGGAGGCGGAGGTGCACACCGCCTGGACGGCCGTCGACGACCGGTACGAATCCGCACTGGCCGATCTCGCCCGCGTCGTGGTGGACCAGACCGCCGACGCCGGCACGGCCCTCGCGGGAATCGCCGAGC
>JAWLEC010000148.1:0-7574 GCA_041686315.1 Ilumatobacteraceae bacterium
CCGCTGTAGGTGAGCGGAAGGAAGTCGAAGCCGTTGTGGATGATGTCGAAGTCGTCGGCGCGCTCGAACACGGCTGCGATGTGCAGGCACTCTGCCACCTTGGGCTCGATGGTGGGGTCGTCGGACCAGCCGCTCGCAGCAGTGCCGTGCAGTGTCGCGGTGGTGATCGAGTCGGCCGTGGCGAAGAGGGTGACGTCGTGACCGGCGGCGACGAGCCCCTCGGTCAGGAGCGATGCGAACTGCTCCCACGGCCCGTAGTGGCGCGGCGGGGTCCTCCAGGCGATCGGAGCGAGCACTGCGACTCGGAGCGGAGAACCGGAGTCGGCGTCGTGATGGCGAGCGGGAATGAACCCACCGTACCGACATCGGATCGGGATCCCGGCCAGTACAGTGACGTCACGTTCTTGGAAGCGTGCGCCCGCTTGGGCTGGACGGCCGTCACGGTCATGTCGCCCTCCGCAGGCCTGTCGCATCGACCGAGCTGATCCGAGGAGTTCCGTCGTGCACACCGCCGTTTCCGTCCCGCCCGTCGACCAGGGCGAGGCCCGTGTCCGATCCTTCGGGATCCTGTCGACGTTCCCACCGACGTCGTGCGGGATCGCCACCTTCTCGGCGGCGCTGGCATCCGGGCTCATCGCCGGCGGGGCGTCGGTCGACGTCGTGCGCTGTGGCCCGTCGCCCGACGTCGAGGACGTGCTGGTGGTCGCCTCTGTGGCCGATCGGATGCCGGCGGATCGCACGACCGCCGTCGAGGCGCTGAACGCCTGCGACGTGGCGGTCGTCCAGCACGAATACGGTCTGTACGACGGCCCCGACGGCGAGTCGGTCGTCGGGTTGATCGACGCACTCGACGTCCCGATCGTCGTGGTGGCGCACACGGTTCTGAGCGAACCCACGACCAACCAACGCGCGGTGCTCGAACAGATCTGCGCTGCTGCGGACGCGGTCGTCGTCATGACCGAGACGGCGCGCACCCGTCTCTTCGCGGGCTTCGACGTGGACCGGTCGAAGGTGTCGTTGATCCCGCACGGCGCCACCACGCCGTCGGCGGGGTCGACGCCTCACCACCGACCGATCGATGGCCCTGCCCGTCTCCTCACCTGGGGCCTCCTCGGCCCCGGCAAGGGAATCGAGTGGGCGATCGACGCCCTTGCCGATCTGGGGGATCTGCGACCCCCGCCCGAGTATCTCGTGGCCGGCGCAACCCACCCGAAGGTGCGCGAACGTCACGGCGAGGAGTACCGCGACATGCTCGTCGACCGGGCCGCTCGGTCGGGCGCGGCAGCGCGAGTGACCTTCGACGACACGTACCGTGACCTCGTCTCGCTGACCGAGCTGATCCGGTCCGCCGACCTCGTGGTGCTCCCCTACGATTCGCGCGATCAGGTCACCTCGGGCGTGCTGGTGGACGCCGTCGCAGCGGGACGCCCGGTGATCTCCACCAGCTTTCCCCACGCCGTCGAGCTGCTGGCGAGCGGTGCCGGCATCGTCGTACCCCAGCGAGATCCGGGTGCGCTCGCCACAGCGATCCGCGCCGTCCTCACCGATCCGGATCTGTTGGCGTCGATGGCGGCCGAAGCCCGACGGTTGGCCCCCGACCTCTCGTGGTCGACGGTGGCCCGCCAGTACGTCGACCTCGCCGACGAACTCGTCACGGCCACACGCTCGGTGGTCTCGTGACGTTGCCGTCGTTCGGACACGTCCTGTCGATGACCGACGGCATCGGCATCTTCGAACATGCCGACCACGCGGAGCCACGACGCGAACTCGGCTACTGCACCGACGACGTGGCGCGGCTGCTGGTCGTGGCCTGCCGGGAGCCGGACCGGAGCCAGGCCGTCCGCGAGCTCTGCCGGGTGGCATTCGGCTTCGTCGCCGCCTCCCAGAACGCGACGGGGCGAACCCGCAACCGCCGCTCCACCCGTGGTCGGTGGACGGGTCGGCACGGTGTGGAGGATTGCTGGGGTCGCAGCGTCTGGGCGTATGGAACCTGCGCCCGTCGCGCCCCCGAGGGGTCGATGCGGGCGAGCGGGCTGTCGTACTTCGACCACGGCGCGAAGCAGCGTTCGCCACATCGCCGGGCGATGGCGTTCGCCGCCCTCGGTGCCGCCGAGGTGGCCGAGGTCGACCACCGCCACCTTCGGGCACGTGGTCTCCTCACCGACGCCGTCGAGGCGATCGGACCGCCGGCATCGGACAGGGACTGGCCCTGGCCCGAGCCTCGGCTCTCGTATGCCAACGCGGCGCTGCCCGAGGCCCTCATCGCTGCGGGCCGGGTCCTCGATCGTCCCGAGGTGGTCGACGACGGGCTGGAGCTGCTGGGGTGGCTCCTCGATCGCGAGACCGTCGACGGTCACCTCTCACCGACCCCGGTCGGAGGCGCAGGTCGCCACGACGCCGCGCCCCGGTTCGACCAGCAACCGATCGAGGTCGCAGCCCTCGCCGATGCGTGCGCCCGCGCCCACGAAGTGACGGGCGACGACCACTGGCGGCGGGGTGTCGACCTGGCGATCGACTGGTTCGCCGGCGACAACGACGTCGGAGCGGTGATGTGGGACGTCGAGACCGGTGGCGGCTACGACGGTCTGACCCCGACGGGCCCGAACCTCAACCAGGGCGCCGAGTCCACACTGGCACTGATCTCGACGCTGCAACACGCCCCTCGGTCACCGAGCGCGACAGCGCCCCGGCTCACCGGGCCGGACTGGTCAGCGCGCTGAGCAACTCGTCGAGGCGCGTCTTCACGATGCGCGCCCCGACGTCGGCATACCCGTACGGCACCACGAGATGGTCGCCGTGGACCATGCTGCCGCACGAGTAGACGACATTGGGCACGTAGCCGTCACGATCGTCGTCGGCCGGACCGAGCAGTGGCTCCTTCAGGTGACCGATCACCCGGCTCGGATCCTCGAGGTCGAGCAGGAGCGCACCGAGCGTGTAGCGCCGGAACGGCCCGACGCCGTGCGTGATCACCAACCAACCGGCGTCGGTCTCCAGCGGTGATCCGCAATTGCCGAGCTGCATCAGCTCCCACGGGCGTTCCGGCTCCTGGATCACGGTGGCCTCGCGCCACACCCTGATGTCGTCGGACGTCATGACGAAGTTGTTCACGTTGTCGTGGCGGCCGAGGGCCACGTAGCGACCGCCGATCCGGCGGGGGAAGATCGCCATGCCCTTGTTGTGGGCGGCCCGTCCGCTGAGCGTGGCGACGCGAAAGTCGACGAAATCGGCCGTCTCCAGCAACTGCGGCAGGATCTGGTGGCCGTCGAACGCGGTGTACGTCGCGTAGTAGGTGACGGCCCCGTCGTCATCCACGAAGCGCACGAACCGGGCATCTTCCATGCCGCGGCTCTCGGTCGGACCGCTCGGGAACAGCACGCGTTCGGAGATGGGCAGCGATGACGGGAACGACGTGCGGTAGTTCGACGAGGCCAGCCAGTGCAGCACCCGAGCCGTCTCGCCGGAGATCGACCGTTCGATGCCGTCGTCGTCGAGCGCGGCGATCGCCGCTTCGAGCTGGGCCATGGTGAAACGGTCCTCCAGCCGGGCGAGGATGCGCTCCTCGACGTCGTTCAACATGTCGAGGTCGACGAGCTTGGTCGTGAAGAAGCTCTTGTCGTAGGCGTGGGGTGTCCGGTGCCCCGTGGCGACGTACGGGCTGACGGGGTCGAGCTGCACGTCCGCAGTCGCGGTGACGATGCCCGATCGGAACTCGATCGACGAGATGTGTCCCTCGCCGATGGCACGCAGACTCATCACGAATCGGACCTCACCGGGGCGGAGGCCCGACTGATCCGGCGCTGCGACCATCGAGGGGTTTCCGAGCGCAGCGGCCTCGATCGAGTATTCGTGCGTGAAGTACGCGCCGATCAGACGCCGCCGATCCGACGAGAGCGGCCCGGCCGGCGAGTTCAGGTGGTCGTGCCGGGCAGCGACGATCTCGAAGTTGCGTTCGACGACCGCATCGAGATCTCGATGCCGGTCGGCGAAGTCGGTGCGAGCGGCGAGCAACGTCGCCGTGACCTCGTGCTCGGGCATCGCCATGATGCGGTCGAGCACGACCCGGATGCGCGACGACCCGTCCGGGTGGATCTGCTCGCTGGGGAGGAAGGGTTTGGTGATCACACGCCGGGCGTCGGGAACGAGGCGTATCGAGTCGCAACGTGTCGTCCGGAGCGCAGCCATGGGAACTCCTGGTCGATCGTGCTCGCGCGTCGGGCCGACGGCGGGGTACGACACCGTAGCTGCACCCGGGGGCAGATGGTGCGTCATCCCGACACTCCGAGAGAGAACGCTTCTGTGCCATCGGCTGACATCGAGCGGGCAGCGCTCACCACCTGACCATCGGCGAAGCCGCCGGACCGCAACAGTGCTAGAACGGCCCCATGGAGCTGCGCTCGCGGCTGGGCCGCTACCTGCCCGACCTCGTGTACGGGGCGAACGACGGAATCGTCACCACGTTCGCCATCGTCTCGGGGGTGATCGGCGCCGCACTCGCCGACCGTGTGATCCTCGCGCTCGGCTTCGCCAGCCTGCTGGCCGACGGCTTCTCGATGGGCACGAGCAACTACCTCTCCGAGCGGTCGAGCCGTGAGGGCGGCGAAGGGCGAGCCGACCCTGGCACGGCAGCGAAGCGCGGGTTGGCGACGTTCTTCGCGTTCATCAGCGCCGGTTCGGTTGCGCTGATCGCCTACGTGCTGCCGGTCGACGACCGGTGGCGTTTCCCGGCCACGATCGTTCTCAGCGCCCTCGCCCTGTTCGGAGTCGGCTCGCTCCGCTCCGTGTTCAGCGAGAGGTCCTGGTGGCGTGCCGGCGCCGAGATGCTCTCGATCGGGGCGATCGCCGCCGCCGTCGCCTACGGGATCGGTGCCGGCATCGGTTCGATCACCGACGACGATGCCGCGGCGATCGGGATGCTCGTCACGGTCACCTGACATTCCCGCACGCCGGGCGACAGCGACCCGTGCGCCGAGCGGTGATCAGCGCCCGGAGCCGGGCGGGAACGACACGGGCAGCACACGCGGGCCACGGACCTGGCCTCCCGCCCACTTCGTCGGCTCCCGGTCGCTCACGTGGAACTCGGGGATGCGCTCCAGCCACGCTCGGATGGCGACGGTCATCTCGAGCCGGGCGAGGTTCGAGCCGGCGCACCGATGGATGCCCGAGCCGAATGCGATGTGGCGGTTCTGGATGCGGTCGATCACGAACTCGTCGGGGTTCTCGAACTGCTCGGGGTCGTGGCAGGCCGCCGGGAAGTTCATCAGCACCTTGTCGCCGCGGTCGATGTGGACGCCGTTGTAGTCGATGTCGGTCTCGGCGACCCGGGCCATCGTCACCGGGGCGTAGTAGCGGAGGAACTCCTCCACGGCGATCGGCAGGAGCTCCGGCTCGTCGACGAGCCGTTGGCGGTCGTCGGGATGCGTACCGAGGTGCCAGAGTGCCGACCCGATCGAGCTCCACGTGGTGTCGATGCCGGCGACGATCAGCAGATTCGTGATCCCGACCACGACCTCGGGCGTGATCTGCGCCTCGGGCATGTCGAGCTCCATGAACAGCAGCTCGGTGAGCAGGTCCTCCTGGGGATCGTGCTGCCGCTTCGCCACCTCCGCGCCGATGAACGCCAGCATCTCGTTGCGCGCCTGAAGTCGCTTCTCCGGGTGGTGGAGGCCGTCGCCGAGCACGAAGTTGACCCATTCGACGAACTGGTCGGCCATCTCCGGGTCGACGCCGATGAGGTGGGCGATGACCCGTGGCGGGATCTGCTGGGAGTACTGGACCGCGGCGTCGCACTCGCCCGCTTCGATGAACGCGTCGATGAGCGAGTGGCACAGCTGCTCGGTGTGCTCCTCGTATGCCGCGACGGCGCGCGGCGCGAACGCGGGCAACAGCATCCGTCGCGTCCACGTGTGGATCGGTGGGTCGGCGGTGATGGGCGCAGCAGCGATCATCTGCTCGTAGCGCGACATCTCGGGGGCGTTCGGAGCGGGCGGCATCACGAGCACCTGGCGCGAGCTCAGCTCGGGGATCATCTTCGCCAGGGCACGAACGTCGTCGAACCGGGTGGGGTTCCACGAGCCGCCGAGCCGCTCGGTGTGTGCGATCGGGCACGTCTCGCGCATCTCGGCCCAGATGGGCACCGGGTCGACGGTGTAGTCGTCGTCACGGATGTCGTAGTCGGTGGTCCAGTCGCTGACCGGGCCCCCGGGCGCCCAGATCTCTGCACTGGTCGCCAACTTCATCTTGGCGTGCATGTCGTCGGTCGCGCTCATGGCCACTCCGTTCCCCCCAGCGAAGCCGAGTCGAGTCTCGGCCTGTCACCGATCAGTGTAGGAAATCCGACCGGTGCGCCGTGGACCGTGCCGATGGGCGCTCCATCGTCGGGGCACTACCGTGAGGTCGTGATCGGTTCGGATGGGTTGCTGACCGCGGACGAGGCACGTTGTCGGGCGCGTGTCGGCGTCAAGTGGACGAAGTACGGCCCCGACGTCGTTCCGGCCTGGGTCGCCGACATGGACTTCGACCCACCGCCCGCCGTGCTCGACGCCGTCCGGGGCCACATCGAGCGGGGCGACCTCGGGTACGGACCCTTCGCCGACGACGTGGTGGAGCACTGGGTCTCCTGGCAGGAGCGGCAGCACCACTGGCGGCCGGATGCGACGAGGGTCCGGGCCTTCACGAGCACGCTGCACGCGCTCGAAGCGGCACTGTGGAACACGACCGACCGCGGCGACGGCGTGGTCGTGTTCACGCCGATCTACTACCCGTTCCTCGATGCGATCGCCGACAGCGGTCGGCGCCGGATCGACGTGCCGCTCGACCCGAACGGCTGGCGGATCTCCGGCGAACGGCTCTCGGAGGCGATCGATGACACCACCCGGGTCATCCTGTTCTGCCAGCCGCACAACCCGACCGGCCGGGTCTTCGATGGCGACGAGGTGGCCGCCGTGGCCGAGGTCGCCGATCATCACGATCTGCTCGTGATCTCCGACGAGATCTGGGGCGACCTGGTCCATCCTGGTGCGATCCACCGGCCGTTGCCGATCGTCGACGAACGGTTCGACGGCCGTTTGGTGACGCTCGGTTCGGCGAGCAAGTCGTTCAATCTCGCGGGCCTGCGGACCGCCGTCGCCCACATCGACCATGCGCCGCTGCTCGAGGCGCTCGCGTCGATGCCGAAGCACCTGCAGGGCGCGCCGAGTTCGCTCGGGGTCGTCGGCACGGTCGCCGCGTGGAGCGAATGCGACGACTGGCTCGCCGCCGCCCGGCGTACGATCACCGCCCGCTGCGAGCAGCTCGCACGACGTCTGACCGTCGACGTCCCGTCGGTTCGGTTCGACCCGCCAGAGGCGACCTACCTGTGCTGGCTCGACTTCCGCGACGCAGGTCTCGGAGACGATCCGGCGGCTGCACTGCTCGACCGGGCGGGTGTCGCACTGTCGAGCGGGCCGCAGTTCGGGCCCGGCGGAGCGGGCTACGCGCGGCTCAACGTGGCGACCTCGGAGCAGATCCTCGACGAGATCGTCGACCGGATCGCACGGGCGGTCGACGAGTCATCGAGCGCCTGAGACGCCGAA
>JAWLEC010000019.1:0-25638 GCA_041686315.1 Ilumatobacteraceae bacterium
GGTCAGACCCCGCTGTCGCTTCTCGATTTGCACTATCCGGATAGGGGATATTCGGGGTGGGGGTTAGAATCGGAGGCGTGAGCGAGCCACTGTTCCGAGTCGACGACCTGCACGCCAAGCCCGCCGAGGGCGACCACGGCGAGATCCTCACGGGCCTCGACCTCACGGTGATGCCCGGCGAGATCCACGCCATCATGGGCCCCAACGGCTCAGGCAAGTCCACCCTCGGCACCACGCTGATGGGCTCACCCGAATACGAGGTCACCAGCGGCAACATCCACTTCCGCGGCGACGACGTCACCACGTGGGAGGTCGACGAGCGGGCCAAGGCCGGCATGTTCCTCGCCTTCCAGTACCCGCAGGAGATCGCCGGCGTGTCGGTGATCCAGTTCCTCCGCCAGGCGCTCTCGCAGCGCAAGGGCGTCGACCTGTCGGTGCTCGAACTGCGCCTCGCCACCATGGAGTGGATGAAGCGACTCGGCATGGACTCGTCCTTCGTCGACCGCTACCTCAACGAGGGCTTCTCCGGCGGCGAGAAGAAGCGCAACGAGATCATGCAGATGGCGATCCTCGAACCCGAGCTGGCGATCCTCGACGAGACCGACTCGGGCCTCGACATCGACGCCCTGCGCATCGTGGCCGACGGCATCCGCGCCGTGCGCGACGAGCGGCCCACCATGGGCTTCGTGCTGATCACCCACTACCAGCGCCTGCTCGACGAGGTCACCCCCGACCACGTCCACATCCTCGTCGACGGCCGCATCGTGGCCAGCGGCGGCATGGAACTCGTCGAACAGCTCGAACGCGACGGCTACGAGGCCTTCCGCCCCGCCCGGTCAGGAGCCTGACACCGATGACGTTCGACGACCCAGCGACCCCGCCCTTCGACGTCCAGGCGATCCGCAAGGAGTTCCCGATCCTGGCCCGCCGGATCGACGACAAGCCGCTGGTCTACCTCGACTCGGGCAACACCTCGCAGAAGCCGCGCCAGGTGATCAGTGCGATGAGCGAGTTCCTCGAGCAGTCGTACGCACCGATCAACCGCAGCTCGTACCGCCTCGCCGGCGAGGCCACCGAGGCCTTCGAAGGTGCACGCCGGGCAGTGGCCCGGCTCGTCAATGCGCCCTCCGCCGAGGAGATCGTGTTCACCAAGAACGCCACCGAGTCGATGAACCTCGTCACCCAGGCCTGGGGCCGTGCCAACCTCACCGAGGGCGACGTGGTGGTGCTCACCCACATGGAGCACCACGCCAACATCGTCCCCTGGCACCAACTCGCCGCCGAACGCGGCATCGAGATCCGCTGGGTCCCCCTCACCGACGACGGCCGCCTCGACCTCACCGCCCTGCCTCAGCTGCTCGACGGCGCCAAGGCGTTCTCGTTCACGGCGATGAGCAACGTGCTCGGCACGCTCCCCCCGGTGGCCGAACTGTGCCGGGCCGCCCACGACGCCGGCGCGCTCGCCATCGTCGACGCCTGCCAGTACGTGCCCCACAACGTCACCGACGTGCAGGCCTGGGACGCCGACCTGGTCGCCTTCTCGAGCCACAAGATGTGCGGCCCGTCGGGCATCGGCATGCTGTGGGGCCGCATGGAGCTGCTCGACGCGATGCCCCCGTTCCTCGGCGGCGGCAACATGATCGACACCGTCACCCTCGACGGGTTCACCACGGCGCCGGTCCCCGCCAAGTTCGAAGCCGGCACCCCACCGATCGCCGAAGCCGTCGGCCTCCACGCGGCGGTCGAGTTCCTCGAGGGCATCGGGATGGCCGAGATCCGCCGCCACGAGATGGAACTCACCCGCTACGCACTCGACACGCTGCACGACCGCTTCGGTGACGACATCACCATCTACGGCCCCGACGACGTGGAGGTGCGCGGCGGCGTGTTGAGCTTCGCCTTCCGCGACCTGCACCCCCACGACGTCAGCCAGGTGCTCGACGAACGCAACGTCTGCGTGCGCGCCGGCCACCACTGCGCCAAGCCGCTGATGCAGGTGCTGGGCGTGCAGTCCACCACCCGGGCCAGCTTCTACCTCTACAACGACACCGACGACGTGGATGCGCTGGCCGATGCGCTCGACGGTGCGACCGATATCTTCGGATTCTGATGCCGGGCCTCGACGACCTCTACCGCGAGATCATTCTCGACCACTACCGCACGCCTCGGAACCGTGGCGAACTCGAATCGCCCCCGGCGATCGAGTCGCGCGGCCACAACCCGCTGTGCGGCGACGAGATCACGCTCTACCTGCTCGTCGACGGCGAGGGCGACGACGCCGTGGTCAGCGACGTCAAGATCGGCGGTCAGGGCTGCTCGATCTCACAGTCGTCGGCGTCGATGATGACCCAGGCCGTGATCGGCAAGCCCGTCAGCGAGGCTCGGGCCCTGCTGCGCCGTTTCAAGTCGATGATGGGCATCGAGGGCATCGACGAACAGCCCGGCGACGCCGACGTGGCGCTCGGCGACCTCGAGGCGCTGCAGGGTGTGGTGAAGTTCCCGGTGCGCATCAAGTGCGCCGTGCTGAGCTGGAACACCCTCGCCGACGCCCTCGATCGCGCCACCGCCTGACCGCACCCGGCACCGCTGTTGCAGGCATCGCTTGGTCGACCCGACAGCGCTCGCGCTACCGTCGTCCCCATGGGATTCATGGACAAGGTGAAAGACTCCGGCGACAAGGCCAAGGAGCAGTTCGAGAAGAACCGCCACAAGGTGGCGCCGCTCGTCGACAAAGCGACCGATCAGGTCGACAAGGTCACCAAGGGCAAGAGCCGGTCCGTCACCAAGCACGTCGACTCCGCCGCACGCAAGCTGTCGGCATCCGACGGCACGAGCACCACCTCCACCGGCGCCGAGATCCCCGACGAGGGCCCGGTGTCGGACGACGCCCACGGCCCCGGCGAACGCGACGACGCCTGACCCACTGCGGCAGCCGGTGGCCGACCGGTGGCATGCCGCCGTCGGCTTCTCGAATCCCGAGCCTCAGCGGTCGCGTAGCTCGTCGCGCAGCGACTCCGGATACGGCAGTGCCATCTGATCCTTGGGGCGGTTGACAGCGCGCTTCGAGTCGATGATGTCGTCGAGCGAGGCGACCCGAACGGTGAGTCCTTCGGCAATCTCGACCACCATCGCGTGAGCGCTCCACTGATCGAATCCGCCGAGACCGCCGGACGGGGTGAACGTGAGGTCGACGTCGCCGAGGTCGGTGACCGGGTTGAGCATGACCGCCATGTCGGCGGGAACCGGACCATCGAGAGGCGCAGGCACAGGGTCGTCTGCGGTCCGGCTCATCGCGTTCATGCGACGCAGCGCACGACCGAGGCGATCGAGGTTCTCCTGCTGACGAGACGGGACGACGTCGATGTCCTGAGTGGGTAGCGATGAACCGTGAACCACCGACGCAAACCCTCCGACGATGATGTACGAGACGCCCTCCTCGTTCAAGATCTGACAGATCCGAACGGGTCGAACATCACCGTGCCCGACGGAGCGAGGCCTGCGCACGCTCCCGGACGGCGAGCATCGTGTTCGCCGCCTCGACCATCGACCGGACGCGCTCGGGCACCGTCATTCGCAGTTGCCGACGGATCTGACTGATGTCGACCCCTCGGCTGTCCTCGATCAGCGGCCCCTGCTCCACGCCGCCAGCATACGACGGTCCTCCGGCGCACGAACGGCTCCGCGCCAACACAGAGGTTCAGGCAGCGTCGGCGAGCCACCACAGCAGGGGCAGCGCCACATCACCGACCGTAGCTGCGATGAGCCAACGCGCTCAGCCCCGCTTCAGGTCCGTGACCAGGCCTCCGCTCGCCTCCACCAGCTCGGCGGGCGTGAGCGGGAACACGTCGTGCCAGGTGCCGGCCGCCGCCCACACCTCGTCGTGCTGCAGCAGGTCGGGGTCGACGAACACGCGCAGCGGCGTGTCGTGACCGAACGGCGGGACACCACCGATCGGATACCCGGTCGCCGACCGCACGGCGTCGGCGTCGACGCGGCTGCACCGCAGGCCACCGGCAGCCTCGGCGAGCTTGGACTCGTCGAGCTGGTTCGCGCCGCTCACGTAGGCCAGCACCAGCTCGCCATCGACGCCGAAGATCAGGCTCTTCACGATCTGGGCGACGTCGCAACCGATCGCCGCAGCTGCGTCGAGGGCGGTCTTGGTGCCGTCGGGGAACGCCACCGGTCGCACCTCGATACCCAGCTGCCGGCCGGCCTCCACCACCCGGGCGACGTTGCGGTGCATGCCTGCTCCGGCGCCTGCGCCGGATGCCGATTCGACTCGATCACTCATCGTCGACGACCGTAGCCGGGCCACCCAGCGACAGCACGACGGCACCCGCCAACGAGCAGCACGCCGCCACCGCGTAGGGGATCCGGTACGAGCCGGCCACGTCGAACAGCCACCCGATCAACAGTGGCCCGCCCGCCGTACCGGCCACGGCGACGAACTGCGAGCGGCTGAAGATCCTCGGATAGTCCCGCACACCGAAGCGCTCGGCGATCAGCAACGGCTGCAACATCAAGATGTTGCCGATGGTGAGACCGAACACGATGATCGAGGCGAAGATCAGCCACGTGGTCTGAGCCATGCCCAACGTGAACAGCGCTCCACCCTGCAGCACCGCGAGGAACACGGTGAACTTCATCATCGGCACGAACTGCACCGTGCGGCCACCGATCAGCCGGGCCACCACCGACGTGGCCGCCACGGCCGTGATGGCGAACTGCGCCGTCGCTGCGTCGGTGCGGTCCTCCACCAGCTTCACCAGCTGCTGGATCCCGCCCACCTGCGAACCGAGCGCCAGGATGTACCCGAACGTCACCGCCTTGTAGAAGCGGGTCCGGACGGCCTCCTCGTAGGGCGTTCCCGACATCGCCGGAACCACCTCGCCGACGGCGCGTCGTACGCCGTCGGGAGCCCAGCCCTCGAGCTCGGGATCGGGCCGCACGAGGAACCAGGCGAACGGCGCCGTGCCGAGCACGAACACCAGCCCGAGCCACGGCGTTCCGGCCCGTAATCCCTGCGAGTCGAGCAACGCCTTGGCGAACGGCGTGATGAGGATGCCGCCCACCGACAAGCCCGTCGACGCCACCGACAGCGCCACCGACCGGCGCAGGTGGAACCACCGCGTCACCACCGTGGTGACCGGCACGAGGCCGGCGGCCGCCCACCCGACGGCGAACACCGAGTACACCACGAACAGCTGCCACTGCTGCTCCACCCGACCGAGCACGGCGAGTGACCCGCCGGCCAGCAGGCTGCCGCCGACCAGGATGTAGCGCACGTCGTAGCGCGCCACCAGCCGGGCGACGTACAACCCGGTGACGCCGCTCACCACGAAGAACACGGTGGTGGCGAGCGAGATCGTGCTCAGCGGCCAGCCCTGCTCCTTGCTGAACGCGTTGAGGTAAACGGCCAGGCCGTAGAAGCCGAGCCCCGACGCCGTGGTGAGCACGACGAAGCACCCGGCCACCACCCACCAACCGGGAAAGCGTCCGTGTGCGGGCGCAGCATCCGTCCCGTCCGCGGAGCCCGGAGCTGGCGACGCCGGCGGCTCGGCCGCGGCGTCAGTCGACGAGCTCATCGATCGCTGCCGCGAGCTCCCGGTCCTTGTCGGTGACCACGTTGCCGGCATCGTGGGTGGTCAACGAGATCGTCACCCGGTTCCACACGTTCGACCAGTCGGGGTGGTGAGCGTGCACCTCGGCGAGCATCGCCACCCGGGTCATGAACGCAAAGGCCTCCGAGAAGTCGGCGAAGCGGAACTCCCGGGTCAACCGGCCATCGTCCTCGGTCCAGTTCATGCCCGCGACGTTAGGACCTGCCGGCCGCGCAGTCGTCACCCGGCGAACGCGTGATCAGTGTGCAGGCGGTCGCCGCACACTGATCACGCGTTCGGGTTCGGGTTGGGGTGGGGTGGGGTGGGGCTACAGCGCGAAGAGGTCGTCGAGCGACGACGACTCGCCGGCCTCCTCGGCGGAGCCACCGGTGAAGGCCGTATAGCCCTCCGCCTCGAGCTGGGCTGCCAGCTCGGGGCCGCCACTCTCGACGATGCGGCCCCGTGAGAGGATGTGCACGCGATCGGGGCGCAGCTCGTGCAGCAACCGGCTGTAGTGCGTGATGGCCAGCACGCCGAGCGGCTCGTTGCCGGCGGTGGACTCGTTGCTCATCGCCTCCACCCGTCGGGCGCAGTCACGCAACGCGTCGATGTCGAGGCCCGAGTCGAGCTCGTCGAGGATGGCGATCTTCGGGGCCAGCACCGCCATCTGCAGGGTCTCGTTGCGCTTCTTCTCACCACCCGACAGGTCGACGTTGAGTGGCCGGTGCAGGAAGCGTTCCTCGAAGCCGATCCGGGCGGCTTCGTCGCGCAACTGCTGGTCGAGGCCCGCTGTGGAACGCCCGCGCGTCGCGAGCGCTTCGGCGAGCACGTCGTCGAGCATCACGCCGGGCACCTCGGTGGGATACTGCATCACCAGGTGCAGCCCGGCCGCAGCGCGTTCCCACGCCGCCATGGCGAGCACGTCGACACCGTCGAAGGTGACCGAGCCGTCGAGCACCTCGTAGCCGGGCTTGCCCATCACCACGCCCGACAGCGTGCTCTTGCCGGCGCCGTTGGGGCCCATCACGGCGTGGACCTCCCCGGACGACACCGTGAGGTCGATGCCCTTCAGGATCTCCTTGTCGCCGACGGCGGCGCGCAGGTTGCGGATCTCGAGCGTGCTCATGAGGTCTCCCCCGTCTCGGACGTGGCGTCGCCGGCGGACCCGACGATCACGCGGCCGTCGACCACGGACGCGTCGTACACGGCGACCGGCTGGGTGGCAGGCAGCGTGGACGGCACACCGGTGACGAGGCTGAAGGCACTGCTGTGCTTGGGGCACTCGAGTTCGAGTTCGTCACACCACACCTCGCCCTCCGAGAGCGACACGTTGGCGTGGCTGCAGATGTCGTTGATGGCGTACACGTCGTCGCCGACGCGGACCACGGCGACGGGCACCCCGTCGACCTCGAAGCGCTGTGCGGCACCGTCGACGAGATCGTCGAAGTCGCACACGGCGGTGGGATTCATGCGGATACCTCCTGGCGGTCGCCGGCGGAGCGCGTCGACACGCTGCCGACGTCGAGCTTGTTCGACACGCGGCTGCGGAGATCGTCGGCGAAGCGACCGGCGGGAAGCTGCGCGATGACCTCCTCGAAGAACCCGAGCACCACCAGACGCTCGGCCACCTCGGGACGCACGCCCCGGCTCTCGAGGTAGAAGCGCTGCTCCTCGTCGATCGGGCCCACCGTGGACGCGTGGCTGCACTTCACGTCGTTGGTGCGGATGTCGAGATTGGGGACACTCTCGGCCCACGCCCCCTCGGAGAGCGTGAGGTTGCGGTTGGTCTGGTAGGCCGTGGTGCCGTTGGCGTGCTCGCGGATCTTGATGAGCCCCGTGTACACGCTGGCGGCCTGGTCCTGCACGGCCCCCTTGAACAGCAGGTCGCTGCTCGTGTTCGGCGCATCGTGGTCCTGGATCGTGCGGAAGTCGTGCATCTGGTCGCCGCCGGCGAAGTAGAGCGCCACCTGCTTGGTGCTGCCTCCCTGGCCGGACAGGCGAGCCTCGGTGCGCGCCCGCACGTAGTCGCCGCCGAGCGTGACGGTGGCGAGCAGCGTGTCGGAGTCGCGCCCTCCCACGGACTGCTGGTTGCCGATCTGCCAGGTCGCGACACCGACCTCGTTGACGGCGAGGTACCGGACGCGGGCCGCCTGCTGCGTATGCACCTGCAACACGGGCACGACGAGCGCCGTGTCGGCGTCGGTGCCGTCGGCCGCCACGAAACGCTCGACCACGGTGACCTCGCTGTCGGCGCCGGCGTCGATGACGAGCCGGGGGAACACGGCCGTGCCCGAGCCGCCGATGCGATGGGTGATCATGATCGGGTCGGCAACCGCACGGCCGGCCGGCACCCGGACGACCGTCGGTGACATGAAAGCCCGGTTGAGCTCGGCGAAGACGTCGGGAGTCTCGTCGGGGAACAGCTCGGGCTCGACGTCGGTGGCAATCAGCGACTCGAACCCGTCGGGCACGACCACCTCGGTCACACACGGTGCAGGGGCGAACCGGTCGAGATCGAGCTGGTCGATCCGGCTGTAGCGCCAGATCTCCTCGTCGGGTGTGGGCAGCGGGGCGGCCACGAAGCGTTCGGCGGCGGCGAGACGCAGTTCCTGCCAATCGCCGGCCTGTTCGCGGACCGCGTCAGGGGTGAACGCAGACACGCGTCGAAGTGTACTCAGCACAGCTCGGAATTACTCCTATCCGCGTAGGGGAAATACGGCATCCCGCCTGGTCGGCGGCCCGGTCGACAGAGCCCGCCCCGTCCGTGGTCGGCACCGCGCGGTCGCCGCAGCGCGATCAGTGCGGCACGTCGACGCCTCGTGGTCGAGGCGCGCGATCAGCGCTTGCGGCCGAACAGCCGCTTGAACAGGCTCGGCTTCGCCGCACGCTCGGCCTCGACCTCGGCACGGATGTCGGCGCCCACGGCGTTGAGGATGTCCTCGGCCTCGTCGAGCAGTGCCGCCGCCGAGCCGTCGTCGAGCCCGCTCGGTTCGGGCGGCGTGGGCGACACGACGAGCGAGCCGTGCGTCCACGCCACGTCGGCCAGACGGCGCTCGTACGACGGGCAGTTGTCGGGACACCGCCACGGCGCGTCGGGCGCCAGGTCGAGGTTGCACTTCCGCACCGTGTCGCCGTTCGGGTACGACCGGCTCTCGAAGTTCTTGCACTCCGTCCGCATCGGCATGTGGATCGATCCTACCGAGGGCTCGCGTTCGTCAGGGGTCAGACCCCGCACGAACCGGTCTCGATTCGAGCCAGGTTCGCGCTTGCGTTCGTGTGGGGTCTGACCCCTGACGAACGCCGCATCAGCCGACGGAGCCCTCCATCTGCAGCTCGATCAGGCGCGACCACTCCACGGCGTACTCCATCGGGAGCGTCTTGGTGATCGGCTCGATGAAGCCGTTGACGATCATGCCCATCGCCTGCTCCTCGGAGAGGCCGCGGCTCATCAGGTAGAAGAGCTGCTCGTCGGCGATCTTCGACACGGTGGCCTCGTGACCGATCTGCGCGTCACGCTCGCCCACCTCCATGTACGGCAGTGTCTTCGACACCGAGTCCTCGTCGAGGATCAGGGCATCGCACTCCACGTGGCTCTTCGCTCCGGTGGCACCTTCGTCGATGCGCACGAGCCCGCGGTAGGTGGTGATGCCGCCGTCCTTGCTGATCGACTTCGACACGATCTTCGAGCTCGTGTTCGGCGCCGCATGCACCATCTTCGCCCCGGCGTCCTGGTGCTGTTTCTCGCCGGCATAGGCGACCGACAGCACCTCACCCGTGGCACCCTCGCCCACGAGGTACACCGACGGGTACTTCATCGTGAGCTTGGAACCGATGTTGCCGTCGATCCACTCCATGTGGCCGTGCGCCTCCACCCGGGCCCGCTTGGTGACCAGGTTGTACACGTTCGGCGACCAGTTCTGGATGGTGGTGTAGGTGACACGCGCGTGCGGCTTGACCACGATCTCCACCACGGCCGAGTGCAGCGAGTCGCTGGTGTACACCGGGGCCGAGCACCCCTCGATGTAGTGCACCTTCGAGCCCTCGTCGGCGATGATCAGGGTGCGCTCGAACTGGCCGGCGTTCTCGGAGTTGATGCGGAAGTACGCCTGCAGCGGCATCTCCACCTCCACGCCCGGCGGCACGTAGATGAACGAGCCACCCGACCACACGGCCGTGTTCAGCGCGGAGAACTTGTTGTCGCCGGGAGGGATCACCGTCCCGAAGTACTGCTTCACCAGGTGCGGGTACTCGCGCAGCGCCGTGTCCATGTCGCAGAACAGGATCCCCTGGGCCTCCAGGTCCTCCCGGTTCTTGTGGTACACGACCTCGGACTCGTACTGCGCCGTGACGCCGGAGAGGTACTGCCGCTCGGCCTCGGGGATGCCCAGCTTCTCGTAGGTGCGCATCATCTCCTCGGGGAGCTCGTCCCACTCGTCGACCTGCTCACCTGCCGGACGCAGGTAGTAGTAGATGTCCTGGAAGTCGATGTCGGGCATGTTCACCGCGAACCACTCGGCCATCGGCTTGCGCTCGAACAGGCGCAGCGAGCGCTGACGCATCTGGGTCATCCAGCGCGGCTCCCCCTTCCACCACGAGATCTGGTCGACCACGCCCGGGTTGATGCCCTTCTCGGGCGTGAAGGCGTACTCGACGCCCTCGTCGCTCCAGCCGAGGCTGTACTTGCTGAGGTCGAGATCGAAAGTGGTCATCGGGATCCTCCGTGGGAACACTGGGTCGACGGGTGAATTAGCACTACCGCCATAGTAACAATTCGACGGCCCATCGGCACCGTCCACCCACGGATCCGCCGCGAGCCCCCACGAACCGGCGACCGGCGTGGGAATCAGGCGGCGGCGTCGTCGGCCACGTCGGCCAGATCCGGGACGTCGTGCGACGGGTCGGGCTCGGCCACCGGCGTGTCGATCTCGATGAAGATGCACTCCCCCGGACACGCCTCGGCGGCATGGATCACGTCGCCCACGCGCCGGTCGGGCACCCACGCCAGACTGCCCGACCCACCCGGATCGTTGAGCGCCTGACCGTTCTCGGCCACGTAGGCGATGCCGTCCTCGAGCTGGACGAACACATCGGGGCAATGGTCGATGCAGATACCGTCGCCGGTACACAGGTCCTGATCGATCCAGACACGCATCGTGGTGTCGAACGGTACCGGCGGCTGCCTACATTGGCTCGACCGTGATCGAAGAACCAGCACCCACTCCTCCTCCCGCTCCGGCAGCTCCGCGGCGGCCGCACACCTGGACCCGGCCGACCGGCGACGTCGACGACCACTACGCCTGGATGCGCGACGTCGACGACCCCGACCTGCTGAGCTACCTACGCGCCGAGAACGAATCGGCCGACCGGTTCTTCGCCGACCACCAGGACACGATCGACACGATCTTCGACGAGATCCGGTCGAGAGTGCAGGAGACCGACATGTCCACGCCCGTCGAGTTCGGCGGCTGGTGGTACGTCGTCACCACCACCGAGGGTCAGAGCTACCCGGTGCACCACCGAGGCCCGTCCGCCGACCGGGCCACCGACCAGGTGCTGCTCGACGAGAACCTCGAAGCCGCCGGCCACGACTACTTCGACCTCGGTGCCTTCGACGTCTCGTTCGACCACCGCTACGTCGCCTGGTCGGCCGACGTCGACGGCGACGAGCACTACACGCTGCGCATCCGCGACCTCACCACCGGCCGCGATCTCGACGACCGGATCGACGACGTCGCCAACTACGGCATGGCCTGGTCGGCCGACGGCAGCCACGTCTTCTATCTCACGCTCGACGCCCAGGAGCGGCCCGACCGCGTCTGGCGTCACCGCATCGGCACACCGTCGGCCGACGACGTGTGCATCTTCCACGAACCCGACGAACGGTTCTACGTCACCGTCGGATCCACACGCTCCGAGCAGTGGATCATCGTCCAGACGGCCAGCAAGACCAGCGCCGAGTGCCTCCTCGTCCCCGCCGGCGAGCCGCTCGCCACACCCGAGCTGGTGATCCCACGGCGCGACGACGTCGAGTACTCCGTCGACCACTGGGGCGACACGTTCGTGATGCACACCAACCTCGACGCCGGCGACTTCCGGCTCCTGTCGGCGCCCGTCGACGGCAACCTGCACAGCTGGGACGGCTGGTCCGAACTCACCGCGCACGTACCCGGCCGGCGCATCCTCGGTGCCGAACCGTTCGCCGGCCACCTCGTGATCCACGAGTGGGCCGACGCCCAACCGCAGCTACGAGTGCTGTTCCTCGACGGCACCGAACGCGTCATCGCGCTCGGCGACGAGCCGCACGACGTCGAGTTCGGACCCAACCCGAGCTGGGACACCTCGCTCATCCGCTTCACGACCCAGTCGCTCGCCACGCCCGTCACCCTCTACGACGAGCACGTCGGCACCGGCGAGCGCACGTTGCTGCGCCGCATCCCCACACCGAACGTCGACCTCGACCGGTACCGGTCGCAGCGGCTGTGGGCCACCGCCGCCGACGGCACCAGGATTCCGCTCGACGTGGTCCACCACGCCGACACGCCGCTCGACGGTTCGGCACCCTGCGTCGTGTACGGCTACGGCGCCTACGAGGCGTCGTTGCCGCCGTGGTTCTCGGTGGCGCGCCTGTCGCTGCTCGACCGCGGCTGGGTGTGGGCGTTGGCGCACCCGCGAGGCGGCGGCGAACTCGGCCGGCAGTGGTATCTCGACGGCAAGCTGCTGGCGAAGCGCAACTCCTTCGACGACGTGATCGCCTGCGTCGAGCACCTCGTCGGCGCAGACGGCGACGAGCCGGCACGGGTCGACCCGCGCCGCGTCGCCATCCGCGGCGGATCGGCCGGTGGCCTGCTGGTGGCCGCCTGCATGACACGGCGTCCCGACCTGTTCGCCAGCGTCGTGGCCGAGGTGCCGTTCGTCGACATCGTGTCCACGATGAGCGACCCGACGCTGCCGCTCACCGTCACCGAGTGGGAGGAATGGGGCGACCCGCGCGACGAACCGTTCGCCAGCTGCATGCTCGAGTACTCGCCCTACGACAACACCGTCGAAGCCCCGTACCCCGCCGTGTACGCCACCGCCGGACTCCACGACCCGCGCGTCAGCGTGCACGAACCCGCCAAGTGGATCGCACGTCTCCGCGAGCGCTCGACCAGCGATCGGCCGCTGGTGCTGCGCACCGAACTCGGCGCCGGGCACGGCGGGCCCACCGGGCGCTACGAGGCCTGGCGCGACGAGTCGCGCACGCTCGCCTTCCTCCTCGCCACCACCTGAGCCCGCCGCAACTCGCGGCATCGCCGAGTGCCGGTGGTCAGCCGACCGCCGACACGATCGCCAGCGCGAACAGCACCACGTTGCGCACCACGTGGCCCGGTCCGAGTGGCTTCGCAGACCAGGCACCGAAGCAGGCACACGGCGGGCGGCGCCCCTGCGCGAGACGCAACACGATCAGGACCGTGAAGGCGGCGAGGAGCGCCGCCGCCGCCACTGCTGCGATGGTTCGGGCGAGCTGGGTGACGAGCGCCGCCCCCAGCACGATCTCGATCCACGGCAGCACCGGCACCACCCATCCCGGTGCACCCAGGTCACGGGCCTGCTGCGGCCAGGCCGCTCCGGCGGCGACCTTGGATCCCCCGGCGACCAGGAACGACCCGCCGAGGAGCACGGAGGCGACGACGGCGACGACGTCCAAGATCGCGACTCGTCAGAGAACGACGGTCATGCGCTCGCGTGCCGCGAACACATCGATGCCGGCTGCACGCCCGCAGGCGATCACCGGTGCGAGGATCTCGTCGAGCGTGTCGTCGTCGTGCGCCGGGTCGTGATGGAACAGGGCCAGCTGCTTCACCTCGGCCTTCTCGGCGAGCCACAGCGCGAACTCGGGTGTGCAGTGCCCCCAGTCGCGCTTCACGGTGAATTCCTCGGGCGTGTACTGCGCGTCGTGGATGAGCAGGTCGACGCCGTGGCAGAGGTCGAACACTCCCGGCGTGGCGGCGAACGTGCCGTCGTGGGGCATCTGGTGATCGCTGACGTAGGCCACCGACTTGCCGCCCCACTCGATGCGGTAGCCGACGGTGTTGCCCACGTGCGGGATCAACCGCGACATGACGTGGATGTCGCCGACGTGGAACTCCTGGTCGGCGACCTCGTGGAACTCCACCATGCCGGGGAACATCGAGAAGTGGATCGGGAACAGCGGTGGCTTGATCGTGTCGGCGAACACGCCCTCGACCGTGTGGCCGTCGAGCTGCACCGGCGCGTAGATCGCGACGTCGGCGCCGTCGCGGAGGATCGGCTTGAAGAACGGCAGCCCCTGGATGTGGTCCCAGTGCAGGTGACTCAGCAGGCAGGTACCCGAGAACGGCTCGTCCATCGGCCGTGACGCACCGAAGTACCGCAGACCGGTGCCCAGGTCGAACAGGATCGGATCGTGGCCGGGAACGTCGACCGACACGCACGACGTGTTGCCGCCGTAACGCACGATCTCGTCGCCGTGGCACGGAGTGGAGCCACGGACACCGTGGAACGTCACGACCACATCGGTCGTGACGTCCGCAGGAGATTCCGCCGTGGCGAGAGTGTCAGCTGGTCCCTCGATGGGTGGCACGTTAGATGGTTCGGTGCTCCCTCCCGCAACCGCACGTCGCGCCGACCCCCGAGCACCCCTCGTGACGCGGGTCGCAGACCCGCTCGCGGTGCCGAGTACCGTCGGCGCATGCCCGCTGACGCCGCCCCCGCACTGCCCGACGGCATCGTCGTCGTCGTGAAGGACGAGTGCGCCACGTGCCGCACCGTGGTGCCCGTGCTCGCCCACCTCGCCGATGCCGTGCCGCTCACCGTGTACACGCAGGACGACCCGACGTTCCCCGACGGCGTGCCGTCGCTGCACGACCATGACCTCGCCGTGAGCTGGCACCACCACATCGAGACCGTGCCCACCGTGATCCGGGTCGTCGACGGCGTGGAAGCCGACCGCACCGTCGGGTGGCACCGCGACGAGTGGGAACGGATCACCGGCGTCGCCCCGCTCGGCCCCGATCTCCCCGCCATGCGTCCCGGCTGCGGGTCGATGAGCGTCGACCCCGACCGCGTGGCCGAACTCGACGTGCGCTTCGGAGCGTCGGTCCTGGCGTCACGACGCATCGACGTCGCGGATGCCGAGGACGACATCGAGATGATGTACACGCGTGGATGGACCGACGGCTTCCCCGTGGTGCCGCCCACCGAGGAGCGCGTGATGCGGATGCTGACCGGCACCTCGCGCGCGCCGTCGGACGTGGTCGCCACCGTGCCGCCCGACCTCGTCGACGTCACCGTGGAGAAGGTAGCGATCGCCGCCGTGATGGCCGGCTGCCTGCCCGAGTACCTGCCCTGGGTGCTCACGGCGGTCGAGACGGCGTGCACCGACGAGTTCAACATGCACGGTCTGCTCGCCACCACGATGCCGGTCGGCCCGGTCATCGTGTGCAGTGGCCCCGGCACCCGCGCCATCGGCATGAACTCGGGCGGCAACGCCCTGGGCCAGGGCAACCGGGCCAACTCCACGATCGGGCGCGCCCTGCAGTTGGTGGTGCGCAACGTGGGCGGCGGACGGCCGGGTGAGGTCGACCGGGCCACCCACGGCGGGCCGGGCAAGGTGAGCTTCTGCTTCGCCGAGAACGACGCCGAGTCGCCGTACGGATCGCTCGCCGTCGAACACGGCATCGAACCGGGTGTCGACGCCATCACGCTGTTCGCCGGCGAGGGCCCGCGCTGCGTGGTCGACCAGTTGTCGCGCCAGCCCGAATCGCTGGCGCGGTCACTGGCTGCGGCGCTGCAGGCGTTGCACCACCCGAAGCTCGTGATGGCGTTCGACGCCGTCCTCGTGGTGGGGCCCGAGCACGCTCGCGTCTTCGCCGACGCCGGCTGGGGACGCGACCAGATCGTCGCCGGCATCATGGCCCATCTGTCACGCCCGGGCACCGACTTGGTGCGCGGCGCCGACGGGATCGCGGAAGGACTGCCCGAAGCGTTCGCCGACGTGCCCGCCCTGCCCAAGTTCCGCGACGGCGGGCTGATGCTCACCTACGCGGGCGGAGGGGCCGGCCTGTTCTCGGAGATCATCGGCGGGTGGGTCAACGGTGACACCGGGTCGAAGCCGGTCACCCGGGCCGTGACATACTGAGTCGATGGGCAGCCGCACGATCCTCGATCCCACCGGCGAGCGGACGGTCGCCGAGCGCGCCCGGTGCGCCCGGCCGGCATCGCTCGAGGGGCTCAGGGTGGGCCTGCTCGACATCTCCAAGCCCCGCGGCGACGTGTTCCTCGACCGGCTCGAGGAGCGGCTCACCGGCGTGGGCGCGAGCGTGAAGCGCTACCGCAAGCCGACGTTCGCCAAGCCGGCGCCCGTCGACCTGCGCCACCAGATCGCCACCGAGTGCCAGGTGGTGATCGAGGCACTCGCCGATTGAGGCAGCTGCACGTCGTGCAGTGTGCACGACATCAGTGATCTCGAACTGCGAGGGGTGCCCGGGATGTTCGTCGCCTCCGAGGAGTTCGTGGAGGCGGCCAGGGCCCAGTCGACGTCGCTCGGGTTCCCGTCGGTGTCGCGGGTGTTCACCCCGCACCCGGTCCAGGACCGCACCGACGAGGAGATGGCGGCCTACGCCGACGCCGCCTTCGACCGGATCGTCGCCAGCGTCACCGCCTGACCGCTCACAGGGCGGCGATGGCGGCGGCGGTGGCGAGGGTGCGGCGGGCGTTGTCGACGTGGAGGTTCTCGACCATCCGGCCGTCGACCGTCACCACACCACGGCCCTCGGCGACGGCCTCGTCGAACGCGGCGATGACCCGCTCGGCGTACTCGACGTCCTCGGCCGACGGCGCCCAGATCTCGTTGGCGGGCTCCACCTGGCTCGGATGGATCAGGGTCTTGCCGTCGAAGCCCATCTCCATGCCCTGACGGCACTCGGCGGCGAACCCGTCGGGGTTCTTCACGTCGTTGTAGACGCCGTCGAGGATCACCTTGCCGGCCTCGCGGGCGGCGAGCAGCGCCGTGGCCAGATGGGGCACGAGCGGATGCCGGCTCGGCACCAACGGCGAACGCAGCTCCTTGGCGAGATCGTTGGTACCCATGACCAGCACGGCCACCCGCGGATGCGCGGCGATCGCCCGCACGTCGAACACGGCGGTGGGCGTCTCGATCATCGGCCAGATCCGCACTCCGGTCGCGCCGCCCTCGTCGAGCATCGCTGCCACGCGGTCGACGTACTCGACCGAGTCGACCTTGGGGATCACCACGGCCGACGGCTGCGCGGCAGCAGCAGCGGCCACGTCGTCGGCGCCCCACTGCGTGTCGATGCCGTTGCAGCGGATCGTGAGCTCGCGAGTGCCGTACCGTCCGGACTGCACCGCCGCAGCGGCCTTGGCCCGAGCCTCGGGCTTGGCGTCGGGGGCCACGGCATCTTCGAGGTCGAAGATGATCGCGTCGGCCGGGATCGTCTGCGCCTTCTCGAGAGCCCGGTCGTTCGCCGCCGGCATGTAGAGCACCGATCGGCGCGGTCGGAGGTCGGGGTCAGAAGCCATAGGTCGTCGCCAGTTCGGGATCGCGTTCGGACAGGGAACGGGCAAGTTCGACGACCACCCGGCACTGCTTCACCGACGCGTCGTCCTCCATCTTGCCGTCGAGCATGATCGCCCCGGTACCGTCGCCCATCGCCTCGATCACGCGCTGGGCGTGGGCGACGTCGGCCGGGTCGGGGCTGAACACCTTCTTGGCGATACCGATCTGCACCGGGTGCAGGCTCCAGGCGCCCACACAGCCGAGCAGGTAGGCGTTGCGGAACTGGTCCTCGCACGCCACGGTGTCCTTGATGTCGCCGAAGGGACCGTAGAACGGCAGGACCCCGTTGGTGACGCAGGCGTCGACCATGCGGGCAATGGTGTAGTGCCACAGATCCTGTTGGTAGGTGGTGCGATCGGCCTCGATGTCGTCGCCGACGGGATCGGTGCGCACCACGTAGCCGGGATGACCGCCGCCGACCCGGGTGGTCTTCATGCGGCGGTTGGCGGCGAGGTCGGCCGGGCCCAGTGAGAGGCCCTGCATGCGAGGTGACGCCGCGCAGATCTCCTCCACGTTGGCCACACCGCGGGCCGTCTCGAGGATCGCGTGGACCAGCAGCGGCTCGCTCAGGCCGGCCTTCGCCTCGAGCTGGGCGAGCAGACGGTCGACGTAGTGGATGTCCTCGGGGCCCTCGACCTTGGGGATCATGATCACGTCGAGTTGCTCGCCGGCCTCGAGCACGGCGGTGGTGAGGTCGTCGAGACCCCACGGCGAGTCGAGGCTGTTGACCCGGGTCCAGAACTGGGTGTCGCCGAAGTCGACGGAACGGGCCACCTCGACGAGGCCGGCGCGTGCCGCTTCCTTCTGGTCGGCCGGTACACCGTCTTCGAGGTTGGCGAGCAGGATGTCGACCGTCGGCGCGATGTCGGGCACCTTGGAGCGCATCTTCTCGTTCGACGGCGGGAAGAAGTGGATCATCCGGCTGGGCCGGAACGGGATCTCGCGGACGGGCTCGGGAGCTCCGACGGCGAGCGGGCGGAAGAAGTCTCTCGCGGGGCGCACGCCACAACCGTAGGTGTGCACGACGAATCCCACCAACCCCCGGTGGCCAGGTGGGCGACTCGGTGTGCGGCAGGGCCCGGCGCCCCGACCCGGCAGGGCCCGGTGCGCCGACCCGGCAGGACGGTAACGCCCGGACACGACCGGACCGACCATGCCGGGTCAGCCGGGAAGTGCGACCGTGTCGCCGCGCACCACCACCAGCCCGTCGGCGGCCAGTCCGTCGACGATGCGGCGGTCGAAGTCGGCGACCGGTCGGGGGCCGTGATGGACGGAGCGCAGCACCCGTCCCCGGGCCTGTCGGTCACTGCCCTCGAACTTCGCCTGCCGGACGCTCACACCGGCCGATCCGATGGCGGGGTCGGGGTCGGGACGACCGGCGAGGTACCAGCGGCAGCCGACAGCGTCGGGACCAGCGGGACCCGCCAGGGGACACTCCGGGCAGCCGGGCACCGGACGGCACACGACCGCACCGAGATCCATCAGCACCTGGTTCCACATCCACCCCTGCCCGGCCGGCACCTGCTCGTCGGCGACGGCCTGGGCCCGCTTCGGCGTCAGACGTTCACCGGTCGTGCGGGCCAGCACGCGGGCGATGTTGGTGTCGACGACGGCGACGTCGTGTTCGAACGCGAACGCCAGCACCGCCCGCGCGGTGTACGGGCCGATTCCGGGCAACGCCAGCAGCGCGTCGAGATCGCCGGGCAACCGGCCCGACCACTGCTCGGTGACCGTCGTCGCCGTGGCATGCAGGTTGCGCGCCCGCCGCGGATAGCCGAGGCCCTGCCAGTGACGCAGCACGTCGCCGAGTGAGGCGGCGGCGCACGCGGCCGGATCAGGGTAGGCGGCGAGGAAGCTCCGCCACTTGGGGACCACCCGGTCGGCCCGCGTCTGCTGCAGCATCACCTCGGCGACGAGGATCCGCCACGGGTCGCGCTCGTGGCGCCAGGGCAGGTCACGCAGCCGCGGGATCCCCCATGCCAGCACGGCACCGACGTCGAACGGTACGGCGTCGGCGTGCGGACCCGCCGTCACATCACTCGGCCCAGACGTCGACGTCGTCGTACGGGCGCTTGCGCTCGGGCGCGAACTCCTTCTTCCAGATCAGCACCTTGCGCTTGAAGTAGCACACTTCCTTGCCGTCCTGGTTGAAGCCCTTGGTCTCCACGGTGACGACGCCCCGGTCGGGCTTGGACGACGACTCCTTCACGTCGAGCACGCGCGTCTCCGCGTGGATGGTGTCGCCGTGGAACGTCGGGAACTTGTGCTGCAGCGTCTCCACCTCGAGATTGGCGATCGCCGCGCCGCTCACGTCGGGAACGCTCATGCCCAACACGAGGCTGTACACGAGATTGCCGACCACCACGTTGCGTCCCTGCACCGACTCGGCGGCGAACCAGTCGTTGGTGTGCAACGGGTGGTGGTTCATCGTGATCATGCAGAACAGGTGGTCGTCGTACTCGGTGATCGTCTTTCCCGGCCAGTGGCGCAGGACGTCGCCGGGCGTGAAGTCCTCGAGGTACCGGCCGAAGGGGCGCTCATGCGTGGTCATGAGCGCGACGGTACTGCCGGAGCCGCCACGCGCGGAAAGCGTCAAGACCGCTGGTCGTCGGTGTCGGCCGGTACATCGGTCGAGGTGTCGATCGGTGTGTCGGTCGGTGCGGCGGTGGGTGTGTCGGTCGGTGCGGCGGTCGGGTCCACCGGTGCGGCGGTGGGATCCACCGATCCGTCGGCGGACTCGCCCGTCGTCACGTCGGGCGGTCGCCACACGATGCCGATGCTGTCCTCGTCGCCGCCCGCTGAGCCCGTCGGCCGTTTGCCACCGAAGCGCAACGCGAAGTCGAGCCTCGATTCGCCCCGCTCCGACTCGGCACGAGCCAGGTCGCGCAGGCGCACCAGTCGATCGCGCTTCTCGATCTTCCACGGCCCCACCCGCAGCGACGCGTAGGCGATCGCCCCCAGCGCGATCGGCATCAGGTACTGCGCGGAGCGGTACGTGCCGATCGCCGGCAGAGCGATGCGGCGCGGCACGCCGAAGCCCACCAGCGTGGTGAGATACGTGGCCTCCACCACACCGAGCCCACCGGGCAGGATCGGAATCGCCGCCAGCACGTTGGCCAACCCGAATGCCACCAGCAGCGCCTCCGGACTGAGCGTGGTGCCGAACGCCCGCAGGAACACCCACAGCGACGCCGCGTCGAGCAACCAGTTGAGCAGCGCCCAGAACACCACCCGGCGCAACAACTGCTTGTCGCGGGTCAACTCGTCGAGCCGGTCGGCCACCTGGTGCAGCACCGCGGCGAACTTGTCCTCATCGAGACGGAGCTTGCGGGCGATCCAGCGCAGCAGCCGCTCGGCACGGCCCGACCCGTCCATCACACCCACCACGAGACCCGCCGCCACGCCGAGGATCACCACGCCGGCGACGGCGGCGGTGCCGTAGGCGGGATTCACGCCGCGGAACGGGATCGAGACGATGAGCGCCGTCCAGAACAAGATGTTCAGCACCACCGCCGAGCCGATACCCGCGGTGGCCAGTGCGAACCCTGCGTCCGGACCCGTGATCCCCGACAGCGTCAGCAGTCGATAGCCCAGCGCAGACCCGGCGGCGTTGCCGCCCGGCACGATGTTGGACAGCGCCTTGGTGCTCAGTTGGATCCGGAAGATCCGGGCGTTCGACAACTGATCCCCGGCGGACCCGAGCGACGCCCGAGTCAGGAGCGAGTAGCAGAAGAGCGCGGCGATCTGCAGTGCGAATCCGAGCGCCACGAGCACCGGGTTGACGTCGCTGATCGTCTCGGCCGCCTGCCGGAAGCCGCTGAGCACGGGCGGCAACAGGAACACCGCCACGACGACGAGCAGCAGCGCCCTGATACCGATGCGCACCGGCCGGATCCTCGGCCTGCGACCCGCGGGACGGAGCACCAGGGCCGGCAGCTCGCCGGTGGGCAGCACGTCACGGTCGAGCTCGTGGGTGGCGTCGTCGTCGATCGGCTGCGCAGCCAGCTCGTCACCTTCCTCCGCCGCAGGTACCGCACGACGCTGCGGCCTGCGGTCGGTCTGCCCCTCGCGGTCATCGGCGTCGACCGGCGTCACGTCGGCGCGGACGTCGCCCCGATCGGTCACTGCGCACCGCCTCGCCTCAACATGTCTCCACCATCGCGTGGAGACGGCGGACCAGGCCGGGGGCAGCCTCGGCGGGAGTCTTGCCGAGATGCACCAGCACCAACTCGCGCGAGGGATCCACCACGAGATACTGGCCTTCGTGGCCATGGCAGGCGAGGCTGCCGGGCAGCGACGGCCAGAGCCACCAGTGGCGGCCGTAGTCGAAGCCGTTGTCGTCGTCGTGAGCGGCCCGGGCACGCGCGTGATCGAGCCACCCGACGGGAAGGATGCGCCGGCCGGCGCCGAGGTCGGTGACACCGTCGTGGCGGTACAGCTCACCGAACCTGGCGAAGTCCCGAGCGGTGGCGTACACGTACGACGACCCCACGAAGTCGCCGGCGCCGTCGAACTTCGGCTCGGCCGACGTCATGCCGCACGGGTCGAACAGACGCTCACGCAGGAATCGGTGGACGGCCGCCTTGCGCTCGACAGGGTCGCCTCCGGGGCCACCACACACGACGTCGCCGATGATGCGCGACACGATGTTGGTGGTGCCCGACGAGTAACTCCAGTGGCTACCGGGCGCGTGGTCGAGCGGGAGCGCCGCCGCATACGCGGCGTGGCTCGGGCCACTCTCGCCGAAGAGCATCTCGATGCAGTGCGACACCGACTCGTCGACGTAGTCCTCCTCGAAGCGCAACCCCGAGCGCATCTCGAGCAACTGCAGCAACGTGATCGCCTGCTTGTCGGTGTCCCGCCACTCGGGAACCCGGGCCGGTGCGTCGACGTCGACGGCTCCGTCGGCGACCAGGATGCCGACCGCCGCGTGGGTGATGCTCTTGGCCATCGACCACGAGATCAGCGTCGAGTCGGGGGTGATCTCGACGGCCGGCTGGAAGACGTTCTCGGGCTGCACCCCGTAGCGCTCGGCGACGATCTCACCGCCCTGCTGCACGAGCAGGGCCAACGTGAGGCCCTCGTCCGCCGGGCGATCGAAGAGCGCTTCGACGACGAGGTCGGTCGTGGTCACACCCCGACGATACCGGCTGCCCCGGTCCCGGTCATGGGAGTTCGACGCCGAACGACCTGCTCCCGACGACGTTGCATCCGGTGTCAGACACCAGATGCAACATCAGCGATGTCGGTGCGTGGCTGCACTCACACCGAGTCGGTGCCGCCGGCGATCGTGACCGCCAACGCAGCGAGACCGTCCACGTCGTGCACGTCGACCGGCATCAACGCCAGCTCCACCACCGGAACGTCCTCGGCGAGGTCGGCGAGCGCAGCGATCTCCTCACGCTCGGCCGCCGCCAGGGCGGTCAGCTCGTCGTGCCACTGCACATGATCGAGCAGCGGACCCTCGGACAGACCCTCCAACTCGGCCCGGTCGGCGACCGGGATCGGTTCGGGCATCGGATGGATCAGGTTGACGACCACCCCGCCGAACGGGAAGCCACCGTCACGCAGCGCGCCCACCAGGTGCTCGGCCTCACCGATCGCTTCGGCTCGCGGACTCGAGACCACCACGAACGAGGCCGATTCGCTCCGCAGCAGCTCGGACACCTCCTTGGCACGCAGACGCAACCCCGGTTCGATGTTGGCCAACGACCGGAAGAACTCGACGGTGTCCTCCACGATCTGCGGCCCGGCGAGCCGGCGCACGGCCCACAGGAACATCGAGGCGGCTGCATTGGTCACCTTGGCGAACGCCCGCTGCCCGGCGGTGAGGGTGCGGTACACCGGATGGCTGAGGAACCCGATCAACCGATCCGGCGCCTCGAGCAGGTCGATCGCGTGCCGCGACGGCGGCGTGTCGACGATCACCAGATCCCACTCGCCGCTGGTGTGCAACTGATGCAGGCGCTCGATCGCCATGTACTCCTGCGCACCGGCGAGCGAGCCCGAGATGGCCCGGTACACGGGGTTCTCGAGGATCGCATCGGCCTGCTTGGCGTTCGTCGTCTGCTCGCGCACGAGCCGGTCGAATGTGGAGGCAGCGTCGAGCATCAGCGCCCAGAGTTCACCGTCGCCGTCACCGGTCGTCGTCCCGGCGGGATCCAGACCGGGAATGCCGGTGACCCGGTGCGGATCGTCGGACGCAACGCCGGGCTCCAGCCCGAGTGCATCGGCGAGTCGGCGAGCCGGGTCGACCGTGACGACCACCACCCGGCGGCCGGCGCGTGCGGCGGCCACGCCCAACGCGGCGGCCGTGGTGGTCTTGCCGACACCGCCGGGACCGCACGTGACGAGCAGGTCGGCGGTCTCGACCACTTCGTCGAGCGAGTCACCGCCCGCATGGACCGGTGGCGCCGCCATCAGCCGGTACTCCCTGCCTCGGCGGGGTCGACGAGCGGCTCGACCAGTTCGTCGGCGAGCAGACCGAGGTGGTGGATCGTGAGGCGTGGGGTCGGCAGCCGGGGCAGCATCGCCATCGGTTCTCCGATCTCCCGACCGAGCCGGGCGAGTTGGTGGCGCTGACGCTCGACCCGGGCCCAACCGAACTCCCCGGAGCCGGCCAACGCCGCCTTGGTGGCCGGTGACAGCTTCACCTTGTGGGACCGGGCCGCCATCGCCGGGGTCTTGGCGAGACCGCCGCGGTCGGGCCAACAGGCGTTGGCCACCACCGGCAACAGTGCCAGCCCGACGTCGCTGCGGAACTCCCCAGCCAGCCCGATCGCCTCGGTCACCGGTGTCTCCTCGGGCAGGGTGACGATCATCGCCTTGCAGCGCTGCGGATCGCGCAGCATCTCGTCGACCTCCACCGCCTGATCGCGCACCGGCCCGGACTGCACCACGTCGGACAGCCCGGTGGCCGACCGCAGGAAGGGAGCGGCGTGCCCGGCCGGCGGCGCATCCACGACGATGAGGTCGGCCGCTCGCTCCCGGGCGAGTTCTTTCACCTTGCCCAGCACGAGCAGGTGCTCGAGGCCGGGCGTGGCGGCGGCGATCATCGGCAACGACGCCGCCGACGCCGCCCGCCGGAGGACTCCTCCGACGCCACGCAGCTCGAGGTAGTCGCCGAACGCCTGCTCGGCCGGGATCGTGCGACCCCGGACCTGTCCGGCACCTTTCAACTTGCGCAGGATGTGGTCGTTGTCGTCGAGCTCGCGTCCACCGAGCAACGGGCCCATTCCCGGGCGCCCGTCGACGGAGATGAAGAGGACGTCGGCACCGGTGCGGGCGGCCGCCAGCGCGTACGCCGCCGCCACGGTGGACGACCCCACGCCGCCCTTGCCCGCCACGACCGCGACCTGCGTGCTCGTGAGCCAGTCGGAATCGGCCATCACCGACACGGTATCGGCAACCGGTTCGTCAGGGGTCAGACCCCGCGCGAACCTTCGACGCCGCCGTCCGTCGGTGCGCACCCGTTCGTGCGGGGTCCGACCCCTGGCGAACGCGACACGGGCCCGTCTCAGGCGAAACGGGGGCCGGCGATACCGACGTGGCTGGCCACGGCCCGACCCGTGAGTTCGCAGGCGAGACGGGCGGCCTCCACCAACGCCGGCACGTCCACGCCTGTGCGGTATCCCATCTCCCCCAACGCGTGGGCGAGGTCCTCGATCGGCACGTTGCCGCTGGCGTCGGGGGCGAACGGGCAACCCCCGAGACCACCGACACTGGCATCGAGGCGCACCGCGCCACGATCGAGTGCCGCCAGTGCGTTGGCGATCGCCAATCCTCGTGTGTCGTGCAGGTGTGCACCGACCGGCACGTCGATCTCACCGGTCACCCGGTCGACGAGTGTCGCCACCTCCGTGGGCACAGCCACCCCGATGGTGTCTGCGAGCCCGATCGAGGAGGCGCCGGCTTCCACCACCCGGCGTGCGACCGCTGCGACCCGATCCGGTTCGACCCGATGCTCGAACGGGCACCCGAACGCCGTCGCCAGCGTGGCCTCGACCGTCGCCCCCTGCACCAGCGCGTCGGAGGTGATCCGGTCGAACGCGTCGAGCGCCTCGTCGGTGCCGGTGCCCGCGTTGTGCCGGCTGTGCGTGTCACTCACCGACACCACGTACTGCAGATGGTCGACGCCGGCGGCGAGGGCTCGTTCGGCGCCGCGGGCATTCAGCACGAGACCCCAGCGGGTCACGCCGTGGTCGGCGGCCAGCTCCGACGTGGCTGCGACGAGGGCCTCGGCGTCGGCCAGAGCGGGCACCCGGTCGGGCCGCACGAAGCTCGTCACCTCCAGATCGCGGACGCCGGCGTCCGCAAGCGCCTCGAACAACGCCACCTTCGCCTCGGTGGGGATCGGCGCTTCGTCCTGCAGCCCGTCGCGAAGGCTCACGTCACGCAGGATCACGACGCCTCGATCGACCGGCATCCGCCCATTGTCGCCGG